>PLGF01000166.1 GCA_003138485.1 Verrucomicrobiales bacterium | reverse complement strand
GCCGGAAACGGGGCCAGCGCTCCGCGCGAAGGCGGATCAACAGCCGCGTCAACCGGGGCATGGCGTGGTTCAAACGGGTTCACCGCCCAAACGCCCCAATCCGCGGCCTTCCAAAGAACAAACCGTCCCCAGCCACTGCCGTCACAATACCACAGAAATTGCATTATGCAAGACATCTAACCGCATAATATTTACATCATCATAGCGGCGCCCTGGGCTGGCCGGCGCCGTTTTTCCAAGCCCTGAAAGGGCGGCTGAACGTGAGTCTTTATCGTCTGTCAGCGCGACTCTTGTCATCAGGAACGGAACGGGGGATCAGCAAGGGGAGCAGGCCGGCCGCACCCAAAGCGCCTCCGCACCAACATACGCCCGGCCAGCCGCCATGTGCCCAGGCCCAGGAGCCGATCGCGGAGCCAAACGCGCCGCCGATGAAATAGGTGACCATGTAAACGGAGTTCACCCGGTTTCGCAGGGTGGCGTTCAAGGCGAAGATGCGCGTCTGATTGGAGATGTGACTGCCTTGCACTCCGGCGTCCATCAATACGACGCCCGCGGCCAGAGCTGCCAGGGAATGTCCCGCGGCGCCCATAAGAACAAACGCCGCCACCACCAGCAGAAGGGCTGTTCCATTGACCAGCCGGGCGTCGTGCCGGTCGGCCAGCCGGCCCGCCACCGGTGCGGCCAACGCGCCCGCCGCTCCAAACAGGCCAAATAATCCAGCCACGTTGCTGCCATAGTGGCCTGGCAAACTGGCCAAATGGAAAACCAACGTCGTCCAGAAAACACTGAAGGCGCCAAACCCACAGGCGCCAATGGCGGAGTGCCGGCGCAATACCGGTTGGCTGCGCACGACATCCCAAAGGGAGGCCAGCAACTGTCCGTAATGGGGTGGCAACTCATTATCGGGTCTTTGCGAGGGCAGACGACATCTGAGCAGGATGCTCAAGCCCAGCACCAGCCCGGCGCTGGTCCAATACACAGCCCTCCAGCCGGCGGCAGCCGCCAGCAGACCGCTGAAGGCCCGCGACAGCAGAATGCCCACCAACAACCCGCTCATGACCATTCCCACCACCCGGCCACGACTTTCAATCCCGACCAAACCGGCCGAATAGGGTACGACCAGTTGAGGAGCGACACTGGCTGCCCCCAGCAAAAAGCTGGTCAGGAGCATGTAGCGGAATCCCGGCGAAAGCGCCACGGCGACCAGCATCAATGCCGAAATCGCGGATGTCATCACAATCAGCCTGCGCCGCTCAAGAATATCCCCCAGCGGAACTACCAGCAGCAGACTCAAAGCGTAGCCAAGCTGTGTGAGCGTGACAACCAGGCTCGCCGCGCTGGTGGAAACACTGAACTGGCGGGCAATGGTTTCCAGAATCGGCTGTGAATAATACAGGTTGGCGACGGTTGCCCCTGCTGACACGGCCAATAAACCCACCAAAGACGGGCCGGGCGGATGGCTGGAGTGTGCTGACATCGGAAGCGGTCTAATTCTCCCTGATTATTTCACTTGCTCTTCGGCTCCCATAATTCGATGCGATTGCCTTCCGGGTCAGTAATCCACGCACTGAAGAAGATTCCGCCGATGCCGGTGACCTTTTCTGTATTATAGCTCATGCGGCTGCGCGTGTTGCTGTGGCCAGAGACAAATCTGGACCATGCCAGAACAGATTTCAATGAAAGACTGCGGGCTCTCGGAAGCGCGTAAGCAGCTTGGACGCACCGGGTGAGGGGGCGCGGTTCTCGCCGCGAAGAATGTGGATCGAGGGCCGGAGCGGTGCGGATAAGGCGACCACCGCCAAACGTTTAAACCACGCCATGCCCTGGCAAATGGCGACGGCAAATCCCGACCACAATCCCACCAGCACACACGCCACCACGGCATACGGCACCGTTGGCCGCTCGAACCCAAAAAACTGTCCCACTTAGGAGGCGGAGATTGGTTTTTCGAGGGGTGCAGATCGGCGTGCTGCCGGCCTCGGTCTTCTGGTTTGACAACCGGGTTCGGCTTCATGGTGGCAACCAAGCCCGCCTTTGCAGGAATGACAACCCTGAAACACGGGAAGTAGATGCGGCCTTCCGGCGGCTTGGCTGGCGCGGCAAATATGTCCATGCGGGGCGGGGTGGGGGTTATTTTTGCCGGTTGTTTCTCGCTATTGGGGCTGGTTTGGCCTATTTTGAGGGTGAAAACTCCGTGGCATGGCCGCTGCTTATGCCATGATGACGAATGACGTAATTGCATGAATACCTTAGAGCTTATGGAGCCGGAAACACGCGCTGCCAACGACAATAGTGTGATCCAGATGCCGGACGGCCTTCTGGGTTTCGAGCGAGTCAAGAACTACAAACTCCTGACCCGCCCCGAAGAGGCGCCCTTCATGTGGCTCCAGATGCTCGACAACCCCAAACGCGCCTTCGTGGTCGTGCCGCCCCAGTATATTCTGAGCGACTACAATCCCGACCTGAGCGATTTGGACGTCGAGTTCCTTGAGTTGGCGGAGCCTTCCGACGCCTTTGTTTTGAACATCGTGACGGTGCGCGGCCAAGGACGGGCGACCGTCAATTTGAGAGGCCCGATTGTCATTAACCGGCGCACTCTCATTGGCAAGCAGGTCATTCCGGTCAACGCCGCCGAGTATGCCATCCGGCATCCAGTACCCACTGCCTAAACGCCCGCTACCCGACACGCTTATGCTCATCCTTTCCCGAAAGCCTGGCGAAAGCATTGTGATTGATGGCCGCATCACGATCAAGATCATGCGCCTGGACGGCGACGTGGTCAAAATCGGCATCGCCGCGCCGATCAATGTTCCGGTGCATCGCCAGGAAGTCTATGATGAGATTCAGAAGAACAATCAGGAGGCCCTGACCAACGCCCGCGGCAAGCTGCCGCGGTTGACCCCCATGCCAGACGCCGCAACCCTCGAAACCCCAGCCCATGCTCATTAACACTGATCTCTCCACCGATACCGCCGCCCTGGCTCTTGCGCAAAACCGGACGGAACCGGGCGCCCAGGCTTCCACGGCGCAAAACAGTCCGGCGGCCAGCCAAATGGACGCGTCGCTCCAGCGCCTGACGGCCACGCCCGCTGAAGAGCAGGATGCCGATTGGGAAATCCAGGACCAGTCGGGCGCGGACCAGGCGACCGATTTTGCCCGCTTGAGCATCCTCAACCAGCCCGGCACGGCCCTGACGTCGCAGGCCAATCAATTGTCTCAAAACGTTCTCAGCCTCCTGCAATCCATCGACTAGCCTGTGCATTAAATTTCATGAGCACGCCCGCTTCCGACACGCCCGGCGTCCGGCCCTCAGCGCCCTCACTTCCACCCAAGCCGGCGGCAGCGGCGCCGATCCAGCCGCAACCCGCTGCGAAGGATTTGGGACGGTTGGGAGAAGCCAGGCGTGGCGCCGTCCGGGAGGGTGCAAGCACCATTTTGGTGAATACGTACGGCTACAACTCCTGCTGCGCCGGGATTCGCGTGATGCATTATTTGGCCGCGCTGCTCCGTTCGGCCGACATCCCGGTGGCCGTGACCGCGCCGTGCTTTTATAACCCGACCATTCCTGTGCGCCAGCAAGCGCTGCCCGGGGACATAGCGGTTTATCCCGACGCCAGCCGGGGCAACCGTCACGGGGCCGGGCGCATCTGCCGATACATGCTTTACTATGCTTACGGATGTTTTGGCGGCGACCGGATTGCCAAAGACGAATGCGCGATTGTCTATCACCGCAAATATCTCGCCAACGTGCAGGCGCACTGCGACCATCCTTTGACTGAGGACGACATCATCAACATCCCGATTCTTGACGATGAGTGGTGTTTTCCGGAGCCAAAGACCATCGAGAACGTGCTCTACGTGGGAAAGGCCGGAGCCAAAGCGCTGCCGAAGATGGAATGCGCGCTGATTCCGCCCGCGAACTTTTCCCAAGACAAAGGCGCGGCTGAGGCGGCGCAATTCGCGCACATGACGACGCTGGCCCTGCTGCGAAAGGCGAAGAATTTTTACACGCTGGACTTGAGCACCTTGATGGCGTGCGAGGCCGCGCTGTGCGGCTGCAAGGTGTTTCTCGTCAGGGACGCCAACACTTTCGAGGAACAAGCCGGCTTGCTGGAAGTGGCCCGGGAACAGGTGATGTCCCCGGAGCGCGACGTGGCCCTGGCGCGGAAGTTCGCGGACAAAGTTCACCGGTTCTTCGGAAAAGGAGCGGCGGCGCACCTCGCGGTGCCGGCGTTGTTCCAAGTCCCGGCCGCCACGGCGGCGCCGGCTCTGACGCCCCGGCCCGCGCAAAAACCTCCCACCCCGCCGCCCGCGATGGAAATGCCGCAAATCTCGATCATCATCCCGACTTTCAACAAGCTCGATTTGACACGCCAATGCCTCCGCGCGCTCCAGGCGAACACGCCCGCGCCGCGACACGAGATCATCGTCGTGGACAACGGCTCGACTGACGGCACTGCGGATTTTCTGCGCGCCGAGGAGGCGTCCGGACGATTGCGCGCCGTTTTTAATCGGGACAACGCGGGTTTCGCCAAAGCCTGCAATCAAGGCGCGCGGGCGGCCCTCGGACGCTACTGTTTGTTCCTCAACAACGACACTGAACCGCAACCCAATTGGCTCGGACCGCTCTTTTTTCTGGCCGAAGGCGACCCCGCCATCGCGGCCGTCGGGAGCAAGCTGCTTTTTCCAGATGGGACCATACAACACGCGGGGATCGCCGTGGCGGATTGCTGGGACCACGATCCGTTGCTGGGCTTTCACCTTTTTGCCAAGGAGAAGGCGGATTATCCCATGGCCAACCAGCGCCGGGTCTATCAAGCGGTTACGGCCGCCTGCATGCTGGCGCGAAAATCGTGCTTCGACGAGGCGGGTGGATTCGATGAGGGGTTCTGGAACGGCAGCGAGGACATGGACCTGTGCCTGCGGTTCCAGGAGCGCGGGTGGTTGACGGTTTATGAGCCGGCCAGCGTGGTGATTCATCACCAATCGCAAAGCGAGCCGGGCCAGGACCCGCACGCGGGCGAAAACGTGGAGCGATTCCACCGCAAATGGCTCGAGAAGGCCGGGCCGGACGTTATAATTGACCAAGGGGGCCTGAGCCGGGTTTCGCCGTCATCGGTCATGCGCGGGTATGAGCCGCCTCCCGGCAAGCTGGTCTCCATTGTCATCCTGGCCCACAACCAGCTCCGCGACACCCAGCGGTGTCTGGCCAGCATTGAAAAACAGACCCCGGTTGAACACGAATTGATTCTCGTCGATAATGGCTCGACCGACGGCACGGGCCAGTTCTTCCGCACCTACGCCGCCAAACACAGCCGCGCCCGCGTCATTCTCAACCGCGCCAATCTGGGCTTTTCCGCCGGCAACAACCAGGCCCTGGCCTGCGCCCGCGGCGACTTCATCTTGCTGCTCAATAACGACACCATCGTCACACCCGGCTGGCTGGAACACCTGACGGCCGCCTTTCTCCTCTATCCCGATTGCGGCCTGGCTGGCCCCGTCTCCAATTCCGTGTCCGGCCCGCAACTGGTTTCCTCGGCCAATTATTCGAGTCTGGAAGAACTGCCCAGGTTCGCCGCCCAATGGAATGCCACGCACGCCGGGCAAGCCGCCGAAACTGCCCGGCTGGTCGGTTTTTGCCTGATGTTCCGCCGCGCCGTCCTGGAAAAATTGGGCGCGCTCGACCCGCAGTTTGGCAGCGGCAATTTCGAGGACGATGACTTTTGCCTGCGCGGCTCCCTGGCCGGCTTCAAACTTCGCATCGTTCTGGATTCGTTCGTGCATCACACCGGCGGCCAGACTTTCAAAGGGGCCAAGATCGACTATCGCGCCAGCATGGAGCGCAATTGGGAATTATTCAAAGCCAAGTGGCATCTTCCGCAGGAGGCATCGCTGGAAAAGGGTTATCGCGCGCCATCCGCCCTTCCGGCCGGCCTGAACCTGCATCTGCCGCCGCCTGATTTGTCCCTCACTCATGCCTCGTCGCTGGAGGGCCGCTGTTGGATCGAGAAATCTCTACCCCAAACCGTCGCCAAGAAGTCACCCCGCAAGGCCGCCGCCATTGAACTGCCCGCTTGCGCGCTGGCCGGCCACCTCGACGGCGCCCGCAACCTGTTTCGCAAGAAACAATATCCCGCCGCGTGGGAAGCCGCCACCGCCGCCATTTCCTCCCGGCCCTATCATCCCGAAGCCTTCCAACTCCTGGCGGAGATCGCCCTGGCCGCGGGTGATGGCGCCGATGCCCGCCTCTGCGCCCAACACGCGCGCGACATGGCGCCGGGCTGGGCGCCGCCCGGGAAATTTCTCAAGACAGCGCTGCGCGGCAACTCGCGTCCGCGGTGGCTCAACCTTCCGGCGGGTCTGGCCGGCACACCGCCGGCGGCCCCGCGCGTTTCGGTTTGTTTGATTGCCAAGAACGAGGAGCAATTCCTCGGCCCCTGCCTCAAATCGGTGCGCGCCATGGCTTGGCAGATCATCGTCGTGGACACCGGCTCGACTGACCGCACGGTCCAGATCGCCAAAGATCTGGGCGCCGAAGTTTACCATTTCCCGTGGAACGATGATTTCAGCGCCGCCCGCAATGCCGCCCTGGAGCACGCGGCGGGCGACTGGGTCCTGATGCTGGACGCGGACGAGGAGCTGATGGAGGGACAGGCGGAAATCCTGGCGCGTGAAATCCTGGCGCCGGGGGTCATGGGCTACCGGCTACCGATCATTGACAAAGGCCGCGAACAGGAAGGTTGCGGCTACGTGCCGCGCCTTTTCCGCAACGCGCCGGGCCTGTTTTATGTCGGCCGCATCCACGAGCAGGCGTTTACGAGCATTCAAGTGCGCTGCCAGCAATGGGGTTTGAATCACCAATTGGGGCGGACGACTCTCTTCCATCACGGCTACACCGGTGAAGTCATGGCCGGCCGCGCGAAGAACGAGCGCAATCTGCGCCTGTTGCGGCGCGCCGTCGAAGAATTGCCCGACGAGCCGAATCTGATCATGAACCTGGGCCTGGAATTGATCCGCGCCGGGCAAAAGGAAGAGGGCCTGGCCCGTTACTGGGAGGCGTTCCACCTTGCCTCCGCCCTGCCTGTCGCCCAGGTCGCACCCGAATGGCGGGAAGCATTGCTGACGCAATTGGCCAAGGAGTTGATGGCGGCCAAACAGTTCTCGAGCATCGTCCAACTTTGGGAGATTCCCTTTGCCAATAGCGGCGGCCTGACCGCCTCGCAACATTTCTGCCTCGGCGTCGCCCAGATGGAGCTCAAGCAATTCGCCCAAGCCGCCGAGCAAATGCGCCAGTGCCTCGCCAAACGCGACCGCCCGGCCCTATTCCCTGTCAACCCGGAAATCCTCAAGGCCGGCCCGCGCCATTGTCTGGCGCTTTGCCTCATCGCCCTCAACGACGCCCAGGGCGCCCGCCAGGCTTTCGAATCCGCCCTGGCCGACGATCCCTCGTCCCGCCCGGCCCGGTATGATTTCGCGCGCTTTCACGCCGCCCAAAACCGCCCCATCGACGCGTTGAAGATGCTGCGTCAACTGACGGAGGAGAATCCGGCCGAAATGCCCGTCTGGCAACTGGGCGGGCAGATCGCCTTGAGCCGGCCCGAGTACCTGGGATTCGCCCGGACATGGACCGCCGAAGCTGTCAAGTACTTCCCAGAGAACCCAGGCATCCTCGCCCAGCGCGCCGAAGCGCTGATGCTCAGCCAGGACATCCAACAGGCCCTGCCGCTGTGGCGGCGCGTCTGCGCCCCCGATTCTCCACGCCAACGCGCCGCACTGGTTCTGTGCGAATTGCTTTCCGACGATCCGCGCCATGAACTTCTCCCCGCGGACGAACCCGCCGTCAGCCAGGAAGCCCTCAAGTGGTACCGGCAATGGATTCGCGTCGGTGCGCACTCCAGCATCCATCAACTGCACGACAACATGGAAAAAGTCCGGATCGTATTGCCGGGTTTTGCGCGCACCTGGGAAGCCGCCACCCGCCAGGTCCGCCAGGCCGCCGCGTGAGGTTTTTCAACCGGCGCATTCCAGTTTTTTGGCGCATCTCTGTTCAATGGGAACGCCCTTTGGCCAGCCGGGTCAGCAGGGCAAAGGCGCGCGAAGCCTCGGCGGCAAAATCACAGGTATAGCCTTCCAGGCTGCAGCGTCCCTCGTATCCGGCCTGGCGCAAACTGTCGAAAAACAGGGCGTAATCCTTCTTCTCCTCCGTCGGAAACACCCGGCCGGCCACCTCGGCGAAATGGACATGCCGGAGGGCCGGGCCTGCTGTCAAAATAATGTCGGGATTCTCCTTCTCCAACATCAGATGGTAATAATCAATGAGGAGCTGGATGTTGGGGTGATTAACCTCCCGCACCAACAGCAGGCCTTCCGCGGCCCTGTTGATGATATTGGATTCCCGCCGGCTCATAGGCTCGATCGATATCGTGATGCCGTGTTGGGCCGCGATGGGGCCGAGGTGTTGCAACAGTTCGACGATCTGCTTCCATGCGATGTCTTTGGAAAAACCCGGCGGAACGTTCCTCGCCCCGGAACTGCCAAAAACAATGATGCGCACCCCCAGGCTGGCGGCGCGTTCCATCGCCGCCACAGCGTACTCCAGCGCCGCCGCCAGGCGCGCCCCGCTCCCGGTCAACCGCACACACTCCGGGAAGAAATGATTGCACGCCTCGCATGGAATTCCGCCCCCGCGCAGGTGCTGCTTGAGGCTCCGGAACGCGGGCGGCGGCAGCGCCGCCACATCCGCCAGCGACAGCTCAATGTAGTCGAACCCTATCCGCGCCAGAACCTCCAGGTCCTCCACCCCGACGCGATCCGTGGACGAGGAAGGCCGGCTGCCGCAGCAGCCAAGCCGCAACGAAAGCGACCGGGTTTGTTCCAGAGGTTTCATCACGGCCATCGTAACCCCGCCAAGGTGAGAGCGTCCACTCTGAATCTTGGGTGAATCTCACCCCACGCCAGCCTCGGCGCCGCTCCCGTCTTGCGTTCCCGCCGAGGCTCTCTACACTCGCCGACGCTGATGCTCAATTTAGCCTCCTTGAACCCGGCGCAGCGCCAGGCGGTCGAGACCTCCGAAGGTCCCCTCTTGATCCTGGCCGGAGCCGGCACGGGCAAGACCCGCGTTATTACCTTTCGCGTGGCCCGACTGGTCGAGAAGGGCGTCCCGCCCGCCAACATCCTGGCGGTGACCTTTACCAACAAGGCGGCGCGAGAGATGCAGGAGCGCGTCACGCAGCTTCTGGGCCGCGTCCGCGCCTCCTCCGCCGGGGACAAGGCGCCGCGGCCGACGATCTGCACGTTCCACTCCCTTTGCGTGCGCATCCTGCGCCAGCACATCGAACGCCTGGGCTACAAACGCAATTTCGTCATTTACAGCGAGTCGGAGCAGTTGAGCGCGATCAAGAAAATCCTCAGCCACATTTCCGGCGGCGGTCCCAAGGCCGATCCTTACGCCGTCCTGTCGCTCCTGAGCCGCTTTCGCAACGGCGGAGGGCGCGCCTCCGTGTTTAACGACCCCAACACCGCGGCCCTGGCGCGGCACGTTCAGTCCCGCTATCAAACCGCCCTGCGCGCCTGCAACGCCGTCGATTTCGACGACCTGATCCTCCTTACGCTGCAACTATTCCGGGAGCATGCCGGCGTCCTGGCGGCCTGCCGGGACAAGTATAAATACATCATGGTCGATGAATACCAGGACACCAACGCCGCGCAGTTTCAACTCGTCCACCATCTGGCCTCGGCCCACCGCAACCTGTGCGTTGTGGGGGACGACGATCAAAGCATTTACGGGTGGCGCGGGGCGGAAACGGCCAACCTCCTGGACCTGGAAAAACATTTTCCCGGCGTCAAGGTGGTCAAGCTGGAGCAGAATTACCGCTCGACCAACACCATCCTGTCCGCTGCCAATGCTGTCATTAAGAATAATGCCAGCCGCCGCGGCAAGCATCTCTGGTCCCAAAAGGGGGAGGGCGCGAAAATCACCCTGCACGCCTTTGGGGCCGACGAGGAAGAGGCGCGCCGCACCGCCGAGCAAATTGAATTCGCCCGGCTCTCGCGCCGCGCGGCCTGGCGCCAGCAGGCCATCCTGTTCCGCACCAACCAGCAGTCGCGCCCGCTGGAAACCGCCCTCCGCCAGGCTGGCATCCGCTACCACGTCGTGGGCGGCCAGAGCTATTTTGACCGGCGCGAGATCAAGGATTTCCTGGCTTATTTGAAGCTGTTCGTCAACCCCAACGACGACATCAGCCTGCTGCGCGTGGCCAACGTGCCGCCGCGCGGGTTGAGCGAGGTGACGATGGAACGGTTGCTGGCCGCCAGCCAGCAGCGCAATTGCCCGGTCTTTTCCGCCATGCGCCACACGGACGTGCAGGCCGAATTCGTTCCGCGCACGCGGGCCGCGCTGGCGGACTTCATCGCCTTGATCGAGCGCCATCACCAGAACTTGCAGGGCGGCCAGATGGTATCACTGTCGGCGTGGGCGGCTGGTTTTCTGGCGGAAATCGGTTACGAAGCCGACGCGCGGCGCGGCGAGAAGAATCCTGACGCCGCGGACAGCCGCATCCAAAACCTGCGCGACTTGATCGCCACCCTCCCCGGCCCCGGCGGCGCGCCCGAGCGCCAATTGCAGGATTTCCTGGACGATTTGAGCCTGGATTCCGACCGCCAGGAGGAGAAGGAGAACACGGGCGACGCCGTCACGCTCATCACCGTCCACAGTTGCAAAGGCCTGGAATTTCCCCATGTCTATATCGTCGGCCTGGAGGATGGCCTCTTTCCCCACAGCCGCTCCAAAGTCGAGGGCACGATGGACGAGGAGAGGCGGCTCTTCTACGTCGCCCTGACCCGCGCGATGGAAACGCTCACCCTGAGCCATTGCGCGACGCGCCAGAAATACGGCCAGGCCCAGCCGTGCCATCCCTCGCCGTTCCTGCGGGAGATACCGCCCGAGCTGCTCGAATCCGGCGATGCAAAGGGGAAGAACCCCATTTCGGTGGAGGCGGGCAAGGATTACTTCGCAGCAATGCGTCTGGCGGCCAATTGACAGGCGCGGCTACCGTCCGTCGGCGCCGGAGTTCAGGAGGAAGTCGGGCGTCAAATCCGCCGGCCTGGCCAGGTAGCGGAGGTCCCCTTCAAAGACGATGCGCCCCTTCTTGACTGTGAACCTGGTTTTGCCCGCCAGCGCCACCGCCCGCAGGCCGTCCCAACCTGTCAAATCGAATTCAGCCAGGCTGTGCCGGAAAAAGTGGTTGGATGCGGCGGCGTGGAGGCCCGGCGACATCCGGGTGTCCAGATCGAACGAGAGGATCGGCTGCACAAAATCCCAGTCCCGGTCGTTGAACACGGCGTGCCTTTCGAAATTCCTTTTCCGAATCCGGTCCGCCGTCCGCTGGTCTTCCACGACCGCCAGTGGCTCCAGCGGGTCTTCCGCGGTGTGCAGGAGCAGGAACGGCGGCTGGAAGGTGGCCACGATATGCGTCTGGTTGGTCAGGGCCGAAACCGCGTCCAGCAGCGTGGGGGCCGCGCCGGTCAGCGTCGCGCGCGCCCGGCGGAAAAAGTAAAACTCATCGGTTGCCCCGGGCATGAAGATCAGCGCCTGCGTCGCCGGGTTGCGCCGGAAGGAATTGAGCATGACGCGGACGCAATTATGCCGGTCCAATTCCGGCGCTCTCTCCGTCAGCGGCATTTTGGCGAATTCCTCCTGCCAGGAGGGCTGCGCCCAAAGGGGCGGAATGGCCAGGAGCGCCGCGGCGGCGGCCAGGCCGGATGCGAGTCGGGGCGCCCTCATTGTCAATACGATTGTAAATGATCCATGCGCCGGGCGGAGCGGTCAGGTGCTGAAACTTTCGCCGCAAGAGCAACTGCTGGCCGCGTTGGGGTTCTTGATTTTGAATCCGCCGGCCAGCAACGCATCCACATAATCCAGTTCACTGCCGGCGATGTAGAGCGCGCTTTTGGGGTCCACCACCACCCGCACGCCGCCGCTCTCCACCAGGATGTCGCGGCTGGCCGGCTGGTCCTGCAAATCCATCTCGTATTGCAGCCCGGAACAGCCGCCCCCGACGACCGCCACGCGCAAGACGCCGTTGGGCCGCCCCTGCCGTTGCAGGAGCGACGCCACCTTTTGCGCCGCGGCGGATGTCACTTTGATGAGATGTTCGTCGCCGACGCGATAAGTCGCGGGCGCGGGCGCATCCGAAGCGGTCTGTCTGGCGGAAATCATGGCATCGTTAAAGTAGTCGCTGCCGCTCCAATCGGCAACGAGATTCTTGAATTCTCAATCGACAAGTCCGAAATCCTTAACGTATGACTTCGCCAACGGGGCTTGCCAAATAATTGAGATCCGCTCCGCAAAGACCATGAAGATCAACCTGCATATCCGGCCCTCTGATTTGACGGGCAGAATCCGCCGTCTCTGGGAATTGGCCGGCCCCAAAATCCGCTCCATCGAGGCGTGCCGCGACGCCGCAAAAGGCTCGCCGGTTTTTACCGTGCGCGGACGTTACACGGTGCGCGGCTGGACGGAGTGGACGCAAGGGTTCCAGGCGGGGGCGGCGCTATTGCAGTTCGATGCGACGGGGGAGGAAAAGTTCCTGGAACTGGGCGGAGGCAGACGGTTTGCCTGATGGCGCCGCACGTCAGCCATCTTCAACCTCAACGACGGCCTGATGCTGCGCCGCATGTAAGAGGATGGTGCCGGAGGCGGGACTCGAACCCGCACGTCCTGTTACGGACCCAGGATTTTAAGTCCTGTGCGTCTGCCATTTCGCCACTCCGGCAACTGTTGATTTGCAATTACTTACAACTATTTCAAGGTTCGCGCTTGACGCCTGTGCTAGTGGTTGTGCTAGAGTGATGGCATGAAAGCACAAGCAATCGCAAAAACTAGCACAGCGACTAGCACAACTAGCACAGACCATAATGTCGGGCGTCAAACGCATGAGGCCATGTTCTCAAAAGTTTTGGACGGGCGCAAGCAACCCGTGCGAGGACTTTGGGAACGCAATGGGCGATATTACGCGCAACTGACCGTTGAAAACCCCATCACCGGGGAAAAAAAGGTGCGCCGGGTGCCGCTGGCCGATAAGGACGGGGTGCCGGTGCCGACGGCGGCGCAAGCCATTGGGGAATTGAAACGCCTTCAAACGCAGCGTTCCGACAACGATATGCCTTCGGTGGGCCGCACGCCAAAGTTCGGCGAATACGCGGCGCGGTATCTGGATTTCATTTCGAGCGGACAGGGAACCAAGAAACCGGGCACGGTGGACAAGGAACGGTCTGTCCTGGCGAAGTGGACGGAACACTTGGGCGGGCTGCGCCTCGATCAAATCAAACGGATGCACGTAAACCGATTCATTGAAAAGCGGATGAAAGCGGGCATGTCACCGCGGACGGCGAATTTGGACATTATCTCGCTGCGGAACGTCCTCAAGCGTGCCGTGGACGATGGCATTATCCAGCGATTGCCAACGGAAGGCTTGCGGCCAATGAAAACCACCGTGGTCAAGCGTCCGCTTTTCGCCTCGGCGGAATTGGAACGGCTATGCAAAGCGGCGTTTGAAACACGAGTCAATAAATTGGGCGAGGTCGTGCCCGTAAGCAAGAATGCCCAAGAATTCGTCGATTACATCAAGCTGCTGGCTTTTTGCGGGGCGCGTCGCAATGAGGCGTTGGGCTTGCGCTGGCCGGATGCAAATTTTGAACGGGAACAACTGACCATTGGATCGTCGGGCGACACAAAGAATCGAACGGCGCGGGTGGTGGACTTCAACGCCAAACTGAAATCGCATCTTCTCGACATGTGCAAGCGGCGTGCTCCTGATTCGGATTGGCTGTTTCCTTCGCCTCAACGCGGGCAGAAGGACTTGGGTGCGAGAAGTTTTCAAGAGTCCCTAAAGCTGGTGCGGCGTCACGCCAAAATGCCCGGCTTCCACTTCCACGACTGCCGCCATCATTTTATCAGTATGGCCGTCATGTCCGGGGTGGACTTCATGACGATTGCGGCCTGGGTAGGCCATCTGGACGGCGGCGTATTGATCGGCAGGGTTTACGGCCACCTGGCCAATGAACATCGCAAGGCAATGGGCGAGCGCATGAATTTCGGGCCTGGCTTGGTGCCGATGGCTGCATAAGCGTAAAGGATTGACGTGGCAAAAAAGAGCAAAGAGCGTAGCTGGTACGAGCGAGTATTTGACTCGGCAGACTTTTCAGCCGATGTCAATGCGGGCATAGACCTCGAAAATGAGCCGAAGTGGGTACTTAAAGTTCTGGGAGAGTTAATCCAGCAGGGAATGCCAATGATTCAGATGCGTAAGCCGAAGCAATTGACACCAAAGGAGGTCGGACGATGCTTGGGTCAGATATGCGCGAATGTGTACGCAATCGGCGATTTGACGCCCGACAATCCAGAGGCCCTTAAAGAGGGTCAACGTTTTGTTGAATGGATGCAGAAAAATAAGGGAGTGCCGTCTGTTCAAAGTGCCTTGAAAGCAATGGAGTTTGCTGCCCTGTCAGTACTTGAGCTTGCATCCGAGATAATGCGCATTGAGGCAACAATGATGGAATCATTTAAGACAGCACTGGCCCAAACGAGTCGTGTGGAGGCCGCTGATTTTTTCAGAGGTTTTGCGGACGGAATCGCCAAACCGGGGATGACTGTCAAACCGTTATTGGCTGGGGCCACTACAGCAACACCGATTTATCAAAGGCTACTCCTCCACCGTAGAGAAGTTGAGAAGCTCAAAAGCGTGCGGGAACTTCGGGATTTTCTTCTGCAACTCGGCCTTCCTGAGCAAGTCGTGGGTGATAATAAGCGCATGGAAAAAATCTGCCAGCGGATTGAGCTAAAGCTTGGGAGTCCTGGCCGCAAGAAGCGTGCCATCTAATTCCGACAAGTCGAGCCGTCGCCTCGTCGGATTACACGGAAGCCGTCATTTGCTAAAAATGGCGGCATGGAATCAAACAGATTTGCAAAATTAGCTCTTGGGTCGGGCCGGGCGATTGTCAGCTTGCAGCAATGGCTGACGAACACCGGCGTTACGGCCTGCACTGCGTGGCGATGGCGCAAGAAGGGCTGGCTCAAAACTGTCAACATCGCCGGACGGCAATATCTCACCCAGGAAGCAATCGACGAATTCACGCGCCGGGCGGCTGCTGGCGACTTCGCCCAGGTTCACAAGGTTCCAGCCCGCCAACGATGGGAGGTCCAGTGACAACCGCCAAGTCAGAACACGAGCAATCCAGTTCGCCGGTTCTGCGGTCGAATGTGCAACCAACTGGCGTTGCGCCTCTTTATGAACACACCATCAAGGAATTCGTTCCGGCTTCATGGTTTCACCCGGTCGGCATTTACAAGGTGCTGGCGCGGATTTGGGATCGCCTGCCCGATGTAGGCGGCAAGCTGTTTTTTACATTCACTCTGGACCCAAAACTTTATGCGAACGAGGAAGCTGCTTTTGAGGACAGCCGGAAGCGGCTACGCAAAGTTTTCTTTCAACTCAGGCACGGAGTCGAGCATGAAGGCAAGGTTTACACCGTAGATGCGCCCTATTGCATCAAGGTCGAATTCCACGAGAGCGGTTGGGTGCATTATCACGCCATTTTCCTGACACGCCGTTTTCTGCCCAAGGAACTGCTGGCGGAGTTGTGGGGCTTGGGCTGGGTCAAAATCCAACGCATCACCAACAAGGATTTTCATTACCTGTTGAAATACGTCACCAAGCCGGATGATTTGCCAGAATGGGTGAAAAAGAAAAAGCGGTTGCGAGTGTTTCAAACAACCAAAGGGTTTCTCAAGCCCTCGACTAATCCGAAACCCCTGCCAACGCCTGACGTGGACGATTCCAAGCCCAAGGAACCACGAGCCTCGTACACGATGGAAGAACGCTTCCGGCGATGGGAGTGCATGGGAGTGATTCGCCTGCACGGCATGGCGCGAACAATGCAATTTAGTGTCCCGTATCGGGACATTTTCGATCATCTAGTTTTATCTGCTGCGCTGGATGGTCGGTATAAAGGCAGCGGAGAAATAATAGTATCAAGAAAAGAAGGAATAACATCATGGCTGATAATGCAAAACAACCTGCTCAAAACGACAAACTGAATGGTCTGTTTGTTCGTGGAGTGGTCATGTCCAGTACGGCAAAGGCGTTCAACCGGAAAGATGGCTCTGGCAAAGTCGTCTGCATCCGGCACGAACTGGCCTTGCAACCTGGCATGGCGGTGTACGAGGAATACCCGGACCTGAAAGACGGCAAGGTGAAGTTGGATGGCGACAACGTCATTGAGTTTCACAAGCTGCCGGAAATGCAGCAAGTGACGCTGAAAGTGCTGCGCTGGGAAGAACGGGACAAACGGCTGGTCATTAAAGAGGCACAAATGGTGGCCTAAACGACAGGGTAACGGGGCGGCGGGGGAGCCGGGCGGAGCCCGGCCCCCCGTCGCCCTTAACCTTGTTTAATACTCTAATAACTGTCCCGAATATTCGAGGTGTGGAGCCTCTAAATAGCGTGCTTGATTACGCGGGAAAAAGTGGATATGCTCAGCTGATGACGACAGAAAATAAAGTTGTGATGTGGAAAATGGCGTACGAAGCCCTACCACTCCAGAATGCTAAGGCCCGTAGGGATTGCATCGAAGCCATAAGCGAACTCGAGGAGGAGATCGAAAAGAGGTTCGAGGAGCACCTGCCGATGGTTCGGAAAGAACGCGGAAATGCAGTCATTGGAGAAGCAAAGGACTACACTGAAAAGAGGTTCAAGAATCCAGATGACCCGCAAGATGGCTACTTGGAAGTATTTGGGAAACTATTGGCATCGGCCTGCCACATTCCAAAAGGCGAGTAGTGCGATTGTAAAAATCAAAGAAACAAATCCATCCGAGCATCGATTGTTACCAGTCCGGTTTGCATAAATTCGAGCTTACTCGCCGCGCTCCGCAGTAAATACTAACGCCATCGCGCGAGCTTGGGCAATCTGTTGATTTGTCATTAAAGCCTCAAGTTGGACTTGTGTTGCGTTCGCCGCCTGACGGTCCAATGCTCCTCCGCGCTTTGCCAACAGAATCCACTGCAATCCTTCCACCACGTCCTGTTCCACCCCTTGGCCTTGGGCGAGGTAAACCCCCAGGTAAAGTTGCGCGGCGTGGTGGTCTTGTTCAGCGGCTTTGCGGTACCATTTCCCGGATTCGGTGTAATCCTTCGGCAACCCAAACTGGCCGCGCTCATAGAAGCCACCTAGGATGAACTGGGCCTGCGCCTTGCCAGCATTCGCCTCCCGCTTGCACTCCTCGATGCTCGAGTAGTGCGGAATGCCCAGCGCGCCTTTCAATATTCGGAATAGGCTCATAATGGGTTGTGCCTTCAATCCAATAGTCTATGTCATTCGCGGTGGTGCGGGAACAGTGTCTCCCACAAATAATCTGACCAATGGGATGGCATTAATCTTATTGAAGATTCCCAATTTACTGAGGCGTTCTTTTGCACGTAAATGCCCATTCGCAGCGGCGCGTTGGAACCATTTTCGAGCTTCGGTTTCATCGAATGGCGTGGCCCAGCCAATTTGGTGAAATATACCGACCATGTACTGAGCGTCTGTATGGCCTTGCTCTGCGGCTTTGGTCCACCATCGCAATATCTCAGCAAAGTGCTTGCTCGCACCAATCAATGGAAAAAACCTGCGATGTCGATAGTAAATATAGCCGAGACCGTACTGCGCATTTGCGTTTCCAATTTCCGCAGCCTGTAGGAACAGACCGAGTGCTCCCTTGTAATCCTTGGCTTGGTAACGCTTTAATCCAGCTTGGTAAACATTTGATCCGGGTGCAGCTTGATGAGCCTTGGGGCGAGAGGTCTTGGAGGGCGTCTTGAGGATTTCCTCAAGCCAGTCCGATCCGGGTGTGGCTTGGGTTGCTTTCGGAGGAGCTTCGGTCTTGGGCGGCGGCGAAAATGGGCCTACTCCCCCATTCTGAAAGAAGGCGACGAGTCCTTCATAGGCGAAATTAATCCTTTTGAGCTTATCATTGGCGAAAGTTTGAAGTTTCTGATCGTGGCCAAAACGGTCGGGATGCCAAACTTTGACCAACTGGCGATACGATTGACGCACTGAGGCTAGGTCCGCACCCGACTCCAAATCAAGTTCGCGGTAGAACTCCTTGATTTGCTCTTTCATGCAAGTTTTGCAGGTTTACGCTAATCGACCGGCCCTGCTGCCTTGAGTGTCGCCGGGTCAAATGATTCCTTATTGCGCTCACCCTCGACGTACCATGTGCAAGACACTTTCTCCTCGCCACGCGCGTCGTAATTGTCCTTGGACGTGATGGTCATTGTTGGTCCGCCGGATTTTAGCTGAACCAAATCTCCAATTTTGAATTCCATAATGGCGCCATGATGTGGAATGCCGTGCGCAATTGTCAAGTCGTCGCTTTTTCAGGCAGTGCGCCAAAGCCGGACGACAGCACGGAAACGCGAAGCGGGGAAAGCCTCATGATGTCGGATAAATCTGATACTGCAATCTGATACTGTTTGGTGTTTTTCGAGCGAATTCGTGATGATTCAGGATGATACGAACCGCTGCAAAGCCTTGATAATCAAGGCCGGGATGACGTGGGACGACTCCTGAAAAATGCGATTGTCAATTTCGAGTCAGGTGCCTTCAACGGTTTTGCTGTGCTAGATTTTGTGCTAGTTTCATCGTTGGAACCTCGCCCTTAAAAACACGAGGAAAGCGCTAATATAAATTCGTAAAGCGTTGAATAATAATGAATTAACGTGCGTGGCAAGCGATGATGCGAAACGGCCTGAAAGGGCCAAAAGTGGATTTTTAAGTCCTGTGCGTCTGCCATTTCGCCACTCCGGCTACCGAATTCTCGCCTGCGGTAAAACCGTCGTACCACCGCTTGCCGACAATCCGCCGCAGCCTTGGCGAAGGCGGATGCGGATGCGTCGGCCATTATTCCCGGAGGTCAAAGCATAATTAAACGGTGGGAATTGTCGAACTCAAACGCGCCGTGGACGAACGCGCCCTCCGTCGCGTCCATGTTTTTAGCTTGCGTTTGAGCCCGGAATGGCGGCAGGTTTGACCGATGAGTTCTGTTGCCGAGATCGAACAAGCCATCGCCAAACTCTCTACCCGGGAGTTTGTCGAGTTGGAGAATTGGCTCGCCGCCGAGCGAAACCGCATATGGGATCGGCAGATCGCATTGGATTCCGTGTCAGGCGCATTCGACTCCCTCTTGCGGGAGGTCGAAGAAGACGTCGCCAAGGGAAATACACGGCCGACGGATGAAATCTGCGACAACTGCTAGATTTCGCCAAACCTTCGCTGCTTTGCCAGCGGAGGTTCAGCGTCGGGCGCGCAAGGCCTGCCAACATTGGCGGCAGAACCCCCGCCAACCATCGCTTCACTTCAAAAAGGTCGGTCAGGTATGGAGTGCGCGCGTCGATGACAATTACCGCGTGCTTGCCCACATGATTGGGGATACCGTGTATTGGTTTTGGATTGGTTCGCACGCCGAATATGAGAGGTTGCTATGCCAATACCGGAGGAGTTGAAGTGAGGGAACGGCCTTCGTCCCTTGGGTGGTGGAACCCAGCCGAGCCGGGTATGTCCAAGAGCTGATCTGCGCCCGCAAAAGCGGCTCCGGCAATGTCTTGATTCAAATTCCCGGAGGTCAAAGCATAATTGAACGGCGGGCATTGTCGAACTCAAACGCGGGGTGCATGAACGACCGGGCGTTTCTCAGTTTTTGGACATAAGCCGGCGCAGTCAACGGGCCAAACCACAATCCGCCGGTGGAAAATGACGAATGTCTAAGCTCCAATGACGAAAGAATTCCCAAATGACTCAATGACGAAATGGCTGCGCAACGCCGCTTCGTGTTTAGGGCGTGCTCCCGTGCCGCTGACAGATTTTGGAGCGCGGCGCGAGAGCCTGCTCCTTGCGCGCATTTTTTTGCGCTGATGGGGGACGGAACCGCCTATTCTGCGTAGCGCAGGTTTCCAAACCTGCTGTACCGCCGACTTCCAAGTCGGCTTGGCTGCCTTGCGGCCATCGGGTTTGGAAACCCGCGATACGGCAGACTTGGAAGTCTGCGCTACCCTCGTCAGATACCTCGCCTGTTGTGGATTTCAAAAGCTGGCGGTCTATTCGAAAACAATGCGTGTAAGGAGCAGGCTACAGCGCCGCTTTCGAGAACAGGACTGAGCGGTGCTTCCCGTCGAGTTCCACAAGCTGCCGGAAATGCAGCAAGTGACGCTGAAAGTGCTGCGCTGGGAAGAACGGGACAGGCGGCTGTTCATCAAGGAAGCCGAAATGCTGGCACGAGCGGAGGTGAAGGGGCGGCGAGGGTGCCGGGCGGCAGCCCGCCCCCCTGTCGCCCTTAACCTTGTTTAATACTCTAATGCCTGTCCACAGAGGAAAGATGGAACGCGACATCTGTCTGCATTGGGAGAGAGAGGCGGTGCAATGATTTCCATCACCATTCATGGGCCACGCCTCCAATTCGACGCTCACATTTAAACTGAGGCTGTTGTTTGGATCGAAATGTGGGCTTCAACATACGCCTTCACTTCCGCAATCGTGGATTCCTGAACCTGCGCCCTTGGAATGATGAATCCTTGCGGGCCAGCGAGAAAAATAAAGAGGTAATCAGGGGTGATCGAAACATGATCCACCGCATTCCATGCGATGTTGCTTTTTCCAGTTGGAGTGCAGGAGGCAATACCCTGGTCAGTAAAAGCAAGCGTATATTTGCCAAGTGCCTTTTGATAAGACGATTCAGCGAACATCTTTTCGGCTGTCCGGCTCATACGGGACCGATAGTAACTCGGGAGCATGGCGGCGGAAGCAACGCCAATCAAAAAGAACATCACCACGCCTGGGGCAATTCCGCTGGTTTTTTAAATCATCAAAAAAACTACGGCTCCAGAAAGGAGAGAGGTTATTACTTGACTGGTTCGTAATTGGCGTCGGACCGTGGGGGACTTGGCATACCAATGGCAAGCCAACGCAAGAACGTCCGCCTTCGTCACTTCACATGAAACGGTTATCATAGTCGTATATTTTCGACATCAAGCCCGCCTTCCGAACGCCGATTAAAGAGATAATACGGCGCTACCAGGTCAAATCTCAATTCCAGTTGTCACGGGAACGGTGGTCGCTTACCATGAAGCGATGAAGCCGGAATCGTGCGCGGGGATTTTCGCCCCGATGGGAAAATTGATGAGATTGAAAATCGCCTTGACTGGTGCCGCGGTGGTTTCCTCCGCGTGCCTCTCATTCGGGCAGCCGTATTTCGTTTCCCCCGCCGGCAACGACCAGAATCCGGGAACGCTCGAAGAGCCGTTTGCCACGTTGCAACGCGCGCAGCAGGCGGCGCGGCGGCAGAGGGGCGGGGTGTTCCTGCGGGGAGGAACGTATTACTTGGCGGAGCCGCTCGTGTTTACCGCGGAGGACTCCGGCACGAAAGCCGCGCCGGTGGTTTTTCAAAATTACCGGAGCGAAAAGCCGGTAATCAGCGGCGGCATGAAGCTGGCGAACCTGGCGTGGACGCCTTGGATGAACGGGATTTTTCAAACCCAGGTTCCGGACGATTTGCAGACGGAGGAAATTTTCGTGAACGGCCAGCGTCAGATTTTGGCCCGCTATCCCAATTTCGACCCGCACGCCCAGTATTTCGACGGCTTTGCCGCAAACGTGATTTCGAACCGCTCGGCGCGGTGGGCTGATCCCGCCGGGGGATATTTTCACGCGATGCATCCGGCCTTGTGGGGTGATTTCACCTGGCGCATCACCGGCAAAAACGCGAACGGCGAAGCGCAGCTTGAGGGCGGCTGGCAAAACAATCGGGGCGGCGGCCCGAATCCAGGGATTCAGTTTGTCGAAAACATTTTCGAGGAGCTAGACGCGCCGGGCGAATGGTTTTTGAACCACAAAACGCACACGCTCTATTTTTATCCTCCGGCGGGACTCGATCTGGCAGGAGCCGTCATCGAAACGACGCGGCTGCGCAATCTGGTCGAGTTTCGCGGCGATGAAACAAATCCGGCGCGCTTTATTACATTGAAGGGCCTGGCGTTCCGGCAGGCGGCGCGGACGGTGATGGACACGCGCGAGCCGCTGGCGCGGTCGGATTGGGCGATTTATCGCGGCGGGGCGGTCTTTTTCAACGGCGCGGAGGATTGCGCGCTGGAGGACGCCGTGCTTGACCAGCTCGGCGGCAATGCGATTTTTGTCAACAATTACAACCGGCGCGTCACGATCCGCGGCTGTCACATTGACAAGGCTGGCGCGAACGGAATCTGCTTTGTCGGCGACCCCAAGGCGGCGCGCAGCCCGCTGTTCAATTACTACCAGCGCAACCGCCTGGAGGACATTGACCGCGCGCCCGGGCCGAAGACGGACAATTATCCCGCGGACTGCCTGGTGGAGGATTGCCTCATTCACGAAACGGGCCGGGTGGAAAAACAAACCGCGCCCATTGAAATTGATCTGGCGCAAGGCATCACGGTCCGCCACTGCTCGATTTACGATGTGCCGCGGGCGGGCATCAACATCGGCGACGGCTGCTGGGGGGGGGCACGTCATCGAGTTTTGCGACATTTTCGACACGGTGAAGGAAACCGGCGATCACGGCTCGTTCAATTCCTGGGGACGCGACCGTTTCTGGCTGCCGGACATCGGCGAAGTCAACAGGTGGGTCAGGCAGGCGCCGGAGCTGCCGCTGCTCGACGCCGTGAAGCCGGACATTTTGCGCGACAACCGGTGGCGTTGCGATCACGGCTGGGACATTGACCTCGACGACGGCTCGTCGAATTACATCATCACCAACAATTTGTGCCTGCGCGGCGGGATCAAGAATCGCGAAGGGTTTCGCCGCGTCGTCGAAAACAACATCCTGGTCGGTTCGGGATTTGATCCGCATGTGTGGTTTGCCGGCAGCGGCGACATTTTCCGGCACAACATTGTGTGGCTCAACTATCGTCCCGCGCGAATGCACGCCCCGCCGTGGGGCGAGGACATGGATTACAATCTCGTGGAAAAAGCCGGCACGGAACCTTCGCCGGCAACCGCATTGCAAGAACAAAGCGGACGCGACGCGCACTCCATCGTGGCGGATGCGGATTTCGTGGACGCTGCCAAAGGCGATTATCGCGTCGGAGAGAATTCCCCCGCGCTGAAGTTGGGCTTTGTCAATTTTCCGATGGACCAATTCGGCGTGCAGAAGCCAGAATTGAAAGCCATCGCGCGCACGCCGGCCTTGCCCGTGCCGCAGGCTGCGGATGTCACCCATGCCGCGAGCGACAACCCGCCGCGCGACTGGCTGGGCGCGAGCATTCGCAACATCGTGGATGAAGGCGAGATGTCGGCGTTCGGCGTCGGCCGGCGCGCGGTGCTGGTGCGCGAAGTCTCGCCGGAATCGACTTTGGCAAAAGGCGGTTTGCAAAAAGGCGATGTGATTTTGTTTTGGAATGGAGCCGCCGTGAACGACGCAACAACATTGGCCGCGCGGGCGCGGACGTTGTCCGCCGGGCAAAGCGCCACGGTCGGCATTTCGCGCAACCAAAAAGAAATGACCCTCAAGATCACCCACTGAATGATTCTTAGCGCGCCGGGGGAATCGGCTGCGCCGCCGGCAGCGAGCCCGCGGGCTTGCCGAAAACCGTAAACTCAATGATCCCAAGGGGCGTCGCGCGCGGCCAGTTGAGCATCGTCAGCCGTACGAACCGGCATTTGGCCGGCGGGATTTCCGCGAAGAGGGTGTTGCGGACGATGTTGTTCGCGGTTTGATCCAGCACGGTCGTGAAGTTGTCGCCGTCGGTGGAGATATCAATTTTGTATTGATAGGCTTTGGTTGGCGGCAACGCGGATGAACTGGGCGCGGCGGGTGGTGTGTTTGTGGCGGCCGCGGCGGTTCCGCCCCGGTTGCCGAGGCGGCCGCCGCCCGTGAACAGCAGCCGCGCCGAATCTATTGTGAACAGTTGCACGACGTCAAACCGGGTCGCCGGCCCCAGGTCCAAAGTCAGTGTCGGCCGCGCGTCGTCGGGACTCGGCTCCCACCATGTGCCGCTGGAGTTGTCAACGGCATAGGCGGCGTCGCGGCCGGGTTGCTGCGAGGAAAAACGCGAAAGCGTGTTCATCGCCCGGACTTTGTTGATGGAGACCGGTATGGAGCCGGAGTCACCGTCCCTGGCGGGATCGGCGACGACGCCCGGCGCCCACTGCGGCGTGTCGGTGACGCGGACGGACAGGTTACCGTCCTTGTCGAAGGCAATTGGGTCCATGCCGATGCGCCGTCCACCCGGTGGATTGTTGAGCACGATGGTGTAAAACTGCCAGAGAATCCCGCCAGGGCCTTCGACGATGCTGCCGTGGCCGGTTCCGGTGACGAGGCCGTCGGTTTTGCGGAGGAGCGGGTTATTGGGGGCGTAGGTGAACGGTCCCATCGGACTTTTGGCGGTGTAATAGCCTTCGGCATAAGTCTTCCACTGCGTGCCGGACGCGGAGTATTCGAGGTAGTAAGTGCCGTTGTGCTTTTGCAGCCACGGTCCTTCAATCCAAGCCACGTCGGTGTATTCGTTCATCTCGCCGTAGCGCTCCCAGACGTGATCGCTGTTGAAGCCGAAAAGGTGTTGCGGCGGGCCGGCAAATTTGCCCAGGTCATTTGGGTCGAGCGGCGCGACAAAGATGCCGCTGACGCCGCGGCCGGGATAATAGAGATAGGGCTTGTTGTCGTCGTCAACGAAGATGTCTATGTCGAAAGCGCCGTTCCAACCGCCGGCGACATCAGGAGTATTCTTCCAATCCCCGATGTTGGTGAAAGGGCCGAGCGGGTTGTCGGCCTTGAAGAGCGGGCCGTCGTTGCCGCCCATGTAAAATGCGCCGTTGAATTTCACGACGTGCGGCGCGACCGGGACGTTGGTCACGCGCTGGAATGTCCAGTTGAGGAGGTCGTCGGAAATCCACGCGCCGCCGCCGGTGCAATACATGTAGTATTTGCCATTGTCGCGGATCACGGTGACGTCGCCGGACGCGGACGCTCCGGGGTCGCTGACCATCGGGAGCGGATTGCAATAGCGCGGTGATTTGCCCAGTACCGGATCGGCGGCTTGCGCGGAAGCGAAAACGGCGGCGCACAGTGCGACGCCAAACAGGAGTTGCCATCGGGTCATCATGGGATGAGATCATGCGCTTTTACCCGGCTGCCGGCCAGAGCAAAATTGTTGGGAACGGGATTAAGCGCGGGCAATCTTGTATCCTGTTTACAACCTGTTCCAATTCACATATCCTGGGCTTCCCATGAAAAAAGGTCTTTCGATTATTGCGATAATCAGTGTGCTTTGCGCCGCGGTTCAGGCGGCGGAAATCAAGGTTAGTTCGCCGGATGGCAAAGCCGTCATCACCTTGACGGATGCGGGTGGGTTAAGTTACGCCGTCGCGTTTGACGGACGTGAAGTGGTGGCCAAATCGCGCTTTGGCATCATCGCGGACGATGTTGATTTGGGCGCGGATGTCAAGCTGGGCAAAACTTCCTCGCGCAAGATTCGTGAGTCCTACGCCATGTTTGGCGGTCACTCGGAGGCAAACAACAACTGCCGCGAAATCACGGTGTCCGTCCGCAACGCCGCCGGTGAAACCTACGAACTGGACGCGCGCGCCTACAACGACGGCGTGGCGTTGCGCGCGCGGCTGGCGGCGAAGCCGGGGCGGAAAATCAACGGAGAGTCCGCGGAATGGAAGCTGTCCAGCAATCCGCTGGCGTGGTATCAGACCGATTTTGGCAGTTACGAGGGGCTTTTCCAGAGCAGCCGGCTGGAGGATTTGCCGGCGGGCAAAAAAATTCCATTGCCGATTACCTTCACTCTGCCGGGCGGCGGATACGCGCTGGTCACGGAGGCGAATCTTCTGAATTACAGCGATCTGGGAGTGCAGATCGCTCCCGACCACTCGCTGGGCGCGTTTTTTCATGCCAGCCAAAGTGGCTGGACGGATGGCAATGCCGTGGTTCAGCCGTGGCGCGTCACCTTGCTGGCACGCGATCTCAACGCGCTGGTGAACAGCGATCTCATCCGCAATCTTTGCCCGGCCGCTCCGCCGGAACTGGCCAAGGCGGATTGGATTCAGCCCGGTCGCTCCTCGTGGCAATGGTGGTCAAGCGGCGGGCCGGTTTACTCCGAGCAGCATCAGTGGGTGGATTGGACCAAACAATTGGGTTTTGAGTATTACCTGGTTGACGAGGGCTGGAAAGGGTGGAAGGAGAATGGCCTGGACGCCTGGGCCTGCCTGCGCGAGGTTTGCGATTATTCCAAAACCAACGGCGTAAAAATCTGGGCCTGGGTCAACAGCAGCGACGTCGCCACCCCCGCGACCCGCACCGCCTTTCTGGACCATGCCGTCGAGGCGGGCGTGGCCGGGGTGAAGATTGATTTCGAGCCGCAGGCCAATCCACGGTGGGTCCAGTGGTATGAAGACTCGCTGCGCGATGCCGACGCACGAAAACTGATGTTGGATTTTCACGGCGCCAACAAACCGGTTGGCCGCGAACGCACCTGGCCCAATGAATTGACCCGCGAATCCATCCGCGGCCACGAGTATCACATATTGCGTTACCACCGCACTCTGCCGCCGCAGCACGATTGCATCCTGCCGTTCACCCGATTTGTGATCGGGCCGGGGGATTACACGCCAACGGTTTTCAACCCCAAGGAACTGCGCGGTTACACTTGGGCGCGCGAACTTTCCCAAGCCATCGTCTTCACCTCGCCCTTCCTGTGCTATGCGGACAGCCCGAAAAATTATCTGGAAAATCCCGCCGTGGATGTGTTGAAGGCGATTCCCTCGACGTGGGACGAAACGGTGGTTCTGCCGGGCAGCGAAATTGGCAAATGCGCGGCGTTTGCCCGCCGCAAGGGAACGGTGTGGTTTGTCGGCGTCATCAACGGCCCGGATTCCACAACGCTGGACTTCCCGCTGGATTTTCTCGGACGCGGCAATTATGAAATGATTCAACTAGGCGACGCGCCCGGGCGCGACGACGCCTGGCAGCGCGAGGAGAAAATCGTCAAGCGCGGCGACCCTGTGCGTCTTTCTTTGCGGTCCGGCGGCGGGTGTGTCATCGAGTTGAGCCGGCGGAAATGAGAGCCATCTCTCCCGTTTAGCGACCGTTCCAGTGGAACGTCTTGCCTTTGGCCAGCTTGACATCTCGCGTCACCGAGCCGTAACGCAGACGCGCGGCGCCGCCGGCCATCGAACGAATGGTCGCTTGCGCAAGCCTTCCATCGCGCCATTGGATGTCCACCTCAAATCCGCCGCGCGCGCGCAGCCCTTTGACTGAGCCGGCCGGCCACGCTTTTGGCAAGGCGGGCAGCAGGTCAATGACATGGCTTTCCGCCGTGGGAGAGTTCGAATCGGAGACGCGCTCCTGGCTCTGAAGCAGCATTTCCGTGATGCCGGCCACCGCTCCAAAGTTGCCGTCAATCTGAAACGGCGGGTGCGCGTCGAACAAATTCGGATACGTGCCGCCGGCTTCTGCCATGATGACGCCGGTTTCGTCGGTGAAGCGAAGCTGATCCGACAAGAGCCGATGCGAGTGGTCGCCGTCGCGCAGGCGCGCCCAAAGGTTTTCCTTCCACGCGATGGACCAGCCGGTGCCGTTGTCGCCGCGCATCGCAAGCGATTTTTTCGCCGCCGCCGCCAATTCAGGCCTCGCCAGCACGTCAATCTGGTCGCCCGGATAAAGCGCGTACAAATGCGACACGTGTCGGTGATGAGGGTCGTGCGAATTCAAATCCCAATCCCCGTTCCATTCCATCAACTGTCCCGCCTTGCCAATTTGCAGGGGGCGGATGCGGTCGCGCGCAGCTTCCAGTCTGGCTTTGAATTCCGCGTCCACCTGGAGCGCGCCGGCCGCGCGGGCGGTCTTGTCGAACAAGTCCCAGACAATCGAACGATCCATCGCCGCCCCTTCGGTGATGCTGGCACTGACGCCCTGGTCGGTGATGAAGCTGTTTTCGGGCGATGACGACGGCGAGGTAATCAGTCTGCCGTCTTCGCCTTCAACCAGGTTGGCCAGCCAGAACTCCGATGCGCCGCGCAGGGTCGGATACACTTCGCGCAAATAACTTTTGCCCTGCGTAAAAGCGTAATGTTCCCACAAATGCCGGCACAACCAGCCGCTGCCCCCGAACCAGATGCCCCACGACAGCCGCTCGCCCGGACTGGTCCAACTCCAGCCGTTGGCGGTATAGCCCAAGACCCAACCGGGTGTGTCCGGTCCGAAATACGCCTGGGCCGTTTTCGCGCCGGGCAAGACGAAATTCGTCGTCATGTTCAGCAGTGGCAGGTGCATTTCGCCCAGGTTGGCCGGCTCGGCGGGCCAGTAAATCATCTCGAGATTGATGTTCGCATGGTAGTCGCTCTGCCACGGCAAATTGAGGCCGTCGCCCCAGATGCCCTGGAGATTCGCGGGCAAGGGGTCGTTTGGACGGCTTGCCGAAATCAACAAGTAGCGTCCGAACTGGAAAAACAGCGACACCAGCGCCGGATCATTTTTGCCGTCGCCGTAATTTTTCAAACGCTGATCGGTGGGCAATTTCGCCGCGGCAGTGGTTCCCAAATCGAGAGTGACGCGGTGGAAATAGGGTTGGTATTCGGCAAGGTGCGCGGATTTGAGTGCGGCGTAGGATTTTCCCGCCGCGGCTTCCAATCGCAGCGCGGCGTCGTGTGGGTCCGCGCCATGATAGCCTTTCGAGTAATCCAACACGAACGAAGTGCCGCAGGTCAACAGCACCACCGCTTCATTTGCGCCCTCCACCTTCAGGCTCTCCCCCGCTCCACTCACTTTGCCGCCTTTGACCAGTATGCGCGCGTCCGCTTCATAATCCAGGTTCCCCTTCAGAATCGGCATGTCGGTGTTGCCGGTCATCACGAGCGTGTCATTGCCGGCCACTTGGGTTCGTGCCGACGCGGCGCGCGTCAGCCGCATCGTGAAGTTCAATCCGCCTGCCGAACTGCTGGTCAGCCGCTCAACGATCACCCCGTCCGGCGCGCTGGAAAAGATTTCACGCTGGAATTTCGTCTGGCCCACTGCGAACTCGACGCCAGCCAGCGCCGAATCCACGTCAAGCCACCGCCTGTAATCCGTCACCGCGCCGTCGGGCAGTTGAAACTCAAAATTCAAATCGCCCAATGTCTGGTAGGAAGCGTTGTAAGGCGCCGGGCCGTTGAAGTTGGCGTTCGCAAACTTTTCGGCCTCCGCGTACTTGCGTTCGCGGATCAGTTGCCGCAGTTCTGGCAGGCTTTTGTAGGCGTCCTTCCGGTCGGCGTCCGGCTGCGGATGTCCACTCCAGACCGTGACCTCATTGAGCTGCAATCGCTCGCTTGCCGGCTGGCCAAAAATCATCGCGCCCAACCGCCCGTTCCCGATGGGCAGCGCCTGCACCCATTTCACCGCCGGTTTGTCATACCAGAGCCGGTTGGGATTCGCCATCGCCGGCCCGGCAAAAGGTTCTGAGGCGTGGAGCGACGTAAATGCAACGCCACACAGGATGGCGAGGATTGAGGACCTTGGATTTCTCATGAGTTGAACGCGGACTGCCCGCGACAGGTTTGCGTCGCGGGATAATCCGCCGCATGTCCCAGGCGCACCCGCGCCTGTAAAACAGATCATTTGTAAAGCGGGCCGAAATTGGCGCACGCGCGAAAATCCGCGCCTTCGCGGTCGGCGGTGCCGAAGGCGTTCCAGGCGCTGGGGCGGAAGATGTTTTCTTCCGGCACATTGTGCATATAGACCGGAATCCGCAGCATCGCCGCCAGGGTGATCAAATCCGCGCCAACGTGGCCGAAGCCGATGGCGCCGTGGTTCGCACCCCAGTTGTTCATCACGGAATAGACATCGCGGAAGGCGCCCTGTCCGGTCAGAATCGGCGCGAACCAGGTGGTCGGCCACGTCGGGTTGGTGCGTTGATCGAGCGCGTCATGCACCTCTTCCGGCAGATCAATGGTCCAGCCCTCGGCGATTTGCAGCGCAGGTCCAAGTCCCTTGACCAGGTTCAACCGGCACATCGTCACCGGCATTCCGCCTTTGGTGAGAAAGCGCGAGGACCAGCCGCCTCCGGGGAAATACTCCGTAATGGACGGATGCCACGTCGTCGCCGCGAGGCATTTCTGCGCCTCGTCGCGGGTGATTTCCCAGAATGGTTTCATCACCGGCTGCCCGTCGCGCTCCTGCCGGCCCGTGCCGTCGAGCGTGGCCGGGCCGGAATTGATGAGATGCAAAATGCCGCCCGCCGCCGCGCCGGTGAGCGTGTGGCCGGCGACGCGCTTGACCGCGTCGGGACTCCAATACGTGCGCACGTCGGCAAAAATCTGCGCGGTGTTGGTGAGCAGATAGCCAAAGAGCATGGACGCGCCGTTGAGACAGTCGTTTTCCGTCGCGACAATGTAAGGCGCGCGGATGCCGTTCCAGTCGAATGACGTGTTGAGGATGGCTTCGAGGAAATCGCCGTTGGGCTGGTAATCGGTCCACTGGCGCTGGCCCTGGAAACCGGCGGCGATGGCGTTGTGCCCGTTGGCTTCCTCGCCGAAGCCCATCGCGGCCAGTTTGGGGTTGCCGACCATCAGGTCGCGCGCGATGAGCGCCATCTTGACGGACTTTTCCCATTCGCTGTCGAGCTGCGCGCGGGAGCGGATTGTCTTTGGCGAATTGTAGTCCTTGCCTTCCTTGCAATTTGCCTTCACCCACTTGAACGCTTTCTTGTATTCGGCCTGATCGAAAATGCCGCGGTCCATGCGGCGGAGAAATTCCGTCATGTCAATAGTCTCAACCCTCATGCCAAGATGGCTCTCGAAGAACGGCTGGTCCACAATCGAGCCGGCAATGCCCATCGACACGCCGCCCATGCCGAGATAAGACTTGCCGCGCATCGTCGCCACGGCCAGACCGGCGCGGGCGAATTGCAGAATCTTCGCCGAAACATCGGCGGGGATCACCTTGTCGGCGCCATCCTGGACATCGCGCCCGTAAATCCCGAAAGCTGGCAATCCCTTTTGCGTGTGGCCGGCCAGCACGGCGGCGAGATAGACCGCGCCGGGCCGCTCGGTGCCGTTGAACCCCCAAACCGCCTTGGGCATCGTTGCATCCATGTCCATGGTTTCGCTGCCGTAGCACCAGCACGGCGTCACGGTCAGCGACAACCCGGCGCCTTCGCGCGCGAATTTTTCCGCGCACGCGGCGGCCTCGGCGACGCCGCCAATGCACGAGTCGGCAATGACGCATTCCACGCGCTTGCCGTTGGGATGGCGCAGCCGTTCGCGAATGAGTTTCACAACGGACTTGGCGAGGTTCATCGTTTGCGTTTCCAGCGATTCGCGGACGCCGCGGCGCCGTCCGTCAATGGCCGGGCGGATGCCGATTTTGGGGAGTTTTTTGAACAGTGGATTTTCCATAATATTGCTTGTTGAACTTATTTAACCTGTTTACCGGGGCGTGCCAAGCAAAGAAGATAAGCCTTCCCATTGACACGCCGGGCCGCGCCACGGTATTATCACACCATGAAAAGTCAGTCCGCAAGAGAGTGTTCCCTCACCAATCGTCGTGATTTCCTTCTAAAGACCGGGCTTGCCACAGGCGCCGCCGCACTGTTCGCGGGTCGCTTTGCCCATGCGGCGGACGCGCCCGGCTCCGCGCCTCAAACACCCGCCGCCCCGCAGGCGGCCGCGGCCGCTTCCGCCGCGCCTGCCAAGGTCGCGCTCACTAACGGCGACAATCGCACCGACAATATTTTCCGGGCCATGAAGTCGCTGGAAAAGGAAATCGCCCAGTCCATCGGCAATCGCCGGGTGGTCATCAAGCCCAACAATGTTTCCACGACCACCCAGCTTCCCGCCACGCACGCGGATGCTCTGGCTGGCATTCTGGAGTTCCTCAAGTCCATCGGGAAGCTCGACAACGCCATTATTGCCGAATCCGCCCTGGGCTCCACGATGGAGGGCTTCCAGAACTTCGGCTATACCACGCTCGCGGACAAGTACAAGGTCAAACTGGTGGATCTGGACCACGAAGAATACAAGACGATCCTGGCGTTCAACCAGACCGACGCGACGCCGCGCCGGGTGCGGGTGTCGGGCATCCTGGCCAATCAGACGGACAACTTCATCATTTCGGCGTGCATGCTCAAGACCCACGATCTGGTCGTCGCCACGATGTCCATCAAGAACATCGTCGTCGGCTCGGCGCTGAAGCTGCCCAATCCCAACGGCGACCGGGGTGGGCGCGGATTTGGTGGCAGCGACAAGCCCATCCTCCACGGTGGTGGCGCCCACGGCATCAACATCAATCTGGCCATGCTCGCGCCGATGCTTCACCCCTCGCTCTCCGTCATTGACGGCTTTGAGGGCATGGAAGGCAATGGCCCTGTCAGGGGCACCCGCGTGGACCATCGCGTCTGCGTCGTCAGCACCGATTGCCTCGCCGCAGATACCGTCGGCGCCACCCTCATGGGGATTGATCCGGCCAATATCGGATACCTGACTTACCTGGCTGCAGCCAAGGCGGGCGAGTCCGATCTGGGAAAGATGGAGATACTGGGCGAACCCGTCGCCAAGCTTGCCAAAAAGTACCAGCTTGCGTCTTCGATAGAGAACCAGCTCAAATGGAAGAATGCGGCGCGGGTGACCTCCGAGGGATAGCCCACTGTCATCCTTCCCGCCAGTCGATGGCTGCAAATTATAAATTGGAACTGGTCGGTGTTCTCGGCCATCCCGTCGCCGAGAATCCCACTTGCGTCATGCAGGAGGCGGCCTTCGCGGTGCTGGGCTTGCCGTGGCGCTATCTCACCATGGATGTCGCGCCCGCGGACCTGGCCGACGCCATCCGCGGTGTGCGCGCTCTTGGGATGCAAGGCGTCAATCTGACCATCCCGCATAAAGTCGCCGTCCTTCCCCTTCTGGATGAAGTGTCGCCAGATGCCGCGCGCATCGGCGCTGTCAACACGGTGCGGCGCGACGGACGCCGGCTGATCGGCGAAAACACCGATGGCAAAGGTTTCCTGCGCGGACTGCGGCTGGAAGCCGGCCTTGATCCGGCGGGCCGGAACGTGCTCCTGCTGGGCGCGGGCGGCGCGGCCCGGGCCATCGCGTTTGAACTGGCGGCGGCGGGCGTGAAGCGGCTGGCCATCGTCAATCGCGGCGCGGAGCGCGGCGCCGCCTTGTGCGAGGACCTCAAGCGGCGCGCCGGCCTGTCCGCGCGGTTTGAGTTGTGGAGCGGGGTGTGCAAGGTTGGCGCGGAAGTGGATATTCTGGTCAACTGCACTTCCATTGGATTGTTTCCCAATGTCGCCGAGACGCCCCCGGCGGACTTGCAAGAGGCCCGGCCCGATCTGCTCGTTTGCGACGTGGTGCCCAATCCGGCGGAAACCGGTTTCATCAAGGCCGCGCGCGCCCGAGGATTACGAACGCTGACCGGCCTGCCCATGCTGGTCTGCCAGGGCGTCATTGGGTTTGAGATGTGGACGGGCCGCCCGGCGCCGGAAGCCGCGATGAGAGCCGCGCTGGCGAAGGCCTTCGAGTAGTCAATACTAAAGTAAAGTTCATGGCGGCAAGCGAAACCAACCGCCGCGACGACGCCCCGGATGCGCCGGCTTTTGTGACCACGCATTGGTCGGTTGTCCTTGCGGCGGCGCGGAGCGACACGCCGCGCGCCCAGGCCGCGTTGGAGCATCTCTGCCGGATATACTGGTATCCCATTTACAATTTTGTCCGTCGTCAGGGACACTCCACCCACGACGCGCAAGACCTGACCCAGGAATTCTTCGCCCGGCTGCTGGAGAAGCACTGGATTGCCGACGCCGACCAATCGCGCGGACGGTTCCGGTCGTTTCTGTTGCTCATGTTGAAACGGTTTCTCGTCGTTGAATGGCGCAAGGCAAACGCTCAGAAGCGGGCCGGCAATCTGCATCCGCTGCCGTTGCCGTTGGACACCGCGGAGACCCGCTACACCCGTGAACCTGCCGACAACCACACTCCCGAACAAGCCTTTGAAAAGCAGTGGGCGCTCACTTTGTTGGATACGGTTGTCCGGGATTTGGGCGCAGACTATGAACAAGACGGCAATGGCCGATTATTCGAGGTCCTCAAACCCACCCTGACGGGCAGCCGCGAAACCCAGCCCTACGCCGCCTTGGCCTCCGCCTTAAACATGTCCGAAGGCGCGGTGAGAGTCGCGGTGCATCGCTTGCGGGAACGCTACCGGCAACGGCTCAGGGCCGAAGTGGCCCACACCGTGGGTTCCCCCGCTGACGTGGACGATGAACTGCGCCACCTTTTTCGAGTGTTGGCCCGCACCCGATGAATCTTTTTCTCCGCCGCGTGTAACATTCCGCCTTGGTTCGCTAAGGTAAGGGTGGAAAGAAATAATATGGCCGCTGAGCATAGATGTTCGACTTGTGGAAAGGCGCTTGAAGCCAGCGCGCCAGGAGGCCTGTGCCCCGAATGTCTCATCAAAGTCGGCCTGGGATCGGGCGTGGACTCTGGGGCGGACACCGAAACCCATGCGACTCGACGCGATTTCGTGCCGCCGCCGGTGGAGAAACTTGGGCCGCTGTTTCCCCAACTGGAGATCCTTGAACTCATCGGCAAGGGCGGCATGGGGGCCGTTTACAAGGCGCGGCAGAGGGAACTGGACCGCATCGTCGCCCTCAAAATCCTGCCGCCCGATATTGGGCAGGACGCAGCTTTTGCCGAACGCTTTGCGCGCGAAGCCAGAGCGCTGGCCAAGCTCAACCATCCCGGAATCGTCACCCTTTACGAGTTTGGCCGGGCGGATGGCTTGTATTTCTTCTTGATGGAATACGTGGACGGCGTGAACCTGCGGCGGTTGCTGGCGGGTGGGCGGGTCTCGGCTCGCGAGGCACTGGCCATCGTTCCCCAGATTTGCGATGCGCTTCAATACGCCCACGACCAGGGCATCGTCCATCGCGACATCAAACCGGAAAACCTGTTGCTCGACCGGCGCGGCCGGGTGAAGGTGGCGGATTTTGGTTTGGCGAAAATCGTCGGGAATCAGACCGGGGAAAAACCCACTGGCGGAGAAAGCGCGCCGGCTTCCTCCGCGCTATCGGACGCCGGCAAGTTAATGGGCACGCCGCAATACATGTCGCCGGAGCAGATTTCCGCGCCGGGCGAGGTGGATCATCGCGCGGACATTTACGCTCTGGGCGTGGTGTTTTACCAGATGCTCACCGGCGAATTGCCGGGCAAGCCGATCGAACCGCCATCCAGGAAAGTTCATATTGACGTGCGCCTGGATGAAGTGGTGCTGCGCGCGATGGAGAAAAACCCCGAACTGCGCTACCAGCAAGTCAGCGAAGTCAAGACGATGGTGGAATCCATTTCAAGCTCCTCTTCCCCAGTCGCGGAGACGGGGCCATCGCCAGCGCGCCCTGCGGCTACTCGCGGCCGCATACGGGCCGCGTTGATTGTGGGCGTTCTGGTCTGGTTGTTCGTCGCAGGGACTGTAACGCTCATCATGGGGGGGGCAGAAAGTTGGAAAGTGGTGGCGGTCATCAGTTGCCCGCAGAAATCGCAGCCCGGACGCCCGGCGGAAGCGCACTTCAAGTTCATCGCCAGCATGGTTGATCTCATCCGATCCGACGTCATCCTTGGCCGGGTCATCGACCGGCTCGAATTGGACGAGCGCTCGGGAAAACTGGACGAGCGATGGGGAAAACGCAACCTGGTGCTGAAACTCACCAAGGCGCAAGCGATGGTCTTGTTGAAGCGCCGACTCGACGTGCGGTCCGAGGGCGGCACCCTTATCCAAATCGGCGTCTCTGGCAAGCGGCCGGAAGAGCCGGAAGAAGCGATGGACATAGCCGACACCATCGCCAAAGAGATCCGCGCCTACCGCATCGAGCAGCACGACGACCCTCCGGCAGACATGCTCGAGATGACTCTTCGCTACACACCGCTGCCCGGCATCCTGCTCGGACTCGCCGCGGGTTTCGTGCCAGGGTTGCTCGCGGGCGGGTTGGTTCTGTGGCGTGGATCCATGCGCCGGAGACCGCAGGCGAGGCAGGTCAAGATGGCGATGGGCAGAGCGGACAGTCCTGCCCGCGAGACAATTCAAGGAGCGGCTGGTTCGTGGAAATCTCTGACATCACTGCCGCTTCTCACGCGGGTCGTCCTGACGGGGGCGGTGTTGGTCGCGCTCGTTGCCCTTGGCCTGACGGCGTTCGCTTTCATTAGGAGGGCGAATTATGTGGACAAGCGCACGTTGGCCGAGGCGCCGGATAAACTCCAATCGGCTCCGACTGACGCCGTGATTCAGGCGGGCTTGGGCGCGCCGACATCAGCGTGGCCTTGGCTGGAATTGGGAGGGCGCGCTCGCAAGGGCCAGATCAGCGCCAACGAGGCAAACAAGATCGTGGATGACCTTGCCGCGTGGCTGCGGCGCGATTATCCCGGAGGCTACGACCAGCCCTTGAACTGGCTTGGCCAATTGCTGACACAGTTGAGCGAGAGTCATCTGGTCACAGAGACAAGTGCGCTGGGTTTTCTGGATGCCTGCTATGGCAGTCCTTCCATTGAACCGCTGGCGCGGGTGCGTGAAAACGAGCGATATGTCGAGATCAAATGCACGTTGCGAAGCGTTTGGGTAAGCAGCCAGGGATCTGGGCTTGGGTTTGACCTCCTCAACGAGTTGCGTTCTGTCACGCTGGATGGCCAGCCGGCTCTTGTTCATGATGTCTTTGGCCGGGGTTGGAACCAGCAACAATACACGGGCAACCTGCCATTGCTGGGCGTGCCTCCCGGCAAACACATCGTGCGATGCGAAATCGAAAGCGCATTGATCGCCGCAACCAACATGCCCGGACTCGCGTCGGATGCGCTGTCAAAAGACTGGCCTCCCGCCGCGCGCCGCTGGACGCGAGTTTGCCAGGCGGAGTTAAGGGTTTATGCCAGGGATGCCCAGATCGTGAGCCTGTCGAATGACCCGGCGCTGGACCCGTTGGCCCACGGCGCGTTGTCGCCTGGGCAAGTCATCATCCGGCGCAAGGGCGGGAGCCTGACGGCCTCTGTTCAGGTCTCTCCCAATCCCAAGCCGGGGCTGCCCATCAGCGTTGAGGTCAACCTGCGCATTGCCGGACAAGCAGTCAAATGTGGCGACCTTTGGGCGGTGGCGATCCCCAATGGATCGTCGGGAGACGGCGGGGAATTTTCCGCGAACATTGAGCCATTGGACCCGCGGATCAAGGAAGCGGAAATCGTCCTCACACCGAATCCAAGAGCGATGGAGTCACATCCAGACATTGATCGCATCTGGGGCAGGGAGATAGTCTTCAGCCACGTTCCGTTGTCGCGGCAGGATCTGTCCGCCGCTGCGCCAGCGGAGCCGGCCGGCGCCCAAACCAACGAGTGAGCCTGCTTCCAAACACTCCGAATCCCGGCAAATAGCCTGCTCCAGGGACAAAAGCTCCATCCCATCTGATTGCCTGACAAGATGATATAATCCCCGTATGACCACCATGACGGCCTTGCATTTTAAGATTCATTCATGCACACTGATTCCATGAGCGATAAAGAGTTTGCGTTGGAGTCGATTCAGCGATTGCCCGCAGATGCCAGGCTTGACACAATCGCCGAGCGATTGGAGTTTCTTGCCGCGATCCGCAAGGGGTTTGACCAAATCGAGCGTGATGAAACCGTGCCGCACGAAGAAGTCAAACGGCAGTTGGCGACATGGCTTTCAAAATAATCTGGTCGCGCCAAGCGCACGATGATTTGCGCGATATTGTGAGCTTCATCGCGGCGAATAATCGTCCCGTGGCTGAATCCTTTGGGTTTCGGCTCATGGCCAAAGTGGATTTGCTGGCACAATTCCCGCAGATCGGACGAGTTGTGCCGGAAGAGCAGGACGAGAATATCCGTGAAGTCATTTTACCTCCTTACAGGATTATCTATCGGGTTCTGCCGGAAAATCATGTGGTCGCCATTGCTCGTGTCTGGCATGGTGCGCGAGGCGAACCGGAAATTCCAAGTCGTTTGGAATATTAACCTGGCACCCTAAAGGCAGCCTTTACTCCGTGCCTTGATTTCCCCAAACACTCCGAATCCCGGCAAATAGCCTGCTCCAGGGACAAATGCTCCATCCCATCTGGTTGCCTGGCAAGATGATATAAGCAAGGCGTATTATTCGCGTGACATGTATTAGGCAAGGTGTTAGAAATGGCCCAATACTGCGGACACGGGAAGCAGACCCAATTCAGCCACTGATCCGCCCGCAGTTAGAGTTTCTAAAGCCAAAGTCATGAGGATTGATGTGCCCAAGAGCCGGGAGCGCATGAAGGGAGGCGAACTGCCGCCTGCTGAAGAATTGTTGCCGCTGGTTTACCAGGAATTGCGCAAACTGGCCGCGCACAAGATGGCCCGGGAGTTGCCCGGCCAGACGCTGCAACCCACCGCGCTGGTCCACGAGGCCTGGCTGCGGTTGGGCGCCGATGCCCAGCCGGCGTGGAAGAATCGTTCTCATTTCTTCGCCGCGGCGGCCGAAGCGATGCGCCGGATTCTGGTCGAGCGCGCGCGCCGGCGGATGGCCCTCAAGCGCGGTGGTGGAGCGGACCGCGTCAATCTGGACGAGTTGGAAATTCCCCTGGCAGCGGACGACGACGAGAGGCTGCTGGCGGTGAACGAGGTCCTGGAGCAATTTGCCGCCAGCAATCCGCGCCAGGCTGAATTGGTGAAGCTGCGTTACTTTGCCGGGATGACTTTCGAGGAGGCTGCGTCGCTCTTGGGCATCGCCGTGCCGACCGCGAAGGAATGGTGGGCCTACAGCCGCGCCTGGCTGGCGGTGGCGATGCGCGCGTGTCCGTGAAGCCGGTCAGCCTCCCGCCCCTACGCCGGTTCAGGCGGGGTCGAGTGGCGGAAAGAATGTCTGAAATTCGTCCATGCTTTTTCCCGCCCGAATGCGCATGTATGAATGAAGGCGCCAATGCCTTCGCTTATGAAACCGGCTAATGACAGGGAAATAGTCCTCTTTCGCGAGGCCCTCCAACGGGTTGTTGACAACGCTGTACTGGTTCAGTGGCGCCGATGGCGCCAACCCACAGTCCACGCTTATTCAATCGAGCGGCGGTTTGTTCCACGGGACCGCGGAATTTGGGGGTGGCGCATACGACGGCGCAAGCCAGACGGGGCACGGTCTTGTGTTCCGCCTGACATCGGGTTCCTTGGTCATCACTCCTTCCGCCGGGTTTAGCGCCACCGGGCAGCTCGGCGGCGCCTTTAGTCCCGCCACAGAGACCCTTATTCTGACAAACATCAGTTCCTCTTCATTGACTTGGTCGGTCCTCAACACCGCGGGAAGCTGGCTGGCTGCCACACCGACAAACGGCGTCCTGGCGGCGCACACCGCTGCCAGCGTCGTCGTCAGTTTCAGCGCCGCCGCCGGGTTTCTCGGCACCGGCGACTTTGCCACAAATCTGATCTTTACGAATTGGAACACACACGTCTCCCAGAGTGAATTCTTTGGCCTGCAGATTGGGCAAACCATCGTGCGGAACGGCGGATTTGAGACAGGGAGCTTTGCTTCCTGGACGCTTGTGGACGACACAGGCAACGGCTCAGTTTACGACGCCGTGATGAACGCTTCCTCTGGGTACAACGTCGTCCACTCCGGCAATTATGGAGCTGGTCTGGCTGACTACAAGTTGGCGACCCTTTCTCAAAACCTGCCCACGACGCCGGGCCTGGACTACCTGTTCTCGTGTTGGTTCGATAACCCCACAGCCGGATCAGGACAACAATTTGAAGTCAAGTGGAACGGCGCTACCATCTATAATGCGATTAACACTCCTGCCTTCCAATAGACTACTCTACAATTCATCGTCGCGGCCAGGGGGACAAACACCGTTCTTCAATTCGCGGCGGAAAATCAGACGGGCTATTTTGGCTTGGACGATATCAGCGTCACGCCGATTCCCGCCGTGGGGTTTCAAAGCCCCATCGAGGAATCGAACAGTTTCAATCTGACTTGGATTACGGCCAGCGGGCTGACCTATCAGGTTGAGGACACGACCAATTTGTCACAACCCAATTGGGTCAATTCAGGAACGCCCATCGTCGCCACTGGCATGCCGCTCACGGTTTCAGACACCAACGCCCTCCTATCGTCGTCGCAGCGGTTTTACCGGCTGGTTGTTTCGCCATAAAGAGCTGCTTCCAATTAGGAATCTTGCATGGGTCAATGGTGGGCGGGTTGGCCCGCCAACTGAAAATGAAATTTAAACAGAAAAATCACACACTATGAAAACGAAATTCAACCTCCTGGTTGCCGGCCTCCAATCCTTAAAGGTCGTCGTGATCCCGGCGCGGAGAAAGGTCATCAACGGATGCTCGTTTGAAAAGGAAATTATGAAAACTTGGGTATTCAGCCACGTTCCGTTGTCGCGGCTGGATTTGGCCGGCGCAGCGCCGGCGGAGTCTGCTGGCGCCCAAACCAACGAGTGAGCCTACTTCCAAACACTCCGGATGTCGGCATCGAAGACGACGGCCACGACCGAATCCGCGGGCGAGGCCGTTCGGTCGATGTCGCGGACGGTCACCGCCTGGTCCCCGTCGTATGGGAGCAACCGCCCCGTATAGACTTCAAATACTTTCTTGACGCGCAGCGCGCCCAGCGGCGGCATTTTGAAGGTGTTTCCAGCGTAATCCTTCAAGAGATGCGCATACACCACCGGGCCATTGTAGCAAAAGCCGTACTGTTTATCCACCGGCTCCCAGGGTCCGCCGCGGGTGCCGTAGATGGCCTCCCCCATCCTGGCCATCCAATCGCCCATTTCCCGCAGACGCTTCTGCTCCAAGTCGGGAATCGCGCCGTGTCGATCCGGCGCCACATTGACCAACAACACCATGTTGCGAACCACGCAGTTGGCCAGGAAGCGCACGAGCTGATCCCGCGTCATCACGTCGCCCTTCGCGATGGATTGGGCATTGTAACCCCATCCGCCGTTCTGCATGGTCAGATTCTTGTCACAGATCACGCTGCTGCGGACCTTTCCCGTGGTGTCGCGCGAGCCTTCTTCCTCGGTGATGTCGCCCATCCAGCCGTAGCGCGGGTTGACAATCGCGTCGGGCTGGTACTTGCGCACCATTCCCATGATGCCCAGGGCTTTGCCCGTGCCTTCTTCGATGTCCTGATATTCCTTGCCGATGGGCCAGCGATTTGCGGGGTCGAGATACTTGCCGGGTTCATGAAAGTAGGCGCCGTCCGCATCGGAGCCTTGTTGGCCGAGCCAGCCGCCATCCCAATAGATATGGTCTATCTGGCCATAGGCGGTCAGGAGCTTCTTGACGTTGACGTAATTCTCCTCCTTCATCAACCGGGCGTTCTCCAGGTGCGACGGATCGGTCTTGTAGCCGAATTTGTTGGGGAGGCAATTCGTGCCGGCCACGTCGTAATAGCCGGGATAGCGCCAACTCAGCGGCGAGTAATAGAGGCCGACCTTCAAGCCGGCATCACGGCACGCCCCGGCATACTCCGCAACCAGGTCCCGATGCAGCGTCTGCATGCTCGTGAAGGCGTTGGGATGCGGGCTGTCAAACAGGCAGAAGCCATCGTGGTGCCGCGCTGTCAAACACATCCACTTCATGCCCGCATCCCTGGCGAGCCTGGCCCACGCTTCCGGATGATAATCGGCGGCATCGAAGCAGGCCTCGCCGCTTTCCGGGAAGGCGAACTGGCGGTACTTTTCCGGCAATATACCCTGATTCTCCATGTACCATTCCCCGCGTCCCGGCCCGGAGTACAGGCCCCAGTGGATGAACATCCCGAATTTGGCGTCGAGCAACCAATCAAGTTTGTCGTTGGAAAGTTGCGTGATGCCCATCTGCGTCTGCGGAACGCGCCGCGCCGGTTCAGCCGGAACGCCCGGCTGCGCGTCCGCAGCAGACACCATCGCCACCGTGCTCAGCACCAACGCGGCGGCGAGTCCACGACGAACACCGCGTGCGAGGGGGATTGCTTTTTCGCTCACACTCATGATGACAGCAGGCTGTCAAATCCAACGGGGATTATCCAGCCTTTTTACTTGGATTGCGCGTTTATGAGGTGTAGAAGGACCTGAAATGAAAACTCCAAATCCAGAGATGTCCATGAATCCCATGAATCGGCGTCGTGCCTTGCAATTGCTGACCGCGACGGGCGCGGCTGCCGCCTTCCTGCCGGGCGCTCTCGGCCAGACCAATTCCGCGGCGCCTTCCGCGCCGGCTGCGCCACCGCCGCGGCCCCTTCCCCCGGCGCCGGCCCCCATCCTTCCCCCGGCGGGCTTTGGGGTCGCCAAGGGGTCTTTCGAACCCACCTGGGAGTCCCTCTCAAATTACGTGGTCCCGGAATGGTACCGCGACGCCAAGTTCGGCATCTGGGCGCACTGGGGCCCGCAATGCCAGCCCGAACAAGGCGACTGGTATGCGCAGAGGATGTATCAGTTCAACAACTCCGCTTATCGGTTCCACGTTCAGAAGTACGGCCATCCGTCGAAATTCGGGTTCAAGGATGTCTGCAATGAATGGAAGGCCGAACAATGGGACCCCGTGGCGCTCATCGCCCTGTACAAAAAAGCCGGCGCCAAATTCTTCGCGGCGATGGCCAACCACCACGACAACATGGATATGTTTGATTCCACCTACCAGCCCTGGAACAGCGTCAAGGTCGGACCCAAGAAAGACATCGTGGGAGGCTGGGCGACTGCCGCCCGCGCCGCGGGGCTGCGCTTTGCCGTTTCCAGCCACGCGGGCCGCACCTGGAGCTGGTACGGGGCCGCGCAAGGCGCCGACCCCAGCGGTCCCATGGCCGGCGTGCCCTATGACGGCGTCATGAGCAAGGCCGACGGCAAGGGCCTGTGGTGGGAAGGCCTGGATCCGCAGGACCTGTACGCGCAATATCACGTCCGCAACGCGCATACGGACAAGGATTACCCCGAAAAGTACTTCCGCCGCATCGTGGATTTGATTGACAAGTATGACCCCGACATTCTCTATTTCGACGACTCCGTGATGCCGCTGTTTCCCTCAACGGACGTCGGCCCGCGCATCGCGGCGTATCTGTACAACCGGAGCGTCGAACGCCGCGGCAAGCTGGAAGCCGTCATGACCGGCAAGGATCTCAAGCCGGCGCAGCGCAAGGCGATCCTGCTGGACCTCGAACGCGCCGTGACCGGCGCCGGCGACCCGATCCCCTGGCAGACCGACACTTGCATCGGCGACTGGCACTACAACCGCAGCGTGTTGGACAGGCACCGCTACAAGACGCCCAACCAGGTTGTCCACATGCTCATCGACATCGTCAGCAAAAACGGCAACCTCATGCTGAACATCCCGCTCCCCGGCAACGGCGTCCCGGATGACGATGAGATGAAAGTGCTCGATGGTCTGGCCAAGTGGATTGCCCCCAACGGCGAAGGCATCTTCGGCACGCGCCCGTGGACCGTCTTTGGCGAGGGGCCGGCCACCGTCCCGCCAGCCCGCCGCGGGATGGGCAGCGACGTGCGCTCCTACACCGCGGAGGATGTCCGCTTCACAAAAAAAGGCGACCTTGTGTACGCCTTTCTGATGGACTGGCCGGCCGACGGCAAGGCCACGCTCAAGAGCCTGGCCGCCGGTTCCGCGAACTTCCCGAAGGAAATCGCGCGGGTGGAACTTCTCGGCGCGGGCAACATTGCCTTCACGCGGGACAACTCAGGACTTGTGGTCACCATGCCGGAGCAGAAGCCCAATGACTACGCATACGCATTGAAGATCACGCCCGCTTACGACTGATTGCGCGCACGCTGTGAAGGCCATGCCCGGCTGGAGCATCCGCGGAGCTTTCTCCGCGGGGAGTTGAATTCACTTGACACGAACCGTGACTTCCGCGGCTGAGAGGCCGTCGGCCTCGGCGCGGAGGGCAAGTTTGCCGGCCGCGCCCAGCGGACGCAGAATCGCCAGGCAGCGTCCGTGGAAGGCGGTGTGCCGGGGCTGGCGGAAGCTCTCCATCACGTTGGGGGCGCCGCTGCCGACACCGGCCAGTTCGCCCGGGCCGTTCAGCGTGAAGCGCACCAGGTCCGTGGCGTCGGACAAGGGATTGCCGGAAGCGTCGGTAATTTCCACCGTCACGTAGGCCAGGTCGTTGCGATCCGCGCGAATGGTGGAGCGGTCAACGGTGAGGCGGACCTTCTTCGCGGGGCCGGCCGTGCGCAGGACTTTGGTGGCGACCTTTTTCCCGTTCTTGAGACCGACGGCCTTGAGTTCGCCGGCCGCGTAGGGGACCTCGAAGCGCGCGGTCAATCTGCCGCCGTTGATTTGTTTGACAGCGATTTCCCTGCCGTTCAGTTCCAGCCGCACCGTGTCGCACCGCGAATAGACCGCGACTTGCATCGGCTGGCTTTCGTTGCCGGGCCAGGTCCAGCTTGGGAGTTCATCCGGCCAACCCCAGCCGCTGACGGACTCGCGGCGGCCTTCTGGAAGTGGGCGATGCACGAACACCTCCAATTCGCTGCGGCCCCAAACGACGTCGCGGTAGTAGGACGGCGCCTTCTTGAAACCGCAAATATCCAAGTCGCCGCAATAAGAGTCGAAGAACACCCCGCGCTCGTTAGTGACGCGCGCCGCGCCGACGCCGGCCTCGCCCAGGTAATCCATGCCGGTCCAGACAAAGTCGCCGAGAACCCACGGGTCCTTCTCCACGACGCGCCAGAGATCCGCAATGTCTCTGGGATACGATTCGGTGCCGACCATGATGCGATTGGGGAATTTCTGGTGGTCCCTCTCGTATTCCCCGACCTGGTAGTTGTAACCACCGACATCGAGGAAGGAAAACGCCTTCTCGGTGTCCGACCATTTGCGGCCAGGGTGGTCCCAGAAGCCGCAGATGGCTTCAGTGACCGGGCGCGTGGGGTCGAGGCGGCGGACTTCGTCGCTCAATTGCCTGGCAATAACGTAGCCGCTCTCCTCAGCGCGCTCATTGATTTCGTTGCCGATGCTCCACAGAATGACGCTGGGGTGATTGCGGTCGCGCAGGATCATCGAATCCAAATCGCGCTGCCACCAATCCTTGAAGTAATTGCCGTAGTCGTTGGGATTCTTGGTGTGTTCCCAGCAGTCAAAGGCCTCGTCCAGAACCAGCACGCCCAGCCGGTCGCAGGCGTCCAGAAAGGCCGAGGAGGGGGGATTATGGCTGGTGCGGATGGCGTTGTAGCCACTGGCTTTCATCACCTCGACCCGGCGTTCTTCGGCGCGGTCAATCGCCGCGGAGCCGAGCGGCCCGTTATCATGATGCATGCAGCCGCCGCGCAGTTTCACCGGCGCGCCATTGAGCGTGAAACCGTTCTCCACGGAGAATTTGATCTCCCGGATGCCGAACGCCGCCGCGGTCGCATCCACCGGTTTGCCGCCGACCAGAAGCTCCACCTCGGCCTGGCAGAGGACCGGGGAATCGAGAGACCAGAGCGGGGGCGACTCGACTTCCAAGGCCAGCGGAACGTCGATATGGCCGCCAGCAGCCACCTGCACGTTGGTTTCGCCAGTCTGCAAGGTACGCCCGGTTGGACCGCGTAGTTTTATACGCAGGGCGATGGCTGTTTCGGCGTTCCGCCCGTTCTCCATGCTTGTCACCACGTTCACTGTCGCCCGCTGCTTCGAGACCAGTTGAGTCGTCACGCAGACGCCCCATTGCGGGATGCGCAGAGGGTCGGTCACTCGGAGCAGGACGCGCCGGTAGATGCCCGAACCGGAATACCAGCGGCTGGTCCTGCCCAAATTGCGCACGCGCACGGCGAGAACGTTGTCCTGGCCGGGCGGGTTCAGGAAGTCCGTGAGGTCGTAAGCGAAGGCGGTGTAACCGTAGGGGTGGTTGCCGAGAGGGTGGCCATTGAGCCACACATCGGAATCCATATAGACGCCGTCGAACTCGATGGCGACCCGCTTGCCGGAAGTCTGCTGGTCAAGTGTGAAGTGTTTGCGGTACCAACCGGTCCCGCCGAGCGTGTAACCCGTGGCCGGGCCGCCGGGGCTTTCCGGCGAGAACGGGCCGACCACTTGAAAACTAGCGCGACGCCCCCTGCCGCCGCCGGCTGCGGGGACGTTCGTTGCTCCCGGCGCTGCCTGGAGCGCGGGCGGGGGTTCGTTCGTGGCCGCCGGGGGCAGGTCTTCGAGGCTCCAGTCATGGGGCAGGTCGAGTGTTCGCCAGGCGGAGTCGTCGAAGGCGGCGTTTTCCGCGCCTTGGGTGTCACCTTTAAGGAAGCGCCACTCACGATCGATATTGGTTTCGCGCTTTAGCTCCGCGGATGCGGCGAAAGACGACGTGGAAGCTAGGATCGCAATGAGACAACCAAAGGCCAAGGTGCGAGATTTCATGTCGGATATTATATTGATTAGGGATGCGGGAGAACAAGATGGAAATGGCAGAGTCCCATGCACTCCGCGCGACTTTCCTTGCACCCTTTCGCTATCCGCGGCAGAATGGCGCGGCAATGAGGAATGGCTTGACGCTGCGCCGCTGGATGTTGGGCTTTGGGGGCTGGACTGCCGTCGGCCTTGCCTTCGGCGCCCAGCTTCATTTCGCCAGCGCTGCATTTGACCGGCCAATTCCCTGGACCCGCGCTGTCTCGATCGGCCTCCGTGATTGGTACCTCTGGGCGCTGATGTCCCTCGTAATTTGGAAGCTGGTCAAACGCTATCCGCTTGAGCGGAGAACCTTCTGGAAGCAATTGGCGATCTATATCGCGTCGTGTGTTGCGGCTGTGATGGTGTACGAGGTGATCGGTGTCCTGCTCTCTGTTTGGTTTCCCGCGGTATTCGGGATCGATGAGCTGACGGGGGGGCGCCCGCCGGGCAATGCGGGTGAAAGCAGCAGATTCAGCAGCCTGCTGTTTCCGACCCTGTCCTTCAAGGCGGCTCCCGACACGATCATGTTTTGGGTGCTGGTTCTTGGGTGTTATGCCTTCAATTCCTATCAGCGTTTGCAGGAGCGAGACCGCGTCGAAGCGGAACTGAAGTCCAGCCTCACCGAAGCGCGGCTGCGCGCTCTGAAAATGCAGCTTCAGCCCCACTTCCTGTTCAACACGCTCAACGCCATCGCGGCCCTGATCCGTCAGAATCCAAAAACGGCGGAGATGATGATTGGATCGCTCAGCGAGTTGCTGCGCACGACCCTCGATTTGGCGGACCGCCAGGAAGTTACATTGCGGGAGGAGTTGGAATTCATCAATTGCTACCTCGGCATCGAACAGTTGCGCTTTGGCGACAGATTGGCTGTGCGCAGCGATATTGATACTTCCGTCCTGGATGTCATGGTGCCGTCGATGATCCTGCAGCCCATTGTTGAAAACGCCGTGCGCCACGCGGTCGAGCCTAACCTGGCCGATTCCGTTCTCGCCATCATCGCTCGCCGCGAGGGGGAGGAACTCAGGGTCGTGGTGCAGGACAACGGGCCTGGTTTTGGGGAGGCGATCCCTGAAGGTATAGGCCTCCAGAATACTCGATCGCGTCTGCACCAGCTCTACGCCGGCCAGGAGAGACTGGTGTGCGAGCCTGCCGAACACGGCGGCGCCAAAGTGACCTTGCTGTTGCCGTTCCGCCGGCTTCAATCGCCTGTGGCAAGCGCGCCGCCGGGCGCCACCGAGACATTCACCCCCAAGCCCCGCATCGATGAAACTGCGAGTTCTGGTTGTTGACGACGAGCCCCTGGCGCGGAGCCGGATTCTCGAACTGCTCACCGAAGAGCGCGATGTCGAAGTTGTCGGCCAATGCCGCAACGGTATCGAGGCGGTGAAGTCCATTCAGGAGCAGCAGCCGGATCTGGTTTTTCTGGACATCAAAATGCCCGGATTGGACGGTTTTGAGGTCCTGCGTTCGCTCGATCCGGCACGGCTCCCGGCTGTCATTTTCGTGACGGCCTACGATAAACACGCCGTTGAGGCGTTTGATGTCCATGCCGTGGATTACCTGCTCAAGCCGTATCAACCCGAGCGTTTCAAACGCTCGCTCCAACGCGCGCGCGAGCTTGTGCGGGACGAAGGCAAGGTTCTCACGGCGCGGTTGACGCGATTGTTGGAAGCCGAGAGCCGGACCTATCTCTCCCGGTTCTCTATTCGAGCGGGCGGACGGATTTCGTTCGTTCCCGTCAAGGAAGTAGATTGGATTGAGTCGGCCGGCAATTATCTGCTGCTGCATGTGGGCAAGGAAAACCATCTACTCAGGGAAACCCTGAATGGTCTGGAAACCAAGCTGCCGCCGAAGGCATTCGTGCGCGTCAACCGCTCCGCCTTGGTGAACCTCGAACGGATCAAGGCGCTGGAGTCTGACGGTCCGGACACCCATGTCCTCACCCTCCGCAGTGGCGCCAAACTGCCCGTAACCCGTTCAGTGCGCGAGTTGGAGGAATTGTTGAAATTCGGGTAGAACCCGGCAATCAGGCCCGTTATATCACTTTTCCGCCGGTTCATCACATTGGGATCGAAATCCTCCGGGCCAACAGTATGGTCATGGACAGTGCGCGAGATCCGCGCCGATCATCTCCTCGTGATCAGGTACTGAATGAGGAGATCCAGAAATTTGGAATTATGAAAACGAACCAGTGGATAATGGCAGCCGGCATCACCGCCGTCTTGTGTTTGGGCGTTGGAAAAGTTCTTTCGCAAGACGCTCCCCCTGGGGGAGGCGGATTCGGAGGGGCGGGCGGCTTCGATCCGACGCGGATGCAAAAAATGATCATGGACGGCTACCGGGACCAACTGGAGGTAACTGACGACGCCGACTGGAAAGCGATTCAAGATCGAATCCAAAAGGTAGTGGACTGCCAGCGTGAGGTTAGCTCTGGCGGCATGGGAATGATGAGCAGGATGTTCCGGCGCGGCGCAGGCGGCAACGCTTCGCCACAGGGGGCGCCTCCTGGAGGCATGCCGTCAGGTCTCGCTTCCATGATGCCAAAGCCCAGCCCGGAAGAAGAGGCGCTGCAAGCGGCGATCGATTCAAAGGCGTCCAATGCCGTGGTGAAAGCCGCCCTGGCAAAGTTTCTCGACGCGCGCAAAGAGAAGCAGGCCAAATTGGAAAAAGCGCGGGAGGAGTTGCGCGACGTGCTTTCGACCCGTCAGGAGGCCATCGCCGCCTTATCGGGACTCCTGTGACACTCATGCCGGGAAGGCCTTTCTGAGCACCCTTGCAGATTGAGGACTCACGCCCTCAGGCGCAGCCTCGACGCCTGAAGAACTTCATCATGTCGAAAGTCCGCTTTTTTGTTCTCACGTCCGTCCTTGCCTTGTGCGGATGCACGATGATTCCCAAATACAAACGGCCCGAGGCGCCCGTGGCCGCGCAGTACCCCGGCGCTTCTCAAACCAACGCCGGCTTTGCCGCTTCCGAGCTTGGCTGGTCGAATTTTTTTTCGGACGAACGACTGAAGCAACTGATTGATCTGGCTTTGGTGAACAATCGCGACCTTCGAGTGGCCGTGCTCAATGTCGAGCAAAGCCGCGCGCAGTATCGCATTACGCGGTCGGCGTCATTTCCGACCGTCGATGCCAGCGGCAGTTTCACCCGCTCGTATTACGGCGTTGCCTCCGGTCAGTCCGTCGCCTCGACTTCTGGCGCGGCGGCTGTGGCGTCTCCTTCTGGAATTTATTCTTCCCAGTGGAGCGCCAACATTGGCACAACGGCGTACGAACTGGACCTCTTCGGGCATGTGCGCAGCCTGAACTCCCAGGCGCTCGAAAAATATCTGGCGACAGCGGAAGCGCGGCGCGACGCGCAGATTACTCTCGTGTCCGAGGTCGCCACGGAATACTTCACGTTGCGGCAGTTGGAGGAGCAGCTTCAGGTCGCGCGCCAGACCCTGGCCGCAGTCGAGGAATCCTACCGGCTCAACAAGGCCAGTTTTGACGCCGGGGAACATACTGAGCTGGATTTGCGCACGGCGGAAGGCCAGGTGCAGTCCGCGAGAATCAATATTTTGACCTATGAGCGCCAACACGCGGAGGCTGTCAATTACCTGGTCTTGCTTGTGGGGCAGCCGCTGCCGGAGAACCTGCCCGCGCCGCGAGCGTTCGACGACACGAATCTTGTTTCGGTCGTTCCGGCCGGCCTGCCTTCGGAACTCCTTCAACGCCGTCCGGACATTCTCGAAGCCGAGCATACCTTGAAAGCCGCCAACGCCAACGTGGGCGCGGCGCGCGCGGCCTTCTTTCCCACCATCAGCCTGACCGCCTCGATGGGCACGACCAGTTCACAGTTGAATCAGCTCTTCGGAACGGGCACCGGACTGTGGAGTTTCTCTCCGCAAATCAGCGTCCCGATCTTCACCGGCGGCCAGAACCGCGCCGATCTCGATTCGGCCAAGGCGGGCGCCCGCATCGAAGTCGCCAATTATGAAAAAGCAATTCAGACCGCCTTTCGCGAAGTGGCGGACGCGCTGGCCGATCGCGGCAGTTACCGCGAGCAACTTCCGCCACAGCGGGCGTTGGCAAATGCCCAGCAAAGGCGTTTCGATCTGGCCACACTGCGTTACCGCCAGGGGGAGGACACGTATCTCAACGTGCTCTCCGCCCAACAGGACCTCTACAGCGCCCAGCAGGGTCTGGTCCAACTCCAATTCAACATCTTATCCGCCGACATCGCCCTTTACAAATCCCTTGGCGGCGGCTGGAAATAGAACAGCTTGAATCCACACTTTATGAATCCAACCGGCATACGCTCCCAACTTGTCCGTCCACTCACTTGGGCGGGATTCGCACTGGTGGTCTTCGCAGGTTGTAAGCCGGGCGCGTCCGCCTTGAAGTATGGAACCGAACCCGTCGCGCGCGGAACGCTCGCGCAATACGTCACCGCCAGCGGCACGCTTAACGCGGTGGTCAGCGTGACTGTGGGCAGCCAGGTCTCCGGCAAGATCGCCGCCATCTATGTTGACTTCAACTCGCCGCTGAAAAAGGGCCAGCTCGTGGCGGAAATTGATCCCACCGTTTATGCGGCGTCACTGCGCCAGGCCCGCGGCCAACTGGCCAGCGCCGAGGCCGATGTCACTCTGAAGCGCCAGAATTTGGAGCGAAAAAAAATTCTCGCCCCGCAGCGGGCCGCCACCCAGTTGGATTTGGATCAAGCCACCGCCGAACTGGCGCAGGCGGAGGCCACGGTTGTCGTCCAGCAGGCAGCCGTTGAGAGCGCGCAGGCCAATCTCGACTATTGCAAAATCACGGCCCCGGTGGACGGCATTGTCATCTCGCGCAAAGTGGACGTTGGGCAGACGGTGATCGCGGCCATGACCACGCCGGAACTGTTCACTGTTGCGCAGGACATCACAAAGATGAACATCAGCGCCTCGGTATCCGAAGCCGATATCGGCCAGGTCAAAAACGGGGAGACTGTGGATTTCAGCGTGGATGCGTTTCCCGATGAAGTGTTCCATGGCGCGGTCTCGCAAGTTCGCAAATCTCCCACCACCACGCAGAACGTGGTCACCTACGAGACGATTATCACGGTGGATAATCCAGAACAGAAACTATTCCCCGGCATGACCGCGGATGTCTCCATCCTCGTTGCCGAACACACTAATGCGTTGAGCGTGCCGAACACCGCCCTGCGATTCACGCCGCCAGAAGGGGCGATGTTTGAGCAAGCCCGGCCGGCCAAATTGCAGCGCGGCCAACGCCTCGTTTACACCCTGGGAAGCGACGGCGCAAAGCTCAAGGCCGTCATCGTCAAGATTGGACTCACCGATGGCAAGGACACCGAAATTCTCGATGGACTTACCGAAGGCTCGCGGTTGGTTACCTCAACCCTTTCACCTGTCGCGACGCCCCGCGGCTTCGGGGGCCCGCCGCCACAAAGCCCATGAGCTTACAGAACGCCAGCGCGGCGCTCATTGAGCTCCACGACCTCGTCAAGACCTACAAGACGGGCGACGTTGATGTGAAAGCCGTGCGCGGCGTCACTCTTGAGGTCCGGCGCGGTGAGTTCTTGGCCATCATGGGCGCGAGCGGTTCGGGAAAATCCACCCTTATGAACGTCCTGGGCTGTCTGGACCAGCCCACGGGCGGAAGTTACTCGCTCAACGGGACGGCCGTCGCGGGACTGAACCGCAAGGAACTGGCAAGATTACGCAACCGCAAGCTCGGATTCGTCTTCCAAAGCTTCAACCTCCTGTCTCGCACCTCGGCACTGGAAAACGTCGAGTTGCCCATGTTCTATACCGATCCGCTTATCTCCTTGCGGGTGCGTCACCGCCGCGCCCTTGAAGCCCTCCGGCAAGTCGGACTCGCGGAGCGCGGCGGACATCATCCCAACCAGCTATCCGGAGGACAGCAGCAGCGCATCGCCATCGCCCGCGCCTTGGTCAACCAACCCGAACTGGTTCTGGCTGATGAACCGACGGGCAATCTGGATAGTCGCACGAGCATGGAGATCATGGGGCTGTTTCAGACTCTCAATGACTCCGGCATCACTATCATGATGGTCACGCACGAATTGGACATTGCCGCTTACTGCAAACGCATCGTTGTCATGCGTGACGGCGTCGTGATCAGCGATACGCGTAACGAAAACCGACGTCTGGCCCAACAAGAACTCGCCGCGCTCGACAAAGCTGAGCAAAAGGCCAGGCTCGCCTGAATCATGATCCTCCTGCGCTATCTCCAATCCTTTCTGCTCCGGACCTTGCTCACCGCGCTCATCGCCCTGCGCGCACTGCGCCGGAACAAGATGCGCTCCACCCTGACCGCCTTGGGCATTATCATCGGTGTCGCCTCGGTTGTGGCCATGGTGGCTGTGGGCAACGGCGCGCAAGCCCGCATCGAATCCCAGGTCGCCGCTCTGGGCCAAAACCTGCTGACCGTTTTTGCCGGCAGCCGCCGCACCGGCGGCGTCAACTCGGGATTGGGCAGCGCCAGCACCATCACTCTGGCCGACGCGGATGCAATCGGTCGCGAAGTGACGGACGTGGCGGCTGTCAGCCCGGAAGTCAGCGCGTCCGCCCAAGCCATTGCCAACGGGCGCAATTGGTCCACGACCATCACCGGCGAATCTCCCGACTACTTGAAGATCCGGGACTGGAAGCTGGCCTCCGGCGCGATGTTCGCGGAGCGCGACATTCGCACCTCGGCAAAGGTGGCGGTGATCGGCTCGAAGACGGCCAATGAACTCTTCGGTCCGCTCGATCCCGTTGGCCAGTCCATCCGCATTAAGAACATCCCCTTTGTCATCATCGGTCTGCTCGAAAGCAAAGGCGCGGGCATGGGGGGCCAGAACCAGGACGACCGCATAATCATCCCTTACACCACCGCCATGAAACGCATCACCGGTGAGAAATACCTCCGCTCAGTCAATCTCCAGATCGTCAGCGCCGCGCGCATGGAAGTCGCCCAGCAGCAAATCACCAGCCTCCTTCGCCAGCGCCACCGTCTTGCCGGCAATCTCGAAGATGACTTCAATATCTTCAACCAAAAAGAAATTGCCGACACTGTCGGCTCGATTTCCAAAATCATTACTCTCCTCCTTGGAGCCATCGCGGGCATTTCCCTTCTGGTCGGCGGCATCGGCATCATGAACATCATGCTGGTCAGCGTCACCGAACGCACCCGCGAGATCGGCATTCGCATCGCGGTCGGCGCTCAACCCTCCGCCATCGAACTCCAGTTTCTCATCGAAGCCATAACCCTCAGCCTCTTGGGCGGTCTCATCGGCGTAATGGCCGGCCTGGGCGCGTCCAAACTCATCGGGATGATTCTTGATTTCAAACCCGTCGTATCCACCAATTCAATCATTCTCGCGTTCTGCGTCAGCTTCGCGATCGGTGTCTTCTTCGGTTTCTATCCGGCCCGAAAAGCCGCCGCCCTGAACCCGATTGACGCTTTGCGCTATGAGTAATTATGGGTTTCTCACGGCCGCCCCTTCAGCTTGAGCACCACAACGCTGTTGGGCGGCAGCGTGTAAATGAAATCGGGCTTCACCTGGCTCAAAGTCGAGTTGACCGGGACAACCTTTCCTGGTTCCAGAATCAAGTTGGAGTCCTCCGGATCTCCGGCCAGGGTGATCGTGCTGGCTTTGGCGGAGAGCTTCGCAATGCCTTTGAGGCTCAGGCGCAGCGGTTCTGAAGCCGGGTTCGGGTTTACAAGCTTGATGAAAATCTCGCCCGTGCGGCTGTCCCGCGTCGCCGCGCCCTGGACGGACGTCTCCGCCGCCCGCACCGGGAGGACCTGGTCTCCGAAGTTTCGGCTGAACATCTGAATCGCGTAATAGCTTGGGGAACCGTAGGTGGAAATCGCGTCATAGCCGATCAGGTCCGGACGCCATTGGCGCGCCCCCGGGTTCACGTTGACCAGCAATGGCGCATAGCATTGCATTTTGATAAGATCGGCGTTTCGCTCCATGGCGGCCATGAAGACCGCGTCGCCAAGCGCGGCTTTCAGCGAAGGCGTCGGCGGCTGCTGCCGGGCCGCGGGCTCCCACGGCTTGATCTTCGCGTCCTCGTGCGCGGCCCACTCGCCGACGAATATCTCCGGCCCGCCGCGGTCATAGTTCCGGGCGTACTCCGGCGCCATCCGGAGGAACTCATCGGTGGCGTTGTAGTAATGCTCGTCGGTCATGTCGGGCTTGCGGCTGTGGACTCGCGCGGTTTCCGGCTGATCGTTGCCGATGGTGGAAATGACCTTGAGCTGCGGGTAATGCGCCTTGATGGCGTCGTAAAACTGGGCAAAGCGGGCGTCATAGCTCCCCGATCGGTCGAACCAGTCCTCGTTGCCAACCTCGACGTACTGCAACTTGAAGGGCGCCGGATGTCCGTCCGCGGCGCGCCGGGCGCCCCAAGTCGTGTCGGCGGCTCCGCTGACGTATTGAATTTCTTCAAGCGCCTCCTGCACGAGCGGGGCGAGGTCCGGGCCGGGATTGACGTGCGCGCCTTTGAGCGAATAGCCGGCATACACCGCCAGCACCGGCTCGGCCTTCATATCTTCGCACCACTCCAGAAACTCCAAAAGCCCCAAGCCATCGGTGGAACGATAACCCCACGGACAGAGGTGGCCATGTCGCTGTTCGATCGGGCCGATGGTTTTCTTCCAATCAAATCGAGTGTCAATAGTATCCCCTTCGACATAGTTGCCGCCGGGAAAGCGCAGGAACTTGGGATTCATATCCACCAGCATTTGCATCAGGTCCTTCCGCAGGCCGTTGGGACGTCCGTTCCAGGTCGGCGGGAACAGCGACACAAACCCCAGCCAGACCGTTCCGGGCTGTTCGAGCGTGATTTGAAAACGCGCCTTGGTGGTCGCGGTGAGGCGGCCCGTCTTGAGGCTTAGATCGAATTTCCCCCACTGTGCCGTCAGCCCTGAGACCTTTCCAGACGCATAGACCGTTTGCCCGTCTTCGCTGACAATGGACACGATGAGCGGGCCGGTGAAGCCCGGCTCGGCCCTGGCCAACAGCGAAGCGTGGTAACGGGTGTGCGGCAGCACCGGAATCCCCCAGTAGCCGCTGTTGGCCACTCCGGCCGGCTGGTCCTTCCCGGCCCGGGTCACGTTGAGCCGCAGGCTCGCCGTGAGCTGATCGTTGGGGCCATTGGTCGGATCGAGAGCCATGCTGGCCTCGCCCCCATTTTCGTTTACCACGGACCAAGCTTCCGCGGCGGTTTTGTCGTCCAGAAAGGCCCGGTTGCGGACCAACTCGGCATACAATCCGCCATCATAGGAATGATTGATTTCCTCAGTCATCAGTCCGTAGAACATGGGGCTGACTTTGGCGAGGGGACCGGTCGCGTCAACCGTGAAGGTCGGCTCGGCCGCCAGGCAGCAGCCGGCGGTCATGGCCCAAAGAGTAACTGACGTAAGTTTATTCATGGTATTGTGGTGGCGCTGCTAAGATTTTGCGGCGGCTTGAAGTTCGGAGTTCAATCGAACCGCCTTGCCGGCCTTTAGTTTGACTTCCGCCGTGTGGCTGCCATACCGGACAACCGCCTTGCGGCCCCCGACCGATTGGATGTTGACACTTGTCAGTTTTCCGCCATTCCAGGCAATTTCGATTTCAAAACCGCCGCGCGCCCGCAAACCCGTGACGTGGCCGGCGGGCCAGGCGCCCGGAAGCGCGGGCAGCAAGTCGATCTCGCCGGTCTGGCTTTGCAGCAGCATTTCGGCAATCGCGGACGTTCCCCCGAAGTTGCCGTCAATTTGAAATGGCGGGTGCGCGTCGAACATGTTGGGATAAGTCCGCGTCGGATCGAACAAGTGGTTCAGAATGCTGTACGCCCGGTCGCCGTCGTGCAGCCGCGCCCAACAGTTGATGCGCCAGGCGATGGCCCATCCAGTCGTGATGTCCCCGCGGGTGTTCAGCGTGACCTTGGCGGCGTTGGCCAGATCGGGAGTGCCTCGCGGCGTGATCTGCGCGCTCGGGAACAAGCCGTACAGGTGGGAAATGTGACGGTGTTGTTGCTCCGGCGCTTTGGCGTCCCAGTCCTCCAGCCATTCCTGCAGTTGCCCGTTGCCTCCAATTTGATCGGGCGCCAGCCGCGCCCGGGCCGCGCCGAGTTGTTTCCGAAATTCGGCGTCTGTGCCGAGGATTTCCGACGCCTCGATGCAATTGGAAAACAGATCCCGTATGATCTCAGAATCCATGGTCGGACCGGCGCAGACCGCGGACCCAAAGGGATGCTGGTTTTCCGGTGATATGGACGGATTGGTGACGAGCCACTTGTGTTTCGGCTCTTCCACCAACGTTTCGAGGAAGAACTGGGCCGCGCCGCGCATCAGCGGATAAATTTTCTTTAGATAACCCTTGTCGCCGCTAAATTGATAATGGTCCCACAATGGCAGGCACAACCACGCGCCACCGCTGGGCCACATTCCCCATTCCGGCCCGTCGATGGGTCCGGTAGCCCGCCACAGATCGGTGTTGTGATGAGCCACCCAGCCGCCGACGCCGTACATTTCCTTCGCCGTGCGCGCGCCGGTTACGGAGAGATCATGCACCATGGCCGCAAGCGGTTCCACGCACTCCCCCAAATTGCACGACTCCGCCGGCCAATAGTTCATCTCGGTGTTGATGTTGATCGTATATTTGCTGTCCCACGGCGGCTTCAGACTGTCATTCCACAGGCCTTGCAGGTTTGCCGGCTGGCCGCCCGGACGCGAACAACTGATCAGCAGGTAGCGTCCGAATTGAAAGTATAGCGCGGCAAACTGCGGGTCTTGCCCGTTGTGAAAATTCTCAATCCGCTCGTTCGTCGGCAGGCGCATGGCATCGCTGGCGCCCAGATCGACGGATACGCGCCGGAACAGCCGCTGATGTTCCCGGATGTTGGCCGCCAGCAGAGCATCGAACGACTTGGTTTGGGCGGCTGCGATTTGGGCTTTGACAATGGCTTCCGGATCTCCGTTGGTGTTCTGAAAATCTTTGTAGCTCGTCGCAGCCGCGATCAGAATGGTAGCCGAATCCGCATTGACGACAGCGACCGAATTGGACGTGGTGTCGATGGTTCCGCCCTCAGCCAGCACCTTGGCGCGCACCTGGAATTTGAGGGCGCCCGGGATTCCCTGGGCATTCGCGTTGACGCCGCGCATCGCCAGCACGTTTCCCGATTCGGTTTCAACGGCGGCCTTTTGGGGCGTCTGCAATCCGGCGGTAAATGAAATCGCGCCCTTCTTGTCGGCCGTGAGGCGGACCACGATGACTTGGTTGACAGGGCTGGCGAAGACTTGCCGCGAAAACCGCGTGCCATTGGCCGTGTACTCGGTGGTGGCCACAGCCGTGTCCAAGTTGAGGTCGCGCCGGTAATTTTCGACGGAAGCCAATTCGGGAATCGTGAGAATCAAGTCGCCCGCCGTTTCGTATGGCATCTGGCCCAGAGGCTTGGACATCACTTTTGCGCTGATCAGCCTTGAAGCTTCGCGATATTTGCCATCGAAAACCAACTGGCGGACTTGCGGAAGCGCCTCCCGAGCCTGCGGATTGACCGGATCGTACGGTCCCCCCGCCCAGAGTGTGTCCTCATTCAACTGGAGCCGCTCGCGGTTGATGCCGCCAAAAACCATCGCGCCGATTCGGCCGTTGCCGACCGGCAGCGCCTCCTGCCATCGCGCCGCCGGCTTGCGGTACCACAGGCTCAAGGGGGCGTCGGGCGCCGCCGTGCTGCCGGTTAACTGGGGTTCGGCCGCCAACAGCCCGGCCGGGCAAGCCACGAGCGCCACGACAGGGATAAACCGCCGGATAAAGTTCTTCAGGTCAAGCATCCGCGCACTTTAAGCCAAGTCCGGCGCCCGTGGCCAGTACTTTGTTCCGCGGGCCTCCAACCGGGCGCATGACAAGAATCTTCACGCCGTCGGTAGGGCGGTGCTGCTGCGCCGCCTGTCTTGAGTTGCTCAACAAAGGCGCCTAGCCGCTTACGGATTGAGGCGCAAACTCGCGGAGAACGGGTTGATGACAGAATTCAAAGGACGAACAGGATGGTGTTGCGTATCCAATGCCAACCATGAGGCGAGTAATTTCCCCCCAGGGGATACCCGTTGCCGGACCTTGTGAGCTTCTTGGAAGGCCGAGGGGGCAGGGGATGGGACGGCCCCGCCGTCAATCCGGGCACGGTTTCTCGATTTTTACGGCGCGCCGCTGGTCGGTGAGGCCCAGGTTGCCGATGAATCCGGGATGGTTGGCGAGGCGCAACCGCACCTGGCTCATGCAATCGGGCGAGAGGGTCAAAACGTCACCGGGCTTGAGGGCCGCCACTTCGCCGGCGGGAAGTTGCATTTCGGGCAGCTCCGCCCTGACCAGGATTCGCAGATCGTCAAAATGAGGACTCCATTTCGGCGGCGCGGTCTTGGCGGCGGCGTCGGGTTTGGGCCCGCCGATGGACGCGGCGTTGAGCTTGACAGTCAGAGGTTCGAGCATGGGCTGGGGAAAGGCGAATTGAATGGATTCGACTGTTTCCCCCAGGCGCACCTCCGCTCCAACGACGAGCATGATGGCGGCCGGAGCCGAAGTGGCGACGAAGCGGCTGTTGGTCTCAGTGCCCAGGACAGTGGGTCGAATTTCCAGAAGGTCGTTCCAGATGCCGCACCATTGCTGCACGATCAGGTCCACCAGACGGGAGAGCAGACGGGCTTCGATTTTGCCGATCTGGCGCGACTCGTCCTGCGGCCGGCCCGGCCCACCCAATTCCCTGTCCACCATGCACAGGCCCAACCGGGGCGGGATGTCCAGGAGGCAAATCTCGGGAAGGGGTTGCAGTCTGAGAAGCGTCAGGTAGGCCGGGTTGGAAAGCCCGTCAACAAATTTCTGAAACGGCATGGCTTCCATTTTTGACATCTGCACACCCACTTCAAGCCCGAGGTGGATCGAAAGCTGGGCGGCCAGAAGACCGATGAAATCCTCGTGGCGCAATCGCAGCCGGCGCATTTCCGTTGCGGTAAAGCAGGTGAGATTGGGGAATTCATGCCGCCGGACCAGATCGTGCCCGGTTGTGGCCTGGGGGGCTTGCGGATTGGCGGCCTGACCAGAAGAGGAGTCGGCGCTCTCGACCTGCGCCAACAGGCGCTCGATTTCGGATTGCGAAACGATGTCGCTCGACCCCGGGGCGGAGGTGGCCGCCTCCGGCGCTGTTGTATCAATTGATTCGCTCATAGGAGTTGGGCGGCAATATCATGAATAGCGGGGTTTATGGCGAAGTTCATCAAGGCTGATGTCGCCATCCGCTTCCAGCCGCCGGACGGTTTCCAGGATTTGCGCTCTGGCGCCGTCGATTTCCTTGAGGCGGAGAGGCCCCATGAATGTGATTTCTTCAACGAGGTTTTCCGCGGCGCGTTTGGAGATGCAAGAGAGCAGAGTCTTCTTGAGTTTCTCCGGAGCGGACTTGAGGGCGACGGCCAGCATGCGTGTATCGACGTTTTGCAGGATGATTTGAAGCGTCTTGGTATCCAGGCGCTCCAACTCGTCGAAAGTGAACATTTTCTTGAGGATGGCCTCGCCCAGATCGGCGTTGCGCTCGGAGATGGACATGAGAATGGATTTGCTGAGGTTCTCCGACATGCTGTTAAGCACTTGGGCGGCCACCTTGACTCCGCCGGTCTGGTTGAGGGTCCGGGTGCGGTTCTTGCCGAATTTGCTCTGGAGCATTTCGGCCACATTCTCCACGACTTGGACCGAGGTTGGCATCATGGTGGCCAGGCGTTCAATGATTTGCTCGCGCTGTTGGTCGCGGAACATGGACAGGAGCTGCGAGGCTTTTTCCTGGTTCAGGTAGCTGGTGACCAGGACAATGGTTTGCAGTTGCTCATTGCGGATGAGGCTGAAGATATGGCGCGTGTCCATATCCACGATTTGTTGCATGGCTTCGACAGGGGCGCGTTGAGGGGAGAGGCGTCCGATGATGTCGGAGGCGCGGAACAAGCCGACGGATTTTTCAAGCAGGCTCCGGGCGCGCGCCGAACCGCCCGTGATGCCCGCCGCGGCTTCCACCGCCACGCCGGAGAACTCGCGCAAGACCGTCTCCTGCAGTTGCTGGCTGACGCAGCCCAGCTTGACCATTTCGGAGGAAACCTCCTCCAAGTCCTGCTCTTCGAGGGTCTTCATGATGTGAGCCGCATTTTCCTCGGACAACATGAGGAGCAAGATCGCCAGCTTTTGCATCTTGGTCAGCTTGGCGAAATCCGCCGCGGCGTCCAATTCGGCGTTGAGTGTGGATTCAGTATTCACTTTAGCAAGGCCAGAGCTTGTTCAAAACTTCCGGCAAACGGCCAGGTTTCGGTTTCCTGAAAACTGCGGCACTGGTTCTTGGTGGCTTCCGTACCGACCACGGCGAAACGCAACGAGAGCTTGCTGGCCGCCTGAATGACCGAAATGATCAGTTCAATGACAGGCAAAGTGGCCGATTCCACCGATTGGAGATCAATGATCAGCTTGTCGCCGCCCGCATCCACGGTGCTGATGAGTTGGCTCTCCAGGTTCGTCGAGACTTCGTGAGCCAGGCCCGGATGGAATTCCTTGGGCAGCGTAATCGCCAATGCGCCGTCCCGTTGCTGGAAGTATTTGTAGGAAGTTTCCAGGCCGAGCGTGCGGCAGATTTTGGCCTTGAGTTCCGCAGGTTCAATGGGTTTGGTGATGATGCCCACGAATCCGGCTTGCTGGGCGCGCGTCTGGTCGGCGGTCGCCGTGCGCACGGACAATCCCAGCAGCGGGACGGAGGCGGTGTTCGCGTAACCGCGCAGACTCTGAAGGAGCATAAAGGCCCCGTCATTGGTCAGCGTGAGGCTGGCCAGCACGAGGTCCACCTCGTTCCCCATGCAATAGTCCAGCGCCTTGCCGGGTTGATCCGCGCTAATGACCTTCCAGGGCGTGTCGGCCAGTCCCGAACACACCTGGGCAAGGATGGCGGGTTTGTCATCCGCCACCAGGATGGTGATTGGGTCGTCGAACCGTTTGTGCTTTTTCTCGACGGCGGCCTTGGGCTTCAAATCGACCACGCGACCGACCCGCTCGATGAGCAATTCGCCCTTGAATGGCTTTATGAGATAATCACGCACGCCCAGTTGGGCGATTCTGATTACCGTGTCCCGGCCCGCTTCCGCCGTCAGCATGATGACCGGCGTGGATTTGAGGTCCGGGTCCGAGCGCAGCCGCGCCAGAACCTCAAACCCGTCCATGACGGGCATGGTGTAGTCCAGAAGGATGAGGTCGGGCTTTTCGCGGCTGGCCGCGGCCAGGCCGACGACGCCGTTTTCGGCCTCGAGCACCACGCAATCAAATGGTTTGAAAGCCTTCGCCACGATGAGGCGAATGGTTTTACTATCATCTATTGTAAGGATTTTAATACTCATGAGTTTCTTTGGGCGGAATCTTTTAACAGGACTTCCGCCAATAAGTGGTGTTTGCAGTTGCGAAAACCGATAATTCTTCGAATGACCTGGGCCGAACCTTCGACACTGAGCTGCTGCCCGCGAACCACCGAGGGAATGGTCAGCGTGCAGGGGGACCCGCCGCTGCACAGCCGCGCCTTCAGGTAGCCCGCCACCATGTTGCTCAATTCCCCAATCGCGTCCGTCACCATTTCCCCTGAGTCCACTTCCGGCTCGGAAATGTCCAGCATGCGGCCGGTGATGACGCGGGCGAAGCACATATCGGCATAAAGATAAAGAATCCCGTTGGCTTCGCCGATGAAGCCGACCGACCCAATTATCTGCCCGGCGGGATCCGCCGGCAGCGGCGTGGGCGGCTCGGGGTTCACTTCCATGCTGAGCATGCTTTGGAATACTTCCTTCACCGCTTCTCGTGTTAGACGATCTATTTTTTCAATTTGATCATTCATGAATTTGCTGTATGGGTTCGAGATTCTCCTGCTCCAAAAATGCTCCGATGTTCGACAGGGCCAGGACGCGCTGCGCCGCGCCCAGCCGCACGGCTTCCCGCGGCATGCCGAAGACGACGCATGTCTCTTCGTTTTGCGCCGCGGTGGCGGCTCCCGCCTGGCGCAGGCGCAGGAGTCCGGCGGCGCCGTCGGCGCCCATCCCGGTAAGGACCGCCGCCACCGTGTGCGGGCCGGCCCCCGCTTTGACGGCGGAGTCAAACATGATGTCAACCGACGGCCGCTGATGATGAACGGGCGGCCCGTCGTTCAATTCTACCACGTAATGGTCCGCCCGCCATTTCAAGAGCATGTGGCGGCCTCCCGGGGCGATGAGCGCCAAGCCTGGTTGCACAATGTCTAGGTGGGCAGCCTCCCGGACTTCCATCGGGCAGATTTGATCGAGGCGTTCAGCAAACGCTTTGGAAAAATAGGCCGGGATGTGTTGCACAATACAGATGCCCGGCAGGTCTCCCCGCAAGGAGGTTAGCAGCGTTTTCAGCGCCTCGGTGCCGCCCGTGGACGCCCCCAGCAGGATAATCCTGCGCCCCGGAATGGGTCGCAGCCCTGTTCCGCGCGGCCCGATCGCCCGCGCCGGCTGGCGGGCCGGCAAAGCGCCGTCATCGGCGCGCGCCCACACGCGGGCGCCAGCCGCCACCCTGATCTTCTCGGCCAGACGGGCGCCGTCGGCATGGGCGGAGTGGGGGCTGCCTGGTTTTTCCATCACATCCACCGCCCCGGCTTGGAGGGCTTCGAGCGCCTTGACGGAACCCGCGGGAGTAATGGAACTCATGATGATCACCGGCATCGGCCGGTGTTTCATGATGACTTTGAGGAAAGTGACGCCGTCCATTCGCGGCATTTCAATATCCAGCGTGACGACGTCCGGGTTCAATTCCAGGATCATGTCCCGCGCCACATAAGGGTCCACCGCCGTGCCCACCACTTCGATGTCGGCAAACGGCGCCAGGCTGCTGGTGATGATCTTGCGAGCCAGCGCGGAGTCATCGACCACCAGAAGGCGAATGGGTTTGGCGTTCATGATGCAGTCGGGATAAGACCGGCGCATTCTTTCAATGCGCTGTCTGTATCGATTATCAAAGTGTCCAATTCCACCGGGCTGATTTCCAGTATTTCCAGCGCTTCGGATTGGGTCCGCACGGCAAAGGAGTCAATCCCCTGAGCCTGTCCGACAAAGTGCGCGATGATGTCTCCCAAATGAACAGACGCAGCCAACTGCTCATGCGGCCGGGCTTGGGGCGGGTCATGATGGTAGCGGACGGCTTTGACCAGATTCTCCGGGAAACTCCATTCCTCCAGCACCAGTCCGCCGATTTCGGCGTGGTCCACTCCCAGGGCGGTCTGCTCGGCTTCGAGAAAAGAACGGCCCGAATGTTGCGTGTCCCTCACAACGGATTCCTGGCAATCCTCCAGATAAGAACTGAGCACCAGTTTGCCGATGTCATGCAACAGCCCCGCGGTGAAGGCGAGATTCTCGTCGCCGCCCAATTGACGGGCAATCACTCTGGCGGCGACGGCGGTGGTGATGGAATGCTCCCACAGTTCCCCCGTGCCAATGCCGTAGCCGGGCTGTTTGGCGCTCAGAACACCCTCACCGACGACCATTGCAACCAGGCGATAAATGGCGTCAAAACCCACCAGCGTCACAGCTTGATCAAGATGAGTGACCGTGCCAGCCAGGCCGGAGGCGGCGTTGTTGCAGCGTTGCAGCACCTTGGCCGTCAAGGCCGGATCGAATGCGATGAGATCGACGATTTCGCTGGCGTGGCCGTCAGCCTCGTTCAAAAGGACCAGCAACCGGGCCAGAACCCGCGGGCTGGGAGGCAGCGTCTTGATCTTCTTGATGTAGTTATCCAACGCTTGCATAACCTTTGAACAGTATGGATTCCTCGCGCTGGCCGGAGCACATCAGCCGCACCTCGCCGGTTGCCACGTGCAGATGGATGGTTCGGCTGACCAGTCCTCCCACGTCCGACGCGTCGATCGTCAAACCATGCTGGCCGAACAATTGAGTCAGACAGGCAAAGTTGCGCTGGCCGATATTGAAAAAGCCGGACTTATCCAGAAACTGAGCCCCGCCGGCGACACAGATTTGCATGCGGTGTTTGACGGCTTTGAGCGCGTAGGCGGCTCGAAACAAGGCGCCAACGCCCGTGTCAACAAACATGGCGGGTTGCTCGGCCGCCTTGGCGGCATTGATCGAGGAATCCGGGAGCATCGCGTGCAACAGGCCGCCGGCGCGAACAACCGGATCGTATATGGTGACACCAAGGCAAGACCCCAAAGAATATGTCGCTAGAATCGACGCTTGGTTGTTGGAAACCGCCAATCCGCCGACGCCCACGATGAGCTTCCGATCAAAACCCAGGATGCTTGTAAGTGATGGGGAGGGCATGGCTAGACAGGGTTTTTTTGAAAGACGCTGGGCCGCAGGCAACGCAGCGGTACGTTCAGCCCGTTGAGGCTCTCCGAGTGTCCAATCAGGAGATACCCTTTGGGGACCAGGAAGCGGCAGAGTTGTCGCACCAATTGCTCCTGCGTGGCGCGGTCGAAATATATCATGACGTTGCGGCAGAATATCACCTCGAAGGACTGCGGATGATCGTAGGGTTCAATCAGGTTGATTTGCCGGAAAGTGACCCGTTCGGAAATGCCAGGTTTGACGCGGCAGGAGCCTTCCCAGCACCCGTTTCCCTTCTGGAAGTATCTGCGCAACCAATCCCGCGGCATCGCCTCCAGGCGTTCGACCGGGTAGATTCCCAGGCGCGCCTGTTCGAGCACTTTGGTGGATATGTCCGACGCGGCAATCCGCCAGTCCCAGCCCAGCGCCGGGGAGTAGTGCTCGGAGAGATAGAGGCCGATAGTGTAAGGCTCTTCGCCCGATGAACAGGCCGCGCTCCAAATATGAAATCTTTTTCTGTTCTTGGGCAGCACCGAAGGCAGCGCCTGTTCGACTAGAAACTGGAAATGTTCGGGTTCCCGAAGGAAATTGGTGACATTGGTCGTCAGCGCGTCAATGACTCCGGTGACTTCCTCTTCATCGCCTTTTGTCCGCAGGAAATCGCAGTATTCCGCCAGCCCGCCAAAACCATGCTTGCGCATCCGCTTTCCCAGCCTGGCTTTGATGAGGGCATCCTTGCCTTCGTGGAGCCGGATTCGGCAGCGGCCATAGACGAGCCTTGCGATGTACTGGCAAGCCTCCGCTTCCGCGGCGTCTTCTTTCATTACCGGCGGCATATTAGTGTGACAGGTTGCAATCCGAGTCAGGCGGCGGCTTCCATCGGAGCCGATTTCGTCTGCACCAAAGCGTGGGGATCAAGAATCAGACCCACGCGTCCGTCGCCCAGAATGGCGGCGCCGGCCAGGTATTTGTTCTGGCGAAACGTCTCGCCCAGACTCTTGATGACGACCTCATGTTTGCCGAGCAGCTTGTCCACCAGCAGGCAGAGGATTTCATTGCCCGCTTCCACCACGACGACAATGGACTGTTCGGGATCGGTCGTCGCAGGCTCGATTCCCAGGTGTGCGTATAGGCGCAGCATTGGATAGAGACGCCCGCGCAAATTGACCATCTCCCCGCGTTCGCGCAATGTGTGGATCCGGCCTGCCACGGGCCGAAATGACTCGCGCACCAACAGGGTGGGGACAATGTAACGGTGCTCTCCAACGCCCACGAGCAAACCATCAATGATCGCCAGCGTCAGCGGCAGAAAGATGCTGAAGGTTGAGCCTTGTCCCGCCTTGGATTGAATCTCCATCTTGCCGCGCAACTTCTCGATATTGCGCCTGACGACATCCATTCCGACGCCGCGGCCGGAGATGTCGGTCACTTTCTCGGCGGTGGAAAAGCCGGCGCTCAGAATCAGGTTGAAGAGTTCGCTGTCGGGAACCTGCTCTTCGGGGCGCACGAGTCCCTTTTCAACGGCCTTGGCCAGGATTCGCTCCCGATCCAATCCGTTGCCGTCGTCCTTGATTTCAATGACGATGTTGCCGCCTTGATGGAACGCTTTGAGAGTAATGGTGCCGTGCGCCGGTTTGCCTCGCTGGACGCGAACCTCCGGCTTCTCGATGCCATGATCAATCGAGTTGCGGATCATGTGGACCAGCGGATCGCTGATCTCCTCGACTATCGTGCGGTCCAACTCGGTGTCCTCTCCCTCGGTCAAGAGTTCAATTTGCTTGCCGACTTTGATGGAAAGGTCCCGCACCAGGCGGTGCATCTTTTGAAAAGTGGCGTGGACCGGCACCATTCGCAGGGACATGACCGTCCGTTGGAGGTCTTTGCTGATGCGGCCCAGTTGGGCCAGATCTCGAGTCAATTGTTCGTTCTGTCCTGAGTTCAGGTCTTTGTTCTGCACCACCAGGGATTGGGTAATCAACATCTCGCCCACCAGATCAACCAGACTGTCCAGCTTCGCCGTGTCCACCTTCACGACGGTTCCAGCGGAGCTTCCTTGCGAGGCGACGGCGCTTGGGGCCTTGGCGGCCGGCGGTTGCGCTCCGGGCATGGCGACCGCGCCGGTGAGGGTGGCTGGCGTCTTGGCGACGGGCGGCTGAACTCCGGGCGTCGCGGCCTCGGCGACCGGCGGCATGGCTGGAGCTTCCGGCGGGGGCTGCTGTGACACGGCGGCGGACGGGGTTGGGAAACTGATTGACGCCGGCTCGCCTGCCACCTCGGAGCGTATGCGGCTGAGCAAGGCGAGGGTGGGCACCAAAATGGGCCCTGGCGGATTCTTGCCAGTCGCTTGGGCCGACACGGCGTTACAGAATTGCCGGAGCGTATCCCCGCCCTCCAGTATCAGGTTGATGACCGAAGGGGTGATGGCCAGTTTTTTCTGCCGGGCCAAATCAAGGAGTGACTCCAGCTCATGCGCCAGCGATTGAATGGCTGTTAGATTGAGGAAGCCGGAGCCGCCCTTGAAAGTGTGAAAAGCGCGGAAGATGGAATTGAGGGTGTCCGCATCGGCGGGATTCTGTTCAAGAACAAGCACGCCCTGTTCGATGTTCTCCAAGTGTTCTTGGGATTCGTTGATGAACTCGTTGAGTAGTTCGCCGTCCTGCTCAAGGTTCAACGTCAACAAAGGCTCCTCCATCTTGGTTGGGGACGATTCCAGCGCAACGGGCTGCTTCCCGGCAACTTCCCAGTGGGAGGGAATGGGAGGGGGGGCGCTTTGGGCTTCACAGGCGGAAATCGAGGCCTGCCACCATTCCACCCATTCTCCAAGACGCTTGAGCGTGAGCAATTCGAATGTGCCGGTGGATTGGAATACGGCGTTCATCCATTGGCGCGCCTGGGTTATCCCGCGCGCCAGCGGCTCGATCGCGGCCTCGCCGCCGGCCAAATCCTCGATCCGGCCAAGCAGGCTGTTGACAGGCAGCAGCCCAAGGTCCTTGCCCGATTCGGCGAAGACTAATTCGGTGGCAATCTTATCGCCGAGCTTCTTAAGTTCGGCGAGCCGGGTGCCTGGATCAATGCTCGTCATATAGGTGGCGTGACCGCCTTAGAATGAGGTGAAGTTGCCTTCCATCGGAAGTTCGGATTTTTGACGAGAGTCAGACGCCAACGAGACATCCGCGACAACAGACTTGCGCGAGTGGCCGTTTGAAGAGGGTTTTGCAACGGGAGCCGCGGCTGGCATCTGCGGGGCTTGCACCGCCTCCGCCTCTGAAGAAGGCGCGCGGCCGGCGAGTTGCGGTTCCAATTCATCGCCAACCAATTGTCGCAAAGTGCCCACCACGCTGCGAAGCACGTAGGTCTGCGCGTTCAATTCCTGCGCGGCGCTGGCGCTTTCTTCCGCGCTGGCGGCGTTGGATTGCGTGACTTTGTCCATTTGGGCTACGGCTGTGTTGACTTGGCTGACGCCGTCATTTTGTTCCTTTGAAGCGGTGGCGATTTCAGCGACCAATTGATCCACTTTGCGCACATTGGTGACGATTTCCGTCAGACTCTGGGCGACTTTATCGCTCATCTGCACGCCTTGAGAGGTCTTGGCGATGGCGGTCTCGATCTTGGCGGCGGTTTCCTTGGCCGCTTGGGCGCTGCGTTGCGCCAGGTTGCGCACCTCGTCCGCCACGACTGCGAAGCCCATGCCGGCCTCACCGGCGCGGGCGGCCTCGACCGCCGCGTTCAGGGCGAGGATGTTGGTTTGAAAGGCGATCTCATCGATGGTCTTGATGATCTTGCTGATGTCATCACTGGAGGATTTGATGTCTTGCATGGCCAGGCTCATCTTCTGCATGTCGCTGGCGCCCGAGTCAGCCGCCACGCGGGCCAGGTTGGCCAGCCCTTTGGTCGTTTGCGCGTTCTCAGCGTTCTTCTTTGACATGCTGGAAATCTCCTCAAGCGAGGCGCTGGTTTCCTCGAGCGAGGCGGCTTGTTCGGCGGCTCCTTCCGCCAACATTTTGCTGGCCGAGGCTACCTGTCCCGAAGCCGTCGCGGTCTGATCGGCGCCCGCGGACAGCTCGTTTGCCGCGCGATGAATCACCGCCGATATGCTTCGCCCGGTCAGCGTTCCGAGAATCACGCTTGCGGCAACTGTCAGGATTACATACAACAGCACCGCCTGTTTGGTCGAGGCGATGAGTTGGACCACGTCGTGACCGTTGGCCGCGACATTGTCGGCGAGTTTATCCATTTTGAGCCAGGTGACCAGGCCCAGAAGCAGAATGCCGGCGGTAACGAGGGCAAGCAGGCACGCCAGTTTTTTTGCGATGGTGGAGTTTTTCATAGGGTTTTTATTGAAAACGTTGGTGTGTGTCTGAGGTTCATGAAAGGAGAGTGGCTAAGCGGATGGGGCCGGGGTCAATTTATCGAGCGAAGCCTTATCGACCACCTTGTCGATGTCCAGAAGGGCGATCACCTTGTTTTTGACATTGGCCATGCCGGGCAGGTACTCGGTGGCCAGCTTCATTCCGAAATCGGGCGTGTTTTCTATGTCGCCTTCGGCGAAATTTATGACCTCCTCCACTCCATCCACAATGAAACCCATGTGAATGGCCCCGCCGGAGGCGGATTTCACTTGAACGACGATAATGCAGGTGGTTTCCGTGGTGTCATGGGCCGCCAGATCGAATCGGATTCGCAAATCCATCACGGGCACCAGTTTTCCGCGCAAATTGATGACGCCCTTCACATAAGGGGGCATGTGCGGAACGGGGGTGATCTCCACCAGACGGATAATCTCACGCACCCTCAGGACGGGCAGCCCGTAAAACTCGTGTCCCAGTAAGAAAGTGAGGTATCTTCCCGGCTTTGCCAGGAGGTTGGATGAACTTGCTTCCGATGTCGTTGTCATAGTTTTCGTTTCACTTCGGCGCTCGCGTCCGCGGTGCCCTCTTACATCAGCAATGTCGATCTCTCTAACCCGCCTTCGCCGGGCAGGGCCGATGTCCCAAGCCGGCAAGGCTGCTCGCAGCTCTGTCCACGAGTGTCAGTTTTTTATCGGCAGAATTTGAGAACAGCTTGAGACGAATTTGCCGGGAATATTACTCCCAGCTATGGAACCTCAAGACGCCACGGCTGAGTGGGCGCGGCGGGCAGGATTCGAGAGACGCCTGCCGGAGGGAGGACGCGGCGGCGGCGGCGGCGTGGACGTGGAGTCCGCGTCATTTTCGGCCGCGGCCTTGGCCCCGGCCATGAGGTGCAGCATCTTGCTCAGCGCCGCCTTAAGGGCGTCGGCCTGGGAATTGAGCTCCAGCGCGGCGGCCGCGCTTTCCTCGGCGCTGGCGGCGTTGGATTGCGTGACTTTGTCCATCTCGCTCACAGCGGTGCTGACCTGTCTGATGCCCTCGCTCTGCTCATTGGACGCGCTGGCGATGCTGGCGACCAGATCATCCACCTTGCGGATTTTGTCATTGATCTCCTCGAAACTCTTGGAAACTTGCAGGCTGATCTGGACCCCGCGGTCGCTCTTGGTGATGGAATCCTGGATTTTCTCCGCGGTTTCGTGCGCGGCCTTGGCGCTGCGCTGCGCCAGACTGCGGACTTCGTCGGCGACGACCGCAAAGCCCAGGCCGGCCTCGCCGGCGCGCGCGGCCTCGACGGCGGCGTTGAGGGCGAGGATGTTGGTCTGAAAGGCGATTTCGTCAATGGACTTGATGATCTTGGCGATGTTGTTGCTGGCTTGCTTGATGTCATCCATCGACCGGTTCATGTTTTGAATTTCGGTGGTGCCCACATCGGCGGCGCGCCGGGCGTGGTCGGCCAGCTCCTTGGCTTCGCGGGCGTTGTCAGCGTTGGACTTGGTCATGGAGGAAAGTTCTTCCATGGAAGCGCTGGTTTCCTCCAGCGATGCGGCTTGTTTGCTCGCGCCATCCGCCAGCGACTGGCTGGCGGTGTTGATCTGCCTGGAGGAGGCGCGGACCTGGTCCGAGGCGCCGGTCAGGTGGTTGAGCACCGCCGTTAGAGGGGCCGCAATTTGGTAGCGGACCACCAGGACGGCCAGGACGACAAAGATCACGGTGATGATGACGGTTGTGACCGATCCGCCCAGAATCTGGGAATTTTTTGTCTTCGCCAGGGAAGCTGTTGAGGCTTGCTTGGTTTGGGTGAGGGAATCGGTCGAGAAACGGCAAAAGAGCGTGCCGCCGGTGCCGCCTTCCTTCCATCGGGTATGACAGCGCACACAGTCGGGGGTAACGGCCAGAGGCTCGTAGATTTCAAACGCCTGGTCCGTGCGCCGTTCGAAGCGCACGGGCTTGGATTGGAGAGTGGCCCGCACATCCGGTGAAATCGAGTTTTTCAAGAAAGCCGAATCGGTGGAATGCGTCACCACGCCGTCGGGGCTGTAGAGGGAGAATTCCAGAAGCCCTTTGACGCTGCGCTGCGTCTCCAGAATCCTGATGAACTTCTCCATCTCCCCCCGCTCCAGGGAACCTTTGACGGCGTTTTGAGTGGTAAGAAAGACGTTCTCGGCGTTCTTCCACTCGGATTTTTCGATGAGGACGAGGTTTTCGTCGGCCAGCCGCTGCAGCAGCTTGGTGCTGCTATGGAGTTCCATAGCCAGCGAGATACCAAACATTACGACGATTCCGCCGACGAGCCAAAGGATGGGTTTGAAGTGGAGTTGCATGGCGTTCTATCCCTGTTGTTGCGCCGCCCGTTTTTTAGTGATGAACGGCAGGTTGGCTTTGGCGGCAAACTGTTCTCCGCCACACCCGGTGCAGGGAGCGCCGGCACGGATGCACGAGTTCACGCCGCCGTTCCACTGGCGCAGGGCGCAGTCAGTGTGGGTTATCGGGCCAAGGCAGCCCAGTTTGAATAGGCAGCCTTCGTCGCCAAAGGTTTTTGCGAACTTTTCCCGTTCATAGTCCGGAAAGCGCGCGCATTGGTCATGCATGAGCCGCGAGAAAAACGCCTTGGGGCGTCCCAACGCGTCCAGCGGCGGGATGCCCACTTTGAGCACATGGGTCAAGGTGCCCAGCAACCAGTCCGGATGACACGGACAGCCGGGTATCAATATGGCGGGCGTGCTGACGCCCTGGTTCTTGAGGTGCTGCACGGCGCTGATGGCGCCGGTGGGATTATTCTCCGCCCCGGGAATTCCGCCAAAGGACGCGCAGGAACCGACCGCCACCACCGCCTTGGCGGCTTTGGCCGCGCGGATGAGTTGCTCGCCGAAAGGCTCGCCGCCAAAGGCGCAGGCTCTTGGCATCGCGGCTGGGACCGCCCCTTCAACAACCAGGATGTAGCCGCCGGCGGCAATGATCTTGTTGACCGTCTCCACCGCCTGAGTGCCAGTGGTGGCGGACAAAGTCTGGTGAAAGGAGAGGTTGATGTAGCGGGTGATGAGATGGGCGGGGGCGATGGCGTCGGCATCCAGCAGGGAGACCGAACAGCCGGAGCAGCTTTGCCCCTGGAGCCACAACACCGGCGCATTGCCCGACGCCAGTTCTTCGACCGCTTCGGCCACTCGCGGGATTGCGCCCGCGCCCAGGCCCATGAGGGCGCACAGCTTGGTGCTCAGTTCGATAAAGGAACGGCGGCTTAGAGAGTTCATGTGTTTATCCGGTGGTTAATGCACGGCACAGGCCAGGCAGGGATCGAACGAGCGGATGACCCGCGCGGCTTCAATCGGATTCTCCGGGTCCGCGACCGCCAGGCCGGCCAGCGCCTGCTCCATCGGCCCGGGAACCCCGCGGTCGTCCCGCGGCGAGCAGTTCCATGTTGTCGGCACCACGCACTGGTAATTGCCGATCTTGAAGTCGCGGATGTCTATCCAGTGACCCAGCGCTCCGCGCGCCGCTTCCGTCAGCCCATGGCCGCGCCCGGTTTCGGGAATTGAGAAATCGGTGAATGTCGCCCCATCGGGCGTCATTTGGTCCAGCCATCGCACGCACTGGTCGGCGATGGATTTGCACTCCAAAGCTCGCGCGGCATGGCGGCCCATCACGGAGTTCAGGTCGCCTGCTTCCCGCCCCAGGTTCTTGAGCAGGCCGTCCACCGCGCTCTTCATCGTGCCATTCTGGCTGTCCTGATAGGCGACCAGCACCCGCGCCAGCGCGCCCACTTCCATGACCGCGCCATTGTAACGCGGCGCTTTCAGCCATGAATACGCGCCCGATTTGTTCGGGTCAGCGACGGTTTCACCCTCGCTGGGACGGCGGCCGGACGCGGAGGAATAGAGAGACCGCGCCACGTCTTCGGTGATGGCTCTCTCGCTGACCGGCTGCGCTTTTCCATCCATCAAAACACCGGACGGAAGGAATTTGGCGTCGCTGCCGGCGGAAACGGGAAAGGCGCCGTAAGCCATGAAATTGCCGCAGCCCCGCCCCACGTTGAAGTATTCGGGAAACGACTTGGCGACAGCCACGACATCCGGCAGATACGCGCGGTCAATGAACTCGCGCAAGGTGTCCAGCGCGGAGCGGTACTCACAGATTTTGAGCGCGGTGACTTTCTCCGTGATGCCGCCGGGCACCAGCGTGGCGGCGTGCGGCAATTTGCCGGCAAAAATGGCGCCCATGCGATGGGCCAGCGCCCGCATCTCCAGCGCATCCAGATAGTGCCGCAGCGCGCTGAAATTCGCGTCCGCGTCCTGCAGGTATTTGGCGGCGTAACGGGGGAGAAAAGGCGCCGCTGGAATGACCGTGCGGGAGTTGATCTGGCCTTTCACCCAGTCCCTCAATGCCGCCAGGGCGGAATCGCCCCCCTTGTAATCGACAATCATCGCCACATCCACAAAATCCAGCCCGGAAAGGAGATAGAAATGGGATATGTGCGACATGATGAAATTGGCCGCCTGGATCAGATTGCGCGCCAGAACGCCGTTGGGCGCCGGCGCCAGTTGGTAAGCCATTTCCTGCGCCAGCACCGACGCCATGCCGTGCTCCACCGGGCAGACGCCGCAGATGCGCTGGGTGATGTGCTGGGCGTCCAGCGGGTCGCGCCCCGCCAGGATTTTCTCGAAACCCCGGAACATTTCACCGGCGACATACGCGCTGGCCACCTTGCCGTCTTGTATTTCCACCTTGACCGCCAAATGGCCTTCGATGCGCGTGACAGGATTCAAATCAATAGTCTTGCTCATGGGAAATGGGATTGGTGGAGGGAGACAAGATGGCTGGGACAGACAGTCAGCCGCCCTTGAGAAAAGGGGGCGGCGTTTCGCCTGCTTTCCGTGTCAGCGCCATCAAATTTTAAGGCTTCAACAATCATGCACAGTGTTCGTTGCGATTCAGTTGACAATTTCTCATCGGAAGCCGCCGGGATTTTATGAAGTTCAAAAACTCACCTTTTTTTGTGAAGCACTCACCCTTTTTTGCGCCCGCGCCACGGTTGATACCGGACTGCCCGGTACCACGCGGGCTCCGATTTCGATTGGGACTGGTCTAGGGTGTGGTTAAAACCTCGCTTGAAAGGCAAGGGAAACCTCCTGGCTGTTGAAATCCCGATTCTGCGAATTGACGATGTAATCCTGCGCGTTGCGTCCCAAGGCGGCCGAATAGGCAAAATCGGCGGCAAAATGCGCCGTGAAGGCAAAATGCAAACCCGCTGAGAAAATATATTCAAGGTCGTCCCGCGCGCACGCGGACAGGTTTCCAACCGTATAGTCGGCTTCCAGAAGCCGCGCCCCAAGATCCAAGCGCAACCGGTCTGTGATTTTGCGGCCGTAGCCGAGGGCATAACTGCTGTCAAAATAGGGCTTTTCCCCAAGGCAGGACACGAACTGGAACTGTTTGAATTTGAACGTCAGCATGTCCTCCGGCGTCATTGTCGCGGTGAGAACCGCTTCGCCGTAGTGTGTCACCGGATGGAGGTTGTTGAGCGGTGAAATGTGCCCGGACGAATCGCCTTCATACGCGCGGAAATCCGGTCCGCCCACCACGCCCACGTTCAGCCATTTGAAAGGGTTTCCTTCGACTCCCAGCAGCAGGCGCTGGTAGTCGCTGGGGGAACTGTAAGGGGCGAAGCTGTATTGCTCCTGGCCCTGGCTCCCATACCGATAGCCCGCCGTGGCTGCCATGTCGCGGCTGAACATGTAGCCAATATCGGCTCCGCCGTTGACGTCGTAGCGCGTGCAATAGTTCTGGTAGCCCGAAGGGGTGGTGGAAAGACCCGGATCCTTGATTTCTGTCATCATCCCATAATAGGCCACCGTCGCGCCGGGACGAATGAACCACCGGTCCATATCATATTGAAGGGTGAGCGCCGACCGGTCATTCAACTGCTCGCGGCGTTGAAAGGCGTTGATGGTCGCCCAGGCGTTGAAGAGATTACCGGGATAAGCGGGCGCCACCCGGCTGGCGTCAACATAAACCACAGTGCTGTCCACCTTATATGAGAATTCCCCGTCTTTGCCCTTTACAGCGAGAATCAGGCGATGAGCGTCGTAGTTTTCCGACGGCAGACTATGATACATGACGAAGTCCGGCGCATAAGTGAAGGCAAGCAACTCAAGATTGCTCCCGGCATCCAGCGAGCTGGCGACGTTGAATCCCGCCTTCGGCGAAACGGTGGTGATGTAAGAGGATTGGTCCTTCAGCGTCGTCGTTCCGACCGGCACAGAGCCTTGGCTGACGCCTGACATGAAGACATTGTCGTCGTAGCTCTCCTTGACCGTCAGGCCGGCGTCCGTGAACCAGGCCGGTTTCCAGGACGAAGCGGGCGCCAATGAGGAAGCGCTTCCGGCAACGGCACTCTGCGCCGGGACGGAAACGGCGTCCAATGGCGCGGGCGCATCGAGCGCGGTCACGCTCTGGATCGCGGAACAAAACGCGCAGAGCGTGGCAATCTTCTTTAAGGCTTCAACAATCATGCAAAGTGTTCGTTGCAATTCCTGGCAATTTCGTATCGGAATCCGCGCGGATTTACTGAAGGAAAAATTCTCAATTTTTTTCCCCGTTATTTGCGCCCGCAAAACGGTTGAAACCAAGCCGCCCCGTCACGGGGCGGCGATTTCGGATATGACGGCGGCGTGATGCGTTTCGAGGTGCTCGACGCCTCGAAAGTGGTGGACCGCACCCGCGAGATGCAATTTGCGCTCGCCGGAGAGGGTTGAACCCGCAAATTGACGCCCACGGACCACGATCAATTAGTGCAGCAGCCCGGCGTTTGGAGGGGCGCGCCGCGAAGATACCGGCGCCATCCGCGGCGCACCAGTGCTGTCTGAAGAGAACATGGTTTTTATTGAGTCCAGACGCAACATCCGCCGAGAAGGTGGAACATCAATTGACAAGCGGGGAACGTGTCCACTTCGGGTTCGATGCGGACATCATGGGAATGATCTGCAATTCGGGAGATCACCTGAACACGATAAACGTTCCGATGAGAACGATTATGCAGTTGTGCGTGAAGGCAGGGTTTGAGTTGGCACCTTGGTCGAAGCCGCGGGAAAAGCAACAGGACTACGAAATCGTTTCGAAGAGTTCCACGAACAGTTCTAGTACGCCTGGTTCCTGTACATAGTTCTGGTTCAATACTCTGCTTATCCGAGCTTTCCGGATTAAGGAGTAAATGCCGCGCGCCGATATATAATCCGGGAGAATCCCAACAATATCTGGAGAGTTGACGTGGCTCGAAGACGAAACAGGAGAAATTCTGCGGACGCGGAGGCAATTGAGGCAATTGCCGGTTTCGTGGCGCTGGCTGTCGTGTTTTTCGGCTTCGTCATCGTCGCGATAATCAAGCTCGTTGTGACGATATTCATAGCCATCTGCATGGCGGCGATGGGAGCGGCCGTCGCCTACGGCTGTTATCGACTAGGACGGGCCTGGTGGGATCGGAAAATCGGCATCGAGGCCGAGGTGCCTCGAATCGACTGGCCAACCACCGTCCAGAGGATCGCGCTCCCAAAGCTCGAAATAATACCCTACCCCTTCTTCCCGGACAAACGCCGCCCTTGCCCGGACCACATCATCGGCACCAGCGGCTCCTGGAAAGATGTCCTGCAGATGATCGAGGGCTTCCCAGCATTCAAGACAGCCGCCGGGCCTTCCGACCTCAAACAGCGTGTTGAGACCTGCCGCAAGGAAAGGGAGGCCATTCAGGCGACCGCAATCCAGTCAGCCGACAAAATAACCGACGAGCAAAGATCCCAGCTCGAATGCAGGCTGATCCAGTTAAAGGCGGCGCCGCAAGCCACCGAGAAGCGGATTAGCGCGCAGCTGAACCACATGGCATGGAACATGGAAAGGATGAAAGATGGTGGGTTTTGGGATCGACGTAGAGCCGCGCGCCTCAACCGAATTCATTCCGAGAACCTGATACGGCTCTGCAAGACCATTCACGACATTAAAGACGTGGCCAGAGCTGAGGAACAGGCCATACAGGAGTTTCTCAATCCAGCGACGAGGGCAGAGCGCATCAAAAGTCAGCTTGACGCAGACTTGCAAGCTCTTCGGGGGATCATCACCTCGAATCAGTTTGCCGGTGCCGTGGCCGAAGTGGACGCCATTGATAATTTGGCGCGCTTGCCGGTCGATTGCCGAATCATCAACGATCTCAAGCTGGAGGCTCCCCACTACATCCACAACCGTGGCCAGCCAATTCAATCCGCCCAGATCGATTCTCTGGCCATCACGCCCGCCGGCGTTTTCGTCATCGAGGTGAAGAATTGGAGCAAAAAATTCGCGACCTCCGGCGAGGGATTCAGCCCCTACGTGCAGGTCAACCGAGCCAGCACACTGATCCGGGTTATTCTGCAGGAGGCTCACATTACCGCCAAGGTTCGGTCAATCGTGGCCGCCTTGGGCAAGCTCCCTGAAAAGGGCGAAGCCATGGTTGCCGTAAAAGGGGTACACCAACTCGCCGGCTACATTCAGTGGTTTCAGACGGCTGCGGTGGATGTCCTGGCTGTGGCCCGGGAGATCGAGCGCCAGGCCCAGTAATCACGCTTCATCCAGGTTTGCTGTCCGGGGGTGGTGCAGCGGCGGGTGGCGCGGGCTGGCTGGCGTCGAATTGTTCCCGGGTCAGGGACGAAAAGGCGTTTGGGTGGCGGAGATCGGCGTTGAATTGCGCGATGTGCAGACGCTGTTTGGGGTTGAAGCCGCGCTCGAGGATGTATTTCGTCAGTTCCTTGAACGCAGTTGTTTGTTTGACTTCTGTTGACATGGCGTGCGGTTCGAGCGGGATGTCCATGATGATTCTGGAGCCTTCCTCCTGCGCGGCCGGCAGGTCCGAAGTCCAGAATTGCGACAGGACGATGACCCGGGTGCCAAGGAAGACGGCTTCCTCGAGGTTGTGGGTCACGAAGACAACGGTTTTTTTGTACTTCTCCCACAACTTGAGGATGAAGATTTGCAAATCTTCCCGCGTGCTGGCATCCAGGGCGCCGTAAGACTCGTCCATGCAAATCAGGTCCGGCATGCCGAAGAGATCGATGGTAATGAGTGTCTGGGCGATTGCCACCCGCTGCCGCATTCCGCCGGACAATTCCGAGGGATATTTGTTACTCGCGTCCGAAAGACGCATGTCATCCAGATACTTGCGCGCCATGTCCTTGGCTTGCCTCCACCAGCTTGGCGAAAAGCGCTGGAGCATGCTGGACTGAAACTCCAGGCCTAGCAGGATGTTTCTTTGGACGGTCAAATGCGGGGCAAGACCATAGTTCTGGAATACAACTCCGCGGCTGCGGTCGGGAAAAGAGGGCAGCCGTCCGAGGACTTGGAAGTACTTGGCCTTTTGGACCATTTCCTGGCCGGTGAAGAGCTTGAGTAGAGTGGATTTGCCGCAGCCCGAAGGTCCGACGAGCGAGACGAATTCGCCGCGGCTGATGATCAAGTCAATGTCGTTGAGCACAGTCCGCACGCGGCGGTTTGAGGGATCGTAATAGCCGTGATAGGCGTCCTCAAGATGGATCGCTTCGTTTCCGGTGATCGCCGGCTTCGGTCTGGGGATGAACTCCATGACGGCTCTTTCCTCTTACTCGTCGCCTCTGCTGTACCACCGGAAGCAGGGGAGTTTCAATATCCCCTGCAACGCCAGATCACTGGTGTAGGCCAGAAGGGAAATATAAATGACATAAGGTATGATCAAAGCCATGTTCATGTATCTTTGCTGGAGGTAAATCCGGTAACCCAAACCTTCGGTGGCGGCCACCGCCTCCGCCGCAATTACAAATATCCATGCCGCCCCCAGCGAAACTCGAATGAGGTCGATCAGCCGCGGAAACATCTGCGGGGCAATGATCTTGTATAACACCTGAAATTGCGTGGCTCCCAAGGTCAGCGCCTTGACAGTCAGTTCGGTTGGCATCCGTTCCGCCAGGCCGGCAATGGTCCGCATCATCGGTATGCCGATGCCAAAAGCAATCAGGAACACTTTGGAGCTTTCTCCCACTCCAAGCGCCACAAGGACGATCACCAGGACAGCCAGCGGATTGATGTTTGACAAGCCTGTCACCAGCGGAGCGAACAGGGCGCGAATCCCCGGGAACATTCCCATGAGAATTCCCGCGAAATAGCTCGCCACGGCGGCGATGCTGATGCCCAGCGCAAGCCGTTTCAAACTCGCCTTGGTGTCCTCCACGAATAGAATCTTGCCGGATCGCTTGTCGGGCACCGTGATAATGGTCTTCATCTCGACGTACATCTGGCGCAATGAGGGCATGAGTTTGTCATCGGGATTCTTCACGGCCCGGGCATGGGAGGCGAACATGTACAAACCCAGCAGCGCCGCCACGGGCAGGAGTCCGAGCAGACGCCCAAACACCATGCCCGGGCGGGCATAAAGACCCCAGAACAGAGGGGTATTGCGCTTCAATTCCGTCATATCATGGGGTGGTCATGTCGTTGACGTGGAGCGCCAACTTCCCCGCCGCCGCCGCTTTTACATAGTCGTTGTTATAGTGCAGCTTGACGTTCTTGGGGTCCCCGACAATTTTCCCGTTCGGCAACTCAATGCCGATGACGTCCGGCGATTTGGCGCCTTGTCCCAAAAGGCCGTGATCGAAGCAAAAGCCCGCCACTGTTTTGGCTGTCTTCTCAAGCACTGGGCTTTCGGTAAACGCAATCCCGTCCTGCGGCGTGTAGAACATCCGCGTCGTTCGCAGTTGGGCCTTGAACTCAGGAACGGTGCCGCCGGCGAATTTCGCCATGGCTTCAATCGCCGCATCCGCCTGCTTTCCCTGGCCCGACATGATGGCCATCGCTTCATACCATGCGCCGACCAGGGCCTTCTTGACGGCATCGGGAGCGTCGCGGCGAACCACCAGAAGGTCCTGGATTTCTCCGGGAATCTTTGATGAATCAAAAACGAGCGTGGCTTTCGGCAGATTGCGCACCTGCATCAGGATAGGATTCCAGGTGACCGTGGCGCCGCGGTCACCCGAAGTGGCAAAGGTCGCGCCGATATTGGCGTCGGACGTATTGACCTCAGTCACATCGGCATCGTGCATCCCCTCGGCTTTGAGGGCCTGCGAAAGAAGATAGGATGAAACGGAGTCTTTGACTATGAGCACTTTCCGGCCCTTGACGTCCTTCACCGATTTGCCATTGAAGAGAACCAGGCCGTCGTTGCCGTCGGAGTAATCCCCGACCACCAGCACATCGCAATTAACGCCGCCGGAGGCCGGCATATCCAGCGCGTCCATGATCGTCATGGCGCAGCCGACAGCCTGGCCGGAGGTGAACTGGTTGATGCTGGTCACGTAGTCATTGATCAAGGCGACTTCGATCTTGACGCCGTATTTGTCGGCCCACTTCTTCATGATGCCGGAGTCGGCAATGTACTGCCAAGGCTCCCAGCCGGTGTAGTGGGACCACAAATAGCGGTATGTTTGGGGCGGATCGGCCGCGCCGGCCTTGAGAGGAAGCAGGCTGCCGATGGCAACCGCGACAAGAGAGAGGGCTGTTTTGAATGAATTCATAATTATACTTTCTGTTTGACTATTCGTTCTTTTTACCTGTTGCCGTAAGATCTTGGTCGAGATTCAAGGTGACGGCGGCCTTGTTGCCGCGCTCCATTCTTGACATGGCTTCCTCGCCCATGGCGGTGAGAGAGTTCCTCTCTTTGATGGCCGCGCCCATCTGCTCCAAGGCGCGCGTGCGGAAGGAATCCACGTCATCCAGGGCCTTGATGGCATCCTTCATGGCTTGCGCCAGGCCGGCGTCGGAGAGTTGGGCCGAAGCGGCTTGCTTGTGAATCTCAATTCCCTGGGTGGCGAGCAGCTTGGCGTTGAAGGCGATGGTTCTGTTGCCCACGTCATCGAGGGCCTGGATTTTGTTCAGAACGATCTTCTGATTGGCCAGCGCCTGCGCGGCGGTGATGCCGATGAGCAGGGCGGGATAGGTGACGTTCTTGCAGCGATTGACGCCGCGAATGAGTTCCTTGTTGTTCTCGATGAGCACTTCAAACATCAGCACGCCTTGTTGATTGACCACCAACTGCTGCTGCAGGTCCGTGATGCGCTGGCGCAGGCGGAAGATAAGCTTTGTGTTGATATACTTCGCCTGATCGCTCTGCGGATCGCACTTGGCGACTTCAGCGCAGAGTTTCTCGTCGATCAACTGGCATGTGGCGATATACCGCATGAGATCGCGCGTCGCCTGGCGCATGGTCGTCTGCTCATCTTTGAGCGTGTCAATGTCGCGTACCAGTTGTTGGCGGCTGACCTCGACGGAATCAAAAAGCGACTCGATGACTTTGCCCGACGATTCAAATCGCGTGAAATAGCGATTGAGTTTGTTGCCGATCCCCGGAATATGGCCGGCGATCCGGCCCGCCCAGCCCGAATCAAAATTAAACCGGGCCGGATCAATTTCGTCGAACTGGACTTTCAAGTTGGTCAACGCGTCGGCGATGCCCTGCCCCTCGCCGCCGCCAATCTGTCCGAGCCGCTTGAGCGGCTGCTGGAGAAGCTGGTTGGCGGTCGCGGCCTTGCGTTGCTGGATCACGCCGAGATTCTCGACGGAGAGCGCTGCCTGCTCCTGGGCTTCGTCGTCTTGGGCCGGGACTTTGAGCAGCTTGCCGACAAAGTCGGCGGCCTGGCGGTCGAGTTCCGGGTCCACCTGTTTCTGTTTGACTGCGGTGGCAATCTCCTCCGGCCCAAGAAGGCCGAGATCGTTTTTAACTTTGGCGGGGTCCGCGATCTGCGGCGCCGCTTCCCTGAGAGCGGACTGCTGCTGCCCCAACAAACCCAGATTCTGAGTGGGGGGCACTTGTATTTGTTCTGGCATAAACTGATTTCCTTTCGTTTGGTTTTATTTCTTGAGGTCCTGCTCCAGCGAAATGGCCGGGACCTGCCTGTTATTGGCCCGCACCACCATCTGATCCAGAAGACCCATGGCTTCAGCCATGATCTCCCGCGGCGTCTGCGAAGCGGATCGGTCTTTGATCCGGATGGCCGCGTTTCCCGCCTTGTCCATTGTGGCCAGCGCCTCCTCATTGCCGGCCAGAAGTTCATCAACCTCCTGCGCGGTCTGATCAAAGACCCCGGCCTGATCTTGCAATGCTTTGAGACTGGTGTCGTCGGCATGGGTCCGCGCGGGCTTCTGTTGCAAAACGGCGATGCGTTCGGTGATGTCCTGCCGATCCATGTCCTTGACATTGAGCAGAAGCGTGACGACGCGTTCCAGATTCTCCAGGCCGGAACGGTAAACCTGTTCGGCCGTGCCCATGACCCGGGAGAAGGTCAATTCATTTTCCGACAAGACCCTGCGAAAGACGGCCAGGAGGTTCTGAAACTTATCCTCGAATTGCGCGACCTGCGTCTCTCCCTGCTTGCATCCCAGCTTCTTGAGGTCCGCCGCCAGTTCCGCCGTTTTTTGCCGCTTCAACTTTTCAAATTGTTCGTGCAAGTCGGCGTAATGCTTTTGCATATAAGCGTCGCCCCTGCCATAAAACCGGTACGCCCAATTGGCCACTCCCACCCCGATGCCGCCCACCGCGATGGCCGCCGAAAACGGCCCGGAAGCGATGCCGAACAAGGCGAATCCGACAGCCGTTGCCGTGCCCACGGCGGGAGGCCACAGGGTCAGCGGATGCTGGACGATGTCGAAAAAAGCGGCCCGCCGGGCGGCTCTTTCGCTGAAATCCAACTGTGGGCTGCCCGTGTCGCTGTTCATAAGTGGCCGGTCAAATCTGCCCTTGAGTGAGTTTCTTCACTCCGCGGATGCTATCCACGAAGTCGTGGGTGAAATCGCGCAGGGCTTCGGCATGATCGGAAGCAAAGCTTTGCCGATAGACACTTTCGACGCCGGCAACGACGTCTTCGGGTCGAACTCCTTCACTGGGCTTGGGCTTGGCAAGCTCCCTCTCAAGCGCCAGCCGTTTGGCTTCTTCGACCACGACCGGGACCATCGCCCCGCTGACAATGTCAGCCAGGGTGAAGTGGACGGTCGTGTTCTCGCCCGCCGGTCCCTCGCGCTGGATTTCGTAAATGACGCGCTTCTCAGAAAACAACTCGTCCGCGAAGGTGTCGGCCAGTTTGTCCGCCGTGGTCGATGCTGAAACCGGGACGTTTTTCATGTTCTTGAGAAAAATCTCCCGCGCCGCCTTGCGATCCGGGCGGCCGATGCGCAGTTTTACGTCAATGCGGCCTTCGCGGATCGCGGCATAGTCCAGAGACTCCGGCTTGTTGGTCGCCAAAATGACGATCGCGCCCGATTGCCGCACGCCCTGCATTTCCGCCAGGAAGGCCGGGACGATGGTGCGCAAGACATCGCTGCTGATGCCGGAGTCCCGCTTGGCCAGGATGGATTCCGCCTCGTCGAGAAAAATCACCGGACGAATGGCGGTCTGCTCGAAGAACTTGCGCGCGCGGGCGAAGATATGCCTGATGGTGGCTTCGGGCACGCCAACATATTTGTCGAGAATTTCCGGGCCGGAGACCAGGATGAATCCTTGTGAGGCCTTGGCCCCTTTGGCGGCGCAGGTGGCGGTGATGGAAGTAAAGATGGCCTTTCCGAACATCGTCTTGCTGCAGCCCGGAGGACCGTAAAGAAGCACGCCGGAAGGCTGTTTTTTCCCGAAGAACTGGTAGTGCTCCGGGTAGCGCATCGGCTTTTCAAGCGCGTCCATGAAACGATTTTTGGCCTCTTCCTGGCCGCATATATCATCCCAGCAAACCCGCGTGTCCTCGTCAACCGAAAACGAATCATCCTCCAGTCCGAAGTTGCCGATGATCACCGTCCCGCTGGCGTCGAGCACGACTCTGCCGCTGGGTTCGAGCTTGCCGGCAAATCTCCCGGCAAACACCGTCTTTCGATTGCCTTGGAAATCCACCAGGGCCATGTCGCCCTCCAGCGCCTGCGCGACAAAAGCGATGCTGCCCGATGCGGCCCCCTTCTCAACATCCACCACGCAAAGAGGATCGCGGGCCAGCTTGAGCATGTCGCCCGGCTCGACCGCAAACCCGCTCACGCAAAACTCCATGAACTGGCCTCCATAGATCGCAACGGCAAACGTTCCCGCTTCCTGTTCCGCCGGTTCCAGGTCGCAAACGCCGTCCTGCACCGAGGGCAAACCAACCCGGTAACGGTTCTTGTAGCCGGTTGAAAACTGCACATAGGCCCATCCGGCCTCTTCTTCCTTCGAGCCGATGACCTCGCCAACGCCGGCCGCGTCGGGATTCGCGCCAAAGTACTTGCTGTCCTTTTTGATTTTGACCAAAGCGCCTTTTCGGCTCAGCTCTTCCGGCGAAGGGACCGGCTTTCGCGTGAGTACTCGAATCACCGTGGCCAGGCCAAGGGGGTACATCGATTTCCCGCCGGCCGTTTCTGTTTGATTTGTTGTCATGGGCGTCAGTCTGGCTTGTGATCAAAATGATTCCGAGAGCAGCGATACCTCCACGCGCGGCAAACGGTAAGCATGGTATGCGCGCTCATTCTCTCCCGGCTGCATGGGCAATGGTTTGGTCCCGCCAAAACCGGCTGACCGTATGCGGTTCGGATCAATCGCGTAGGTGATCATCAGATACCGCGCGACGGCATCGGCCCGTTCTTGCGAAAGCGCCAGATTGGCGTCGGCATCGCCGAGAAAGGAAGTGTGGCCTTCGACCAGAATCCTCAAGCCTGAATAGGATTTGAGGTGGGAAACCATGACATCGAGCTTTTCCTTTTCCGACACCTCCAGATCGGCGACGCCACTCTGAAACATGATGGGTTCGACGTTCAAACTTCCCACGGGGCGCAGTTTCCGCCATTGCGCGTCCGTAAGCGGCTTGAAGGGCCGGCTCAAGCCGCTCATATCGGCCGCCCTGCCCGGGTTTCCCGCCAGGGCGGCAAAACCGTTCTTGATGCCCGTGTTATAGATTTGCTGGATGAAACTGCTGTTGACGATGCGGTAGGGGTCTTTATCAGGCAGCGGGTCTTCCTTGAAATCACCGCTGGCGACCAATATCTCAACGGTGGATTGAATCGTGTCAATCAGCCCCTGCTCGGCCACCTGCCCGGGGACGTTGATGCCAAACCATTCCTGGCAATTCTCGCTCAAGTTGACCCAGGCGACGCCGTTGACCATCTTCTTGACCGAATCGCGCGGCAGCTTGAGTTCCGCGTTAATGTCTTTCTCAAGCTCATCCGGATTGTCCGCATAGAACTTAAGCGTTCGGAAATACGTTTTGAGAAGCAAGTCCGCTTTCTCAGGATTCTTGAGCGCGAATTCGCGGTTGACGACCAGAATGTCCACGATCAGCCGGCTGGTGCTTTCGGTTCCCAGAATTTTCGCGACGCCCGGGATTTCAAGCGCCTTGGACACATTGGGTTCCCACAGCACGGCGACGGAAACTTTCTTCTCCAGAAGGAACTTGAGGGCTTCCTGCGAGTCCTTGGTCTCCACCCGCTGATTGCGGCCGAGGTTTTTCAGGGCGGGCACGTTGAAGTGCGAACTGATGGACTTCAGGAGATGCTGGCTGGGCGAGGCGGGAGTGTAGGCGATCCTGGGCATTGTCTGAGCCGTGAATGACTTGAATGAATCAAGACTGGACACAACATTCGTGTAGGCGACCAGGGCGTCGCCGCCTTTGGATTCATCCAGAATGGCCACGATCGTCGCCGGGAAATCAACCGGGGCGGCGTTGAGGATGTAAGAGTCAACCGTGACGACTGCGAAGTCCAGTTCCCCATCCCGCAGCTTCTTCATCCGCGCCGGATAATCGCCGCCATCATTGGAAATATCGAGCATGTAGCCCTCGCTTCGCATCGCCTTTTTCATGCGGCCGGAGCTGATCGGGTAATAACCAATCCAGTCGTCAATGGCCAGCGTGATCTTCCCTTTGAGGTCCTTGGCATCGCTGGTCTGTTGCTGGACCCGGCTTTTGAAGACGGGGATCAGCTTCTTGGCAAAATACAATCCGGAAATGCTGAGCAGCAGGAACAGGATGACGAATATGGGGGTTTTCCTCATGGGCTCTGTCAATCTCATTTCCCCGCCGGAACGTCGCTGAATTCCGATTCCGCCAGAATGCTCTCAAGTCCCTGGTTGAGCTGTTCAAGATTGGTGGCGTCGTGATACAACGTCAGCCCCGGCTGGTGCAGGCTGTGGCCTTCCCCAATGCAGAATCCTATCGTGCTGATGACCACCGGCGATTCGGATACGATCCTGCCGACGATGGCGCGCGGGTCGTTTCCCTTGTCGGCTTCGCCGTCGGTCACCACGATCAAATAATACTCTCCGTAGCCCAGTTGACGCTGGGCTTGCGTTTGCAGGCGGGAATACCCCAGCGAAACCGCCGTGCCCAGCGGCGTGTTGCTATCGGAGCGGACTGCTTGCAGGGCCTGATTGAAGGCGGCCCGGTTTAGCGACAGAGGCGATCGCTCGGTCACGCCCCGGCTGTCAAACGCGCAGAGTCCCAGGTTGTCTTCAGGCTTGAGCTTGGTGGCAAAAGCGGCGATGGCTTGTTTGGCCGCGACAATCTTCGACAAGTTCCCCGAACACTGCGAATCCGCCATGGAACCGGAACCGTCCAGCACGATGAGGAAGTTCCGGCGGGTCAGGAGCGGATCAATTTCTTTGGCCATATCGCGCCCATACCATTGGCGGTTATTGAAACCGCGCTTCAGCTTGGCAACCGGCCCCGCGCCTCCTTGACGGACATTTCCAGACTGGACAGAGGGAGGCGGAACGGCTGGCTGAAACCGCGTCCGATGGTTTCTTGCGGCAAAAAACCAAATAACAACAAACAGGATGAAAATTAACCTTGCCGCGACTCTCACTTTGCACCTCCGTCAGGTGTCCAGACCGATTCGGCCTCCACGTTGACAATGCGCAGTTCGCACCGCATGTTCGAGTACGCCGCTTCCTTGCTCGTCGGGCGGAGCGGCTCGCCGTCTGAGGTCGTCCCTGTTTTCGGGTCGCTGATGCCGTGCCCCATGGTGGTGAACTGCGACGGGTCGAGCGCGACACCCTTGGACTTGGCATAGTTGACAATCGCCTCCCGCACCTGCACCGCGCGATTGAGCGAAGTGTTGTTGGCGGACTGCTTGATGCGCGACAGGATGAGCGGCGGCTGCGCCTTGGCTTTGGCGTCGCAATATCCCGTCGGATCGGCATAACCTTCGACCGTGATGATCGCGCCGGCGTAAATGGCCGCGCGTTTAATCACCTCGTCAAATTGCCCGGCATAAGCGTCGGGGGCGAAGGTGGCCTGATTGGGCTTGAAAAAGACTTCAAATTCAAAGAGTTGATTGTCCTTGAGCGTGCCTTGTTCCGAACGCTGGGCCATCACTTTGGCCACCTCGCCGCTCTGAAACTTCGGTGTCTCGCTCGCCACGGTCTGGGTCAATCCTTGTTTCAGGGCATCAAAGTCCAGACCCGCGGTATCCACCGCGACCTTCGATCCGAGAAGGCCCAGACCGATAAGCCCCGTTTGAATCTCGTCCTGCAACACAGAAAAGCGGCGCGGGAACGTCTGGCTGGTAAAAGTATTGACGTTGCCGACAAAGCCGACGTACTCGCAATCGCCATAGAGGCCCTTCACATCGGCCACCGCCTGCGGACTGTCAAAAAGGAGGGACGCGGAAGCCGTCATCAATTTGGTGAATTCGGCTTTTTGGGTGGCGCTGTCGCGCATCAAGACCGCCAGTTTCTCCTGCGCCATGAGCAAAGCGTGGGCAAAATTGGCGACTTCGGTCCGATGGGCCTGCAAGTAATCGCCGCGCACGGCATAGACATCCACGATGATGCGGCTGGCCGTCTTGGTTGACATTAGGATATGCGCGCCCTTGACGGATTTCTCCGCGCCGCTTCCGACGGTCCCATTGCTGGTGATTTCAGCCGCGTCCGGGCTTATCATGAAAGCCGCGTCGATGGACGGGTCGGTGCGAATGGCGGCGGCGGGGCTGTCGTCCGTTCCCGTGAGGTCCTTCACCCACTTGATTTTAACGTCGGCAAGGGCGATGCCCGCGTCCGAAAGAACCCGTGTGAGATAGTCCACATGCGGTCCGTAGGCCTGCAAAACGATCGTCTTTCCCTTGAGGTCCGCGGGCGTCTTTATGCTTGATTTGACCACCAGAACGTCGCCGCCGACCGAATACGTCAGTTGGCCGACGACAACGGGTTTGACCCGCGGATCATCCAGCGCTTCGATGGCTTGGTTCAACATCCCAAGAGTGCATCGCAAATAAGCGGAATCGCCCCGGACATAATTCCCGATTTGAGCGGTGAAATCGTCCTCTCTTTTCAGGCTGAATTTCAACCCCTGCGCGTCGAAGATGCTTCCGGCTGAAGTGTCTTTGGCGCTGCCGTTGGCCAGGATCGTGGCGATGTCGCCTCCCCATGTGATGATCGGCAGTTGCATGGCGCCGCCTTCACGAACCGGCACCACCGCCTGTTTGATGACCTTGGAGAGCGGAGGCGAGTCAATATACTTTGTCGCCGCGGCTTGAAGGGACACGGAGGCCAGCCCGGAAATGAGAACCGTGACGGCCAGAGCTGTGAATGTTCTTGTTTCCATCGTCAACCTGTCTGCGACGCAGTTCGTCAAGATTTTCATCCCCGGAGTCTATCTGATACAGCCGTTTAGTCAGCTACAAAATGCACCCTGGTTTTGTAACCCCGATCATTAGCCCGGATATTTCTTAGCGCGGCGAAAGCCGCTTCCAAGTTGTCGGTAGGGCGGCGCTGCCTCGCCGCCCAAATATCTGGGCGACGCAGCCCGCAAAGCGGGCATCGACTATCCAGTTCCATCTGCAGCTTCGCCTACCAAGCTGTGAAATATGCGGGTTGGCGACTTTTTCCGGAGCGCAGCACCGCAAGCGGTGCAGCCCGACAATTTGTTCCGTCTGTCGTCTCGACCGCACCCCTCGGCGTCCCGCCGGCAGAATCCTCCGTCCAAGACCTCCCCACCATTTTGGTGAGTTCGCAAGTAGGATAAACGCTGGGCGCGCAGGGGAAAGCGGCGCTGGCGCGCGCGTACTCCAAGACCTGGCGGATTTTCGCAAGCTTCCTGTGTGCGCGAAGCGTCTTGGAGTGCGGCGCGCCAGCGCCGCTTTGTTCCTCAAACAGGCGTCGCGGCTTAACCCGAAGAATTCCGTCTCACACCCGCCTGGGAATTGCCTGAAAGCGGAAACTTGCAAGGCTCAGATTCATGAGGCACAATTCCCGCAGGAAGAAAGAGTTCGTGTTTCAAATCGAACAGGATGACGAAATGCTCGTGGCGACCTGCCACGAGCCGGAAATGGCGACCCAGGGAGAAAATCTCGACGAACTTCCGGCCATGATTCGTGACCTCATCCGCTGCCGGTTTGACGATGGCGATGAACGCCTGGCCTGGCCGATCCGACTTCATTTTCTCCACGATCCGGTGTTGTCGGCTCAAGTGGCGTCAAACTACCACGCGACCTTTCTGGCGATGAAGTGTGCCGGGCGTTGAAACGTCTGGGTTTTGGATTTGTCCGGCAGACCGGTTTCCATTGTCATTACGAGTAAAAAGGCCTGCATCCCTGCGTGCCGATGCACCGGGAGGTTAAAAGCAGAAATTGAGAAAGTGGAAATGAANNACAAATTATTGGGCAGACGCTCGTGCGTGGGCTTCGCGGGCTGCCAAGGCGCGAAATGGGAGAGGAGGATTTGGCTCGCCCTCATTTGCCGTCTTGATACCGCCAGATCGCGCGGAGAAAAGAGATTTGACAGGATGAACGGGATGAACAGGATTAGGAAATGTCCGGAATATAGGCGCAAGAGCCGGGCCTATCGTGAAAGGCAACCTCCGAAGGATTCCATCCTTTAAATCCTGTTAATCCTGTCAAAAAGCCCTTTTGGGTTGCGGCTTTGCCGCGCCGTGACTCTGCGCGAATCCCGGGGCAAGGGGATTTTGAATCCGTGTCCATCCGTGCCATCCGTGGTAAGAATTGCTTGCATAATGCAAGTTCTATGGTATTGTGATTGCAGTGGCTGGGGACGGTTTGTTCTTTGAAAGGCCGCAGATCGGGGCGTTTGGGCGGTGAACCCGTTTGAACCACGCCATGCTTCGGTTGGCGCGGCTGTTTATCCTCCTTCGCGCGGAGCGCCGGCCCCGTTTCCGGCCCGCCGACGCGCTGGACAGAAAGGGAGTTAACCACGGATGGACGCGGATTAACACGGATGGGATTTCTTTTATCCGTGTCAATCCGTGAAATCCGTGGTTGAATTCCTTTCTCTGCGGCTCTCCGCGACTCTGCGCGAGGCTGTTTTGCCTTGGGCTGGTGTTCGGGAATTTCACCCTCTGGCAAGCTCTGGCAGTTTAAAAAATCCGGGGTTTTGACCGGCTGGTTG
>PLGF01000073.1 GCA_003138485.1 Verrucomicrobiales bacterium | reverse complement strand
TCGAATTCCCTAACACCCTCTATAAACGAATTCCCCCATCCTTCAATGCAATAAGCGCGATTTCCCGCAGGCACGATCCACTTTGGAGGCTTGCCCTTGGCCGCGCCGGGGAGGCATTGCTCCACGCCCCTTTCCGTGGTTCAATCAATTCCATTCTGGATGCTGGGACGTTTTCCATTTTGGTATCGGGCGGTTTTTCTGGCCGGCTTGATGGCGGTCGGGGCGGTCGCGGACCTGTGCCGGCACGGGCGGGCCGCTACCCGCCACAAGGAGTACGCCTTCATTTGGCTCACCGGCTTCCTTGGCTGCCTCCTCGGAGGCATGACAGATTTCATCACGTCCTCCATTTCTCCCGACTACTTCATATTGGGGAAAGGATTATTGGGCGGCGAAGGGTTTAAACTGCGGGCTGTGCTTTTTGGCGTCCAGGAAGGATTGTCAGCCGGGGTGATAGCGGGAGCCGTCTGCGTTTACGCGAGTCGGCGAAAATCCAGATGCGCGCCGCTGCCATTCGGCGAATTGCTTCGTCTTGTATCGATGCCTGTGGCCTGCGCCGTTGCCGGGGCGTTGCTCTTGCCGCTGGCCGCCGGACGGTCCGATCCGGCCGGCCTGGCCCTGCAATTGGACCGCTCTCTCGCCCCCGGCCAGCCTGGCGCTTTTGTGAGAGTTTGGTGGATTCACACCGGTTTGTATTCGGGTTTGCTTGCTGGAATGGTTTGGTTGATCGTGATTGTGTTGCGCCGCAGAAAAGCCGCGGCGAAGCTGCCGCTGTGTCGTTAGGTTCAGTGCGGCGCGCCGGAGCGGGCGGGTTTGACTTTTTCAAAAAGCGTCAAGGCCAGGAGGCACAGCGCGCAGCCCCACATCAGCTTGTAGAATAAATCCACATAAGCCCAGAAATCAGCCTGCTGGAGGAGCGTGTTGTAAATCACCGCCTGCGCCTTATGGAGGGCTTCGGCCGGGCTGAAGTTCGCGGCGAACGCCTTCGCAAGCGCGCCCAGCCGCGCCTGATAGGCGGGGTCCAGCGTGGACACGCGGCCCGCCATATAGACTTGATGCGCCTGGGCGTAGCGCGCCAGCATGGTCGAGAGCCAGGCGATTCCCACGCTGCCGCCCACGTTGCGCATGAGGTTCTGAATTCCGGTCGCGTTGCCCATTTGATCGTTTCGCAAGGTGCCAACGTTCAACGTCGTCAGCGGCACAAAGATGAAGCCCAAGCCAAAACCCATCAGCACATTGGCCGGGACAATGCTGCTCATGGCCACTTGCAAAGTGAGCCGGCTCAACAGAAAGCAGGTCACTCCCAGCACTGTAAACCCGAAGACCAGCAGCAATCGCAGATGCCCCTTCTGCACCAGCACCCCGACAAACGCCAGCGCGAGCAAGACACCCAATCCGCGCGGGCTGACGGTCAGCCCGGCGTCCAGCGCCGTGTAACCCATGAGACTCTGAAGGAAAAGGGGCAGCATCGTGATGAGCGCGTAAACCACCGCGCCGAACATCAGAAAGACCCCGCAGCCGGCGGCAAAGTTGCGGTTCTTGAGGATGCGCAGGTTGACGATGGGAAAGGGGGCGCGCAGCTCCTGGATGACGAACCAGACGAATGAAACAACGCAAATCCCCGCGGACCAACGCAGCCAGACCGCCCCGAACCAGTCCGCCTCCTGCCCTCTGTCGAGAATGATCTGAAGCGTCGCCAGCCACAGCGTCAGCAACCCAAATCCCAAGGCGTCGAAGCGCCCCAGTTTTGTTGACTTTATGTAAGGCGGATCGTCCACGAAAAGGAAGATCAGGCATATCGCCAGCAGGCCGACCGGAAGGTTGATGTAGAACGCCCAGCGCCACGAGTAACTGTCGGTCAGCCAGCCGCCCAGGGTGGGACCGATGATGGGCGCGACGATCACCCCCACGCCGTAAGCCGCCATCGCCACGCCACGCCGCGCGGGCGGAAAACTCTCCAGCAGGATCGCCTGCGCCAGCGGCTGCAACGCCCCGCCGCCCGCTCCTTGCAACACCCGCGCCAAGATCAGCAGGCCCAGACTCGCCGCCGCACCGCACAAAAAGGAGGAGGCGGTGAAGACGATAATGCAGCCGATCAAGAACCGTTTCCGTCCGAAATATCTGGCGAACCAGGCGCTGGTCGGCAGCACGATCGCGTTGGAAACCAGGTAACTGGTCAACACCCACGTCGCCTCATCGTTGGAAGCGCCCAGATTGCCCGCAATGTGCGGCAGCGCCACGGTGGCGATCGACGTGTCTAGCACTTCCATGAACGTCGCCAGCATCACGGAGACCGCGATCAACCAGGGGTTGACACGCGGCCGCCAATGCGGTTCCGCGGCGGCTGGGGCGGCGGCGGCGCTCATTCGGATGCCTCAGTCGCGGGCATGGGACAGGCATTGATTCACTTGACTCTCACCTCCGGCGTGACCGACAGCCCCGGCGAAATGTCCAGCTCGGCGGGCAAAGGATCGTCAAATACAATCTTGACCGGAACCCGCTGGACGACTTTGACGTAGTTGCCCACGGCATTCTCGGGGGGCAGGAGGCTGAACCGCGCCCCGGCGCCGGCCTGAAGGCTGTCCACCCTGCCCGTGAACTCGCGGCCGGGATACGCGTCGATTCGCATCCGAACCGGCTGGCCCACTCGCATTCGCGCCAGTTGCGTTTCCTTGAAATTGGCCACGACCCACATCTCCGATGGCACCAGAGCCAGCAGCGACTGGCCCGTCATGACGTAGGCTCCTTCCTCAACCTGGCGCCGCGTAACGCGCCCGTCGATGGGCGCCGTGACTTTCGAGTAGGAAATATCCAATTCGGCCTGACGCCGCTTGGCCTCGGCCTGTTGCACCTGGGCCGCCGCGGTATCGATGTTCACGCGGCTCAAATCAACCTGGGCCGCGGCGGCCTTGGCCTGCTGGCGCGCCACCTCCAAGGCGGCGGCGCTGGCATCCGCCCCGGCCTGTGCCGAATCCAATTGAGTGCGCGACACCGCGCGGCTCTCCACTGACAGGTACCGTTTCAAATCCGTCTCCGCCCGCCTGGCTTCGGCCTGGGCGGCCGCGACGGCGGCCTCTTGCTGGGCGGCCTTGGCCTCATCGACCGTGGTTTGCGCCTTGGCTTGCGCGAGCAGGCTGCGAGCGGCGGCGAGATCAGCCTGGGCCTGCGCGACCTTCGTCTCGTAGTCCCGCGAATCAATCTCCAGAAGGGCGTCCCCCTTCTTGACCTCCTGGTTGTCCCGCACCAGCAACCGGACAACTTGTCCCGATATTCTCGGGCTGACAATGGTGACATGGCCGTCGATAAAGGCATCGTCGGTGGATTCAAAAGGGGCCATGAAACGAATGTAATAAACAATGCCTCCCGCGACGCCGACGATCAGCGCCGCGATAACAAGGATCGCCAGGCCCCGCTTGTGTTTTTCGGAAATGGCTGGCGGCGATGCAACTTCGCTCATTTCCGTTCGCTCGCTTTCGTTTGGGTGATTCCCTTCATGTCTTGAAAGATTACTGTGTTCATCGGCGGATGGGGAGTCTGTTTTTTGCGGGACGATTTTTCCCCGCACTTTGATTCTTGCAAAAGAGGCGCGGCTGCCCGCATAGTGCGGCAGTCGCGAAAGGTAGGTTACCCAAGTGGCCAACGGGGGCAGACTGTAAATCTGCTGGCTTACGCCTTCGATGGTTCGAATCCATCACCTACCACCACCCATTGTAATTGATGGGCTTTACGGCTTCACCTTCAGTTTTTCGGCGGCGGCGAGTTTGCGCTGGTTGGTGTCGAACGTCAGGAATTCCCGCGCGCCCAGGTGCAACGCCGTCGCCACATGGAGAATGTCCAGACTGCGATGCCCGCCCGCAATCGTGTGGCGTTTGGACAGGGTTTCGGCCAGCCGGTGAACGTCCGGCCAGTCGGCAGTCACCACTACCAGCGCGCCGGAGTCCAAATCGGTTTGCAGGTCGGCCAGCACGCGGTCGCAATCGGCCTCCGGGTAGCCTTTGCTTTTATCCCGCGCATGAAGCCAGACTTGAAAACGGACTCTCTGGCGAATCTCGTAAAGCAGCAGACCGGAGACGTGCAACGCTTCCGGCATGGCCTTGAAATACGCCGCCGCCCGCGGCGAATTGTCCTGCCGCCGGTAGATCGCGCACAGAAACGACGTGTCCGGGAAGGCAATCACCCTTCCTCGCCTTCAAGTTCTGCCGAGCGCATTTCAGCAACTTCCTTGGCGGAGAAAATGCGGCCGCCCCACGTTTCTTTCAACCGCGCCATGATGTCCGGCTTGACGAGCCTGGGCGTTTTGACGGGCGCGGGCGGCACGAGGCGGGCAAACAACTTTCCCGCCCTGGTGATCTCCACCGGCTCGCCTTCGGCAATCCACGCGGCAACGCGCGGAAAGCGGTTTCGCAAATCTCTGACGGTCGCTGTTTTCATCGTGAGACAAATATGTATCACGCAGCCAACCCTGTCAACCGCGTTCAATACAGGCTCGCCAGCACTTTCTCCACCGCCTCTTCCGCTTTGACAGGGGTCATCGGGCCGCCGCGCTTCTTCAGCTCCACTTCTCCCCGGGCCAGCGATTTTTCGCCGATGCCGACCCGGACGGGAAAGCCGATCAACTCGGAATCCTTGAACTTGACTCCGGGACGGTCGTCCCGGTCGTCCAGGATGACTTCCACGCCGCGGGCGCCGAGATCGGCGTATATTTGCTCCGCCAGTTTCATCACGGCGCTGTCGGGCGCGACGGTCAGCGGGGTCACGCAAACGGCGTAGGGGGCGACGCTGACGGGCCATAGGATGCCGTCCTTGTCATTGCTTTGCTCGATAATGGCCTGCAAGGTGCGGGTGACGCCGATGCCGTAGCAGCCCATGACGGCCGGCTGTTTTTTGCCCGATTCATCCAAAAAACAGGCGTTGAGGGCCTGGCTGTATTTTGTGCCGAGCTTGAAAACGTGGCCGACTTCGATGGCGCGGCGTATTTTCAGCGGCTGCCCGCAGCGCGCGCACGGTTCGCCGGACCGGGCCAGGCGCAGGTCGCTCCATTTGTTGACAGTGATGTCGCGCCCGATCCCGACCCCGCGCCAGTGGAAGCCGTCCTGATTCGCGCCGGTGGTCATGTTGACGGCGCCCAGGAGGGTTTCATCGGCATGGATCGGGAGGTCCTTGACTTGCACGGCGCCCAGGCTGCCGGGATGGGCCTGCAGCGCCGTGAAAATCTCCTCCGGTTCGGCCGGGCGAAAGGCCGCCGTGCCGAGCGCGCCGGCCAGCTTCGCCTCGTTGAGTTGATGGTCGCCGCGCATCAAGATCAGGGCCAGCTTGTTTTCGACCATATAGACCAGCGTCTTGATCTGGCGGACGGCGGGCACCTGGAAAGGAGGGCGGGTCAAATCTTCGATGGTCGTGACGCCTGGCGTGGGGAATTTCTCCGCCGTTTGGGGCGCCGCATCGCCCTCAATCTGGCTGGCGCGGCTGGCGGCTTTTTCGACGTTGGCGGCGTAATTGCAGGCTTCGCAATAGACAACCTCGTTCTCGCCCGTCTCGGCCGGGGCCATGAATTCGTGCGAGAATTTCCCGCCCATGACGCCGGTGTCGGCCTCGACGGCCATGGCCTTGAGGCCGCAGCGTTCAAAGATGCGGGTGTAGGCGTCATACATTTTTTTGTAACTGGCCTGGGCGGCTTCGTCGGAGATGTCGAAACTGTAGGCGTCCTTCATGACGAATTCCTTGGCGCGCATCAAGCCGAAGCGGGGCCGGATTTCATCGCGGAACTTGGTTTGGATTTGGTAAAAGTTCTTGGGCAACTGGCGGTAGGAGCTGAGTTCGCCGGCCACCAAAGTGGTGATGACTTCCTCGTGGGTGGGGCCGAGAATCCATTCCTTCTTGGCGCGGTCGCGCGCCTTGAAGAAGACGCCCTGGGCCGTTTCGTAACGGCCGCTTTGCTGCCAGATTTCAGGCGGTTGCAAGGCGGGCATGAGCACTTCCAGCGCGCCGGCACGGTCCATTTCTTCGCGGACGATTTTTTCCACCTTCCGCAGCACGCGCAAGCCCAGGGGCAGGAAGGTGTAAAGGCCGCCGGTGAGCTTGCGGATCAAGCCGGCCCGCAAGAGCAGCTTGTGGGAAATGATCTCGGCTTCGGCGGGGGTTTCCTTGAGGGTGGGAATAAAGGCCTGGCTCCAACGCATAAATATAATAGGGATTCCGAATGGCGGCGGCCGGATTATTTGACCGTGTTGACCAAGGGCGTCAGCCCTTGAATCCGCACCTCCAGACGGTCGCCCGATTGGATCGGTCCGACCCCGCTGGGTGTGCCGGTGAGGATGACGTCGCCCGGCAGCAGCGTCATGTTGGTGGATACGAAACCGACTAATTGAAGGCAGTTGAAAATGAGCTGGCTGGTGTTGGAATTCTGGCGGAGCTGGCCGTTTTGGAACAACTGGATGGTCAGGTCGCCGGGGTCCAACTTGGTTTCCACATAAGGCCCCAGCGGCGTGAAGGTGTCGAAGGACTTCGCCCTGGCCCATTGGCTTTCCCCATGCTGGATGGTCCGGTCGCTGATGTCCTGCGCCGACGTGTAACCATAAATATACCGCGCCGCCGCCGTCGCCGTTACGTTGCGGATGCGCCGGCCCATGACAATGGCCAGTTCCGCCTCGAAATCGGTGCGGTGCTGCGCAAAAGGAATCTCTATCTTCCCCCCGTCGGCAAGGATCGAACTGGGCGCTTTGAGCCAGAAGAGCGGCTCTTTGGGCACTCCTTTGCCGGTCTCGCGGGCGTGATCGGCATAGTTCAGGCCGATGGCGATGACCTTCGAGGGCGCCACTGGGGTCAGCGTTTTCAGCCCCTTGAAGGACATCGCCTTTTTTTCAAAGGAGGGCGATCCGAAGACGTCGCCGCGCACACGGAAAAGCTCTCCGTCCACAACTTTGGCGAAAAAAATCTCGTCATCCTTTTGAAATCGGCCAATGGCTGCCATAAAATTGCGGCCTGAAATTAACAAATCCCGCCCCCGCCTCGCAAGGCGAAACTGCCGGTTTCCAACGAGCCGGTCGCAAACCGGCATTTGTGGCGCAGAATTCCAAGTGCCCACGCGGAAATCTGCGCTTCGGCTAAAGGCCTCGACAAAAGCCGATTTGCGCCCTTCATCCATCCGGCGCAAAACCCATGCTTGCTTGAGTTCGCAAAGGCCATTGAATTTCCAGCATGGTCATCATACGATTTGCCGATCAAGAATCCAAAACGAAGAGCGCTCGGTTTCATCGCCAGACGCTTCGCAGGCAAGAGTTGGGCAACGGGCGAGGTGATGGCGCCGGAAACGGCTTTGGCCGCACTCCCCGCGGAAAGTTTTCATTTCACCGTTGAAGGTCCTGCCACGTACGAGCGCCTCACGTCGTTACGAAATTGAAATCTACATGACAACCCATCTGGTTGACGTGATTTAAATGGAGGTTGGTGAAAACGTGGGCAGCCCGACGATGACGATGAGCGTATCCCCCCAGCCGGAATTGACTTCGACTTCCACAGGGAAGGCTTCGATACCGTTGACAGCAGCCGATAAAACGCGGGCCAGCATCGGCGGATATTGGGGGATAGTGGGCGCGAGGGCAATGCGGTTTTTCGCGGGCTTCGTCAGACTTCCGCAAGGCCCTTCACTTTCAACCAGTATAAAAAAGTGGGGTGACACCGGCACTGGCATTCATGAGCCGCGACGAGCATGATCGCAAAAATCACTGTTGTGGGTGCAAGATGTTTGTCGGATTTCGCGAGTCGGCCGCGATATACTTATAGAGATGAATGAAACGGACCTGGATTTGCTTAATCGCTACACCCGGCAACACGCCGAGGACGCCTTCGCGGAACTCGTCCGCCGCCACCTGAATCTCGTCTATTCCGCCGCGCTGCGCCAGGTGCGCTCCCCGCAACTGGCTGAGGAGGTCGCCCAATCCGCCTTTACCGACCTTGCCCGTAACGCGCATCGCCTCACACAGGGCACGATCCTGAGCATGTCCCCCCAACCGGAATTGACCTCCATCTCAACCCTCCTTCGCCAAGGCTACGGAGGGCAAGCGGGGCAGCAGACAAAACACGCGCCACCATGGGCGAAGGCGGGCTTGTCGCGCCGAAGTGATTGCGAAGGCGGACGCAAGGGGATGGAGCGCGTGACTGCGGCCATTGAACCGCCCGCGCCTTCGGCTGAATCGGGAGGGATGAAATCATGAAGACCGTGGAATTCTGGAATAGTCCATGCGCGTATGAATTTATGACGTTTCACTTATGAGCAAAAATCTTCTTATTATGTCTGCCGCGCTGGCATTGAGCCTGCCTTGGGTGAGTTGCGGCGTATCCGACACATTGGCCCAGCGCCCCGCGTTCACTCCGCCCGGCGGCCCAATCGAGTTGAAATTGAAATGGCCCAAGGGAGAAGAAATCGTCGAACGGATGGATATCAAAGAGAACTCGGAACTCTCCGTGCCGGGCCGGTCCATTCCTGTCAGGCAGGACATTGTCGTTTCGCAGCGGCTCGGACTGACGGTCTTGAATGCAAGCCCCGATGGCGAACACGAAGTGGAAATGGAATTCCTCAGCGCTCGGGTGGAGGTTCCCCCTGGAAGCAAGACGCTGTCAAATTACGATTCGACAGAAAAATCTCCAGCGGACGGCGTGAATCCGGTGGCGAAAATGTTCGGAAAAATCATCAGGTCCAAAGTCCAGTTTTTCTTGAATGCCAGCAACGATGTCGAGAGGATCGAAGGCGCGGATGTATTGGCGCAAAAGCTGGAAGCCGTCGGGCAGGCCGATCGCCTTGAACATTTCAAGAACTTTTATAGCGAGAGCTTTTTGAAACAGATGATAATCGCGAACCGGGCCGTGCCTTCCAAGCCTGTGCAACCCGGCGACACTTGGCCGGCACACTTCGAACTTGTGACGCGAACCGCGGGCGTCGTTTGCGTGGATGATAATTTCACTCTCCAAAGCTGGGAGCAGCATGGCGGGCGTAACTGCGCCCGTCTCGAATTCAAGGGAACCATCACAAACAAACCCGAGACCCGCGCGGATCCGGCCAGGATGAGAGTGGACATTATCGACGGCAGATCATCGGGTGTCTCCTGGTTCGACCCGGAACTGGGATTGATGCTTGAGACCACTGTCAAGCACGACATGAGCATGGCTATAACCATGCCAGTGAATCCGGAGGGCAGCGCGGATGCCGCCTCCCGGGTGCGAAAGCTCACTGAACAGTTGAATCAAACCATAGACGCAAAACTGATTTCGGTGAAGTGACGTCCTGGGCCAGTTCGAATTCATGACACGAGACAAACCCTATCGAGCTTTCACCTTGCTCGAGTTGTTGGTGGTCATTGCCATCATCGCGGTGGTTGCGGCGCTGCTGTTGCCCGTGTTGAGCGCGTCAAAGGAAAGGGCTTATCGCGCGCAATGTCTCAATAATCTTAAACAATTGGGTCTGGCCATCCAACTGTATGCGGACAACGATGGCGGCCGGTTGCCTGGGCCGGTCTGGCTGGGATTTTACGAGGAATACGACAATCAGGATACGACACGGTTGCCGTACTACATCGCCACGGACATGGGCCTGCCCGCGGCCCAGGTCATGCCGCAGGACGCCTTGCTGGCCCGGTGCCCTTCGGCGGCGCGTCATTGGAAACCCGCCCCACTTGGAACGCCGCTGATGTCGAACCATGTGCCGCTCAGTTACCTGGCCAAAAACAAAATCACCAATATCAATTCGGGCGTCCTCAGCCGGCCATTCGGCTACCCTTACGCGTTGCCGCCGTTTAACGAAGATGCAAACGAGGAACCTAAACGTCTCCAGGAAACTGCCGATCCGTCGTTGTCATGGGCGCTGACAGACGTGGACCAGCAAAACGGCTACTCTGACGCGGTTTACTACGCGTATCTGCCATCAGCGCCGGCCCATGGCAGTGTGCGCAACGAACTTTTTTTCGACTGGCACGTCGAAGCGATAAGCGCCGTGCGTTAATTCTGATCTCGTTGGCAGAAGAATCGGCATTGTGTGGGCGGCTAAATCGGGCATGGTTTGAGCATGAGTATGGCTGAGATAATGCGCGAAGTGGCCGATTGGCCCGCGGAACGCCAAAACGAGTTGGCAGCCTTTCTTTTGCATCTTCGCCTTGAGAAGGATGGCGCGTGGCGATCGGAAATGACCCGGCGGATTGACGACAAGAACCCGGCCAATTGGGTTCCCCTGCCAGAATGGAAGAAGGCCTCCGAGGCGAATTCTTGGATTTGACGTCGGCAGGACGTTAAATCCATTTCTTGTCCGTCTCACTGCTCGTCTTAGTGTTGCGTTTAGCAATTGTTGTTGTATGTTGGCGGCGTGGCCGGAAAAGGGCGGATGTTCATTGACATAGGCCGGTTTGCGGAAGCCTGGAGCGGTCAGCCCGTTCCAGCGAGAGCCACGCCCGCAAAAATGGCCGTTTATGCAGGCTTGTGCACCCTTGTGCAGGAAAAAAGGGCGGTTTCCGCCCCGGGACCTGGATGAAAAAGGGGCTTAACCACGGATTTCCCGGCCGGCGCAAGCCGGTAGCCGATCTGTTGTTCCATTTGATGGCAGGGATGGACAATTCCCATCTGGGTCAATCTGTGGTTAAAAAATTACGGTAAATNNTGTTGCGGCGCAAGCGACCTTGCAGGCGGCAGGCCGCCCCCTTATGGCCACGGGGGCCCGGCCCGCAAGAATCGCACGGGCACAAAATGAGGGAGGGAACAGGGTGGCGATAACGATAAAGGGCGGCTCGGTAGCTGGCGAAAACAGGGTGCCGGCCACGGCCCCCGTCAACGGGGCGCCGGAGGCTTCAGTAAAGCTTAAGCCTTTTGCGCCCCCGGTGCGTTTAATTGAGAAGAGGTTTCCGCGGCCGGCTGTTGCTGCGTCAGGCAGTGGAGCGTGCCAAAGCCGAGCACCAAATCCACCGCGTGAATCCCCACCACCGGCCGGTCCTTGAACAAATCGCCCAGAATGCCCAGGGCGACGCGGTCGTTAGGGTCGTTGAAGGTGGGAACGATGACGGCCGCGTTGGCGATGTAAAAGTTGGCGTAGCTGGCCGGCAAACGATAGCCGTCGTAAAAAATGGGGGCGGGCATGGGCAGGGCCGCCACTTGGATTTTCGAGCCGTCTTCCAGGCGCAGGCCCTCCAGGCGCTCGCGGTTCTCGGCCAGCGGCCGGTAATTGATGTCGCTGGGGTTGCTCTCTTGCGCCAGCACGACGGTGGTTGGATTGACAAACCGGCAGATGTCATCGACATGGCCGTGGGTATCGTCGCCCACCACGCCGCCGCCCAGCCAGAGCACGTTGGTGACACCCAGAAAACGCTGGAACACGGAATTAATTTCCTTGCGGCCCAGGCCGGGATTGCGCGCCTGGGTTTTCTGGTCCAGGAGGCACTCCTCGGTCGTCAGAAGAGTGCCGCGGCCATTGACATCGATGGCGCCGCCTTCGATGACAAAATCCCGGCCTTGGAACTGGGCGTTGAAGAGACGTTTCCCCAGCCGCCGGGCCGCAATTTCAGGCACTTTGCGGTCGCGCTGCCAATCCGGGTATTTGGCCCAGGCGTTGAAATGGAAATGAACAAAGGCGGTCTCCGGGTTCTTTCCGCCGCGCCGAACGCAGATCGGCCCGCTGTCGCGGGTCCAGCCGCGGTTGGTGGGGTGGATGATGAATTGGACGCGGGAAACATCGGCGTGGGCCTGGGTGAGGGTGCGGCGCGCGGCGGCGGCGGCGGCGGCCTTGGAATTGACCAACAGCCGGACGATTTCGCCAGGGCCGATCTTGCGTACCATCTCGCCGTAAACCCAGCGAATGGCGCTGAGTTTGCGGGGCCAGTCCGTGGGATTGTGGGGCCAGCCCAGCCAGGTGGCCTCATGCGGCGCCCATTCGGCGGGCATGGCAAAACCGAGGGACGCCGGAGTGCGCGCCGTAAGGCAATCTTTCGCAATCATCATGGCGCAGGATAAGTTCATTCCTGGCAAACTGTCCATGATAACCGGGCGGCGCGAGTGCGCCATTGTGGCGCTAATGTGCGCCAGTATGTCCCATGCGCCCACTTCCATGATTGGCCCATTGTATGTGTAACATGCTGCGCATAAACAGCTTACTAGTTATAAAAGCTTATGGCATCAAGTTTGCTTAAAAAGCAGCTAACTGAATTATTATGTCTAAGGTTATCGGCATTGATCTCGGAACCACCAACTCTTGCATGGCCGTCATGGAAGGCGGCGAACCGGTGGTTTTGGAAAACTCTGAAGGCAAACGCACCACACCTTCCGTGGTCGCCTTCACCAAGACCGGCGAACGCCTGGTCGGCGACTCCGCCAAGCGGCAGGCCGTCACCAACTCCCGCAACACGGTCTATTCCATCAAACGCTTCATGGGCCGTAAATTCGGCGAAGTGCAGGAGGAACTCAAGCGCGTCCCTTACAAAGTGGTCTCCGGCCCCAACGGCGACGTCGCCGTGGAAGTCGAGGTGGACGGCAAACCCAAGCAATTCAGCCCGCCGGAAATTTCGGCCATGATCCTCACCAAGCTCAAGACCGACGCCGAAATGCGCCTGGGCGAAAAGATCACCCAAGCGGTCATCACCGTCCCCGCCTATTTCAACGATTCCCAGCGCCAGGCCACCAAGGACGCCGGACGCATCGCCGGCCTGGAGGTCCTGCGCATTATTAACGAGCCTACCGCGGCCTCGCTGGCCTACGGACTCGACAAGAAGAAAAACGAGGAAATCTCGGTTTATGACCTGGGCGGCGGCACCTTCGACATCTCGGTCCTGGAAATCGGCGACGGCGTTTTCGAGGTCAAAGCCACCAATGGCGACACCCATCTGGGCGGCGACGACTGGGACAACCGGATCATGGACTGGATTCTCGACGAGTTCAAACGCGAGCACGGCATGGACCTCCGCAAACAGCCCGACGCCCTCCAGCGCATCAAGGAAGAGGCGGAAAAGGCCAAGATCGCCCTCTCCAGCGCCCAAACTTACGAAATCAATCTCCCCTTCATCACCGCCGACGCCTCCGGCCCCAAACACGTCAGCGCCAAATTGACCCGCGCCAAGATGGAACAGTTGTGCGACGATCTTTTCGAGCGCACCATCGGCCCCGTCAAGAATTGCTTGAAGGACGCCGGCCTGACCGGGGACAAGATGGACGAGCTGGTGCTCGTCGGCGGCATGACACGCATGCCCCGCGTGGTGGAAACCGCCCGCACACTGGTCAACAAACCTCCGCATCAGGGCGTCAACCCGGACGAAGTCGTCGCTGTGGGCGCCGCCATCCAGGCGGGCGTGCTCAAAGGCGAAGTCAAGGACGTGCTCCTCCTGGACGTCACGCCGTTGTCGCTCGGCATCGAGACCCTCGGCGGCGTTTTCACCAAGCTGATCGAACGCAATACGACCATCCCCACGCGCAAATCGGAGATATTCTCCACGGCTTCCGACAACCAGCCCGGCGTGGAAATCCACGTCCTCCAGGGGGAGCGCCAATTTTCGCGCGACAACAAAACGATCGGCAAATTTCATTTGACGGACATTCCCCCGGCCCCGCGGGGCGTGCCGCAGGTCGAAGTGACCTTTGATATTGACGCCAACGGCATCCTGCACGTCAGCGCCAAGGACCTCGGCACGGGCAAGGAGCAGAAGATCACCATCACCGCCAGCAGCGGGCTTTCCAAGGACGAGATCGAAAAGATGCGCAAGGACGCCGAGGCGCACGCCGAGGACGACAAACAGCAGCGCGAGCAGGTCGAGGCGCGCAACGAGGCTGACAACGCCGTTTATCGCAGCGAGAAAATGCTCAAGGACAATGCCGCGAAAATTTCCGCCGAGCAAAAGGAGAAGATCGAAGAGGCCGTCAAGGCGTCCCGTGAGGCGCTCAAAGGGACGGACACTTCGGCGCTCCGAGCCGCGACCGAGAAACTCAATGAGGCCTGGCAGGCCGCCTCCGCCGACATGTATCGCGCCGCCACCGAAGCGGCCAAGGCCCGCGGTGGCGCCGGTCCCGGCCAGCCGGGCGGCCCCCCCCCAACCGAGGGCCAACAGGAATCCGGCTCCGCCCAAGGCGGCAAGGAGGAAGGGCCGATCATTGACGCGGAAGTGGTGGACGAGAAGAAATGAGCCTGTCGCTTCGAGCGAATAACCTACGCGCGGAAATTTCGGCAGGCGCCTAATTAAGAAGTGCTCAGGGTAATCCCGCGGTCAACGGCAAACTGAACAAAAAGTGAAATCAATGGGCACATTTTACGTCGGATGCAAGGTTGAGAACCACAACGCGCAGGTGGACGCCAGACGGAAGCGATTGGCCGCCGCCGGCCCGGTGGTGGCCGCTTGAGAATTTGGACTTTTCCCGTCTGTGAGTGCGGCGGGATTTTAATTCGAGCAGAATAAAAAACATAACATAACAAAAAGGAAACACGTAACTATGGCAATCAACGTCAAACCTCTCGGCGACAGGATTCTTGTCGAACCCGCCGAAGAACGCGAAGTCAAAAAGGGCGGCATCATCATCCCTGATACCGCGAAGGAAAAACCCACCGAGGGCATCGTCATCGCCCTGGGCACCGGCAAAACCGACGACAACGGAAAGAAAGTCCCCTTTGAAGTCAAAAAGGGCGACCGCGTGCTCGTCAGCAAATACGGCGGCACGGAAATCAAACTTGATGACAAGGACTACAAGATTCTGAGCGCGGACGACATCCTCGCCATCATCGAATAGGCCGCAACGCTTTATCCACTAAACTGAAACACTGAAAAAACGAAAGGATCACTAATTATGGCAGCAAAACAACTTATCTTCGACGAGGCGGCCCGGCAGGCGCTCCTCAAGGGCGTCAATAAACTCGCCCGCGCCGTCATCGCCACGCTCGGCCCCAAAGGCCGCAACGTGGTGCTCGACAAAAAATTCGGCTCCCCGACCGTCACCAAGGACGGCGTGACCGTGGCGAAGGAAATCGAACTGGAAGACCCGTACGAGAACATGGGCGCGCAGATGGTCCGCGAAGTCGCCAGCAAGACCAGCGACGCGGCGGGCGATGGCACCACCACCGCGACCGTTTTGGCGGAAGCCATCTACGGCCAGGGCCTCAAGTTCGTCACCGCCGGCGCCAACCCCATCTCCATCCAGCGCGGCATCACCAAGGCCGTTGAAGCCGCCGTGAACCACCTGGACAAAATCACCAAGAAGGTCAAGGACAAGGAAGAAATCAAGCAAGTCGCCACCGTGTCCGCCAACTGGGACACCACCATCGGCGAAATCATCGCCGACGCCATGGATAAGGTCGGCAAGGACGGCACGATCACGGTCGAGGAAGCCAAGTCCATTGAGACGACGCTCGACGTCGTCGAAGGCATGCAGTTCGACAAGGGTTATCTGTCGCCCTATTTCGTGACCAACCCGGAAACGATGGAAGCCAAGCTCGAAGACGCTTATGTCCTGATCTACGAGAAGAAAATCACCAGTCTCAAGGACCTGCTCCCGTTGTTGGAGAAGGTCGCCAAGATCGGCAAGCCGCTCCTGCTCATCTCCGAGGAGGTCGAAGGCGAAGCCCTCGCCACGCTGGTTGTCAACAAACTGCGCGGCACCATCAACGTCTGCGCCGTCAAAGCCCCCGGCTTCGGCGACCGCCGCAAAGCCATGTGCGAGGACATCGCGGTCCTGACGGGCGGCAAGTTCATCAGCGAGGACCTGGGCATCAAACTGGAAAACATCCAGTTGGACGACCTTGGCCGCGCCAAGAGTGTACAAGTTGACAAGGAAAACACCACCATCGTCGAAGGCGGCGGCAAATCCTCTGAAATCCAGGGGCGTGTCAACCAAATCCGCCGCCAGATCGAGGAAACCACTTCCGACTACGACCGCGAAAAATTGCAGGAACGCCTGGCCAAGCTGGCTGGCGGCGTCGCGGTCATCAACGTCGGCGCGGCGACCGAAAGCGAAATGAAGGAAAAGAAAGCCCGCGTCGAAGACGCCCTTCATGCCACTCGCGCCGCGGTTGAGGAAGGCATTGTTCCCGGCGGCGGCGTGGCGCTTCTGCGCTGCCTGAGCGCGCTGGACGGCCTGAAGCTCCAGGGCGACGAGCAAATCGGCGTGGACATTGTCAAACGCTCGATGGAAGAACCCCTCCGCGCCCTGGCGACCAACGCCGGCGTCGAAGGCTCCATCGTTGTGCAGGAAGTCAAGCGCCGCAAAGGCAACGAAGGTTACAACGTCGCCACTGCGGAGTACGAAGACCTCGTCAAAGCCGGCGTGGTGGACCCCAAGAAGGTCACCCGCACAGCCTTGCAGAACGCGGCGTCGATTGCCGGCCTGCTCCTGACGACCGAATGCCTCATCACCGAGATTCCGGAGAAGGAGAAACCCGCTCCGGCCGGCGGCGGCCACGGCGGCGGCATGGGCGGCATGGACTACTAAGAAGCTGTCAAGCTTGCCAGGGAGTTTTTCTGGGGGAACCGAGCGAGGCTGGCCATTTTGGCCGGCCTCGCTGTTTTTTACGCGATGGGCAAACCGAGACTTAACCGAACTTCGCGTCGAATGTTCTTGCAACTTCTTCAACCCACTCCCGCGTCAATGGCTTCATAGAGAACGTTTCCCCTGGCCAGAATCTCCTCAACGAAACAATCGCCCCACTGCAGCCGCCGGGCGATGAACTCCGGCGTCCGGACGATCAGGTCAAGGGGAAAATCAGCCGGGATGCGCTGGCGAATTTAGAGGGATTTGCGGCCGCGCTTGCGGTTGAAAGGCATGATCACGAGAACATCCACATCGGAGTCCTCGGTGGGTTCGCCGTAGGCGTACGAGCCGGAGACCACCACCCGGACAGTGAAATGTTACCATCAGGGTTATGGCAGCGGTGGATGCTAATTGGTGGACGGCGTCAGGAAAATGGCGCCAGCGCTGGTCTTGGTGATGAAGTAGCCGGCGGCATTGGTCGCTTCCTGCGAACAGGCGCCGTAACCGGTGATCGTGGCGCCGCCGGCGCCGGCGGAAAAGCTGACCTTCAGCGCGCCCGTTTTCGGATTGATGGTTCCGCTCAGGAAATTGGACGAGCCTGATGACGAGACCAGGGTGTTGCTGCTGAGCGAAACCTCATTCGTGAAATAAAGCGCGCCATTCGTCACGGTCAACGTCCCCGTGGAGAACGGAAACGCTGTAGCGCCGGTCCAGGCGGACTCCTGCCCGTCAAGGATGCAGGTGAAGCCGCTGGCGTAAAGCCCGGCGCCGCCGGCGGGTCTGATCCAGACGAAGTTGGTTCCACCCGCGGGCACGCCGCCGGCCACGTTGATCCAGCCCAGGAGCAAGCCCCTATTGCCATACAAACTGGCATAGAGCGGCACGTCGCCCGACGCGGCGATGGGGACGGATTGACTGAATGGCGTGCCGTCGGCCAGCGCGCCGGTGAGGGTCAGATGGGCGTTGTGGTTGGTCAGCAGCGCATAACCGGAGCCGGGCGGGGCGCCGCTGTTGGTGGGCGGGGCCAGCAACAACGTGTAGGCGGCGGGCGAGGCGGACGATTCGGCCATTACGGCACGCAACGTGTTGGTCCAGCCGCCCTGGTCGGTGCCGGAAACCGAGCCGGCGATGACGCCGTTGGTCCATTGAAAACTCAGTTGCACTGGTCCGCCCCGCCCGGCGGGTCGAACCACGGGCTTGCTGGCGGAACAGGAAAGGGTCAAGCCGCCGCTGAAGGGGTAGGCGGAGCCGGCCAGGAGCAATCGTCCGCTGTAAACGCCGCGCGCGCTGATGCTCAGATTGCGGAGCATTCCAACCGTTTGCTCCGTGACCCCGATGGCGGGGTCGAAGAAAAGGCCGTTGTAAGTTCCCGCGACGGCGATAAACGGGTTGGTCATGAAATTGGCCGTGATCGCCAGGTTGGATGTCATCACGAAACGCAGAGGGTTGGAGAGGTTTGTGGCGCCGTCCGCAACCCAGTTGAGAAACACACTTCCAACATCGGATTTGGCCCTCAGAGCGTAGCCCTCTCCCAAATTGAGCAGGCTGTTGCTCCCCGGTCGCGTATTGCCCGCCACCGATGCCGTGCCCTCAACCGTCCCGCTTCCGTCAATTGACAGCCTCAAGGGCAGCGGAACGGCGCGAAAGATGTGGCGGGTGACGATTCGAGAAACGTTGCCCGAATGATCCACGGCTTGCACGGCGACTCTATTCGTGCCCGGCAAAAGCGCGTTGGTGACGAACCACTCCTTCACCGTCGTGCCGTTGGCGGACAAAACCGCGTTGATGGGGGAGGGATTGTTTGCGCCGGCGAACTCGTTGGTGACCCAGCACACGACGTTGGTCACCTGCGCGTTGTCCGACGCCCTCCCGAAGACCGAGGAATTGGTCACGCGCGCATTCGCGGCGGGCGCGGTGATGACGGCGGCGGGGCGGGTCTTGTCCGGGACAACCGTCAACCGGGCCACGCTGCTGGTGACGCTGCGGAAAAAGTTGGAGACAACCACGGAATAGCCGGCCGCGTCGTCGAAGGAAACGGGGTTGATGGTAAGGCTGCTGTTCGTGATGTCGAGGAATTCGCTTCCGCCGTTGATCGGCACGTTGTTCGAGCGCCATTGGTAATAGAGGGGCGGCCCGCCCGTGGCGATGACGCGGAAAGTGACCACGCCTCCCTCCGGCTCGTTTAATCTTTCGACCGGCTGGGTTTTGATGGCGGGACGAATAGGCAGGGTCAGAACCGCCACCGAACTCGTGACGGCGCCATCCAGCAGGGAAGGGCTGACAATCACCTGGTAATCACCCTCATCGCCCGCGTTGACCGCCCGCACCGCGAGTGCTGCGCGGTTCGCGCCGGAAAAGACGGCTGTGTCCGCTATATTTGTCCCGCCAAGCTGCCATTGGTAGCCGAGGGAATTGGTGTCGCCGGCGTTGCTCCCGGCGGTAACGGACAGGGTGACCGCCAGGCCGAGCGGGCTGATCTGGCCGGCGGGTTGGCTGGTGATGGAGGGCGTGCCATTGGTATTGACAACGAGCAGGTGGGCGCTGGTCTCGCAGGCGCCGGCGGAGGCGGGTGTCCCTCGCGGCAGTTGCCGGGCGTCCAGGGCCGGATAGGTGACGCCGGGAACGCCCGCAACCGCGCCGTCGGCCGGGCCGCCGTTCAGAATCGCCAGCGTCAGCGTGGCGAAAGCAGTAATGTTGCTGGGGCCGATGGCGGGGCCGCCGTTGGTGGAAAGCGCCGCCGCCAGCCCGGGGTCCGTGTAGTTGACCGTTGTAGTGGTGGCCGCGCCCAGACTGCCGTCCGAGCTGAAGTTGTATCCGGAATCGGTGACGCCGGCGGCGTTGGGGAAGGGATTGCCCGCCAGACTCGTGCCGCCCGATAGAATCGAATTGGCCAGGCGCAGCGCGCCAGCCTCCCTGCATACATCCCAACCTGATGCCGCCCCCACCGCGCCGCCAGCGCCCTTCGAGCCGGAAGCGGTTCCGCCGGCGCCGCCCGCCAGAGTGTTGGTGGCAAACGTACCGTTGCGCGCCACGGCCAAAACGGCCGAACTGGCCAGGCCGCCGCCAGAAGCCGCGCCGCCATTTCCCGCATGCGCATTTTGCGCCGCTCCCCCGGCGCCGCCGGCACAGGAGTTGTTGACGAAGGTGGCGTTTTCAAGGGTGGCATTTGTCACGCTGCCAGCCAGGCAGAGTCCGCCGCCGGCCGCGGGGCCGCCGTCCGGCCCATCGGAGCCGCTGCCATCGCTTAAGACCTGGCCCGCGGCGCTGGCGCCCGCGGCGACCGCATTGGTGAGAAAAAGACAGCCGGACATGACGCATGGCCCTGTCAGATAAACGGCTCCTCCGCCGGCGGGCCCTCCGGCGCCGCCGTACCCCGTGTTGCCCGCCAGGCCGCCCTGGCCTGTCGGACCGCCCGCGCCGCCCGCGCCGCCGAAGCATTCATTGGCGATGAATTCGGAGCCAACAAATACGTTGGCGGGGCCGCCGCCGAAAACCGCCCCGCCCAATGCGCCGCCTCCATTGGCGCCGTTGCCCCCGTTGCCGCTGAAGATGAAGCCGGCCGTGCCGGCCCCGCCGCCACCGCCGGCGCCGGCGATCACCGTGTTGGTCCCGAAAACGCAGTAGTAAACGCCCAGGGGTCCGACGCTGTAAATCGCGCCGCCCGCGGCGCCGCCGCCTGGAGCGCCGTCTCCGCCGTTGCCGCTGCTGGGATCAGGCCCGCCCTTGGCGCCAGGGGTGTTGGTCGCGGAATTGCCCGACAGGACGCTGTTGCTGACAATAAGAACGCCCTCATTGAAGATGGCTCCGCCGTTGGCGCTGAGTCCGTTGATCAATTGAAGATTGTTCAGGACCAACCGGCTGTTGGGTTGGACGTGGATGATCCGCGCAACGCCGTTGCCGTCGAGGACTATGCCGTTGGTCCCGCCGTCGATTGTCACGCTGTTGGAAATCTGCAACGTCTGCCCCGCCGCCAGGGTGATGGCGGAGCCGCTGACGAAATTGGTGACGACGGTTGAGGCGGCCAGCGCGTTGGTCAGGGAGGGGTAATTTGAAACGAGAATCTGCCCCGGCGCCCGGCCGCCCGCGCACAGAAGCAGGGCGGCCAGGAGCCATCGGGCAATGCGGGGCGTCTCCATCGCCGGATTACGGTTTCAATATAATTGAGCCGGCGTTGGTCTTGGTGACGAAATAGCCGCCAGCGTTGGTGGTGTCTTGCAAGAGCGCCGCGTAACCAGTGAGGGTGCCTTTGCCCTCGCCGTCGCCGAAAATGACTTTCAGCGCGCCTGTTTTCGGATTGAGCGTGCCGCGCAGCGAATTGGTCGAGCCGGAGGTCGCGGTCACAAGGTTAGTGTCAAGCGAAACCTGATTGCTCAAATAAAGATTCGCGTTGGAAATGTACAGCGTCCCCCCGGCCAAGGTCACCGCGGTGTCGGCGAACCACTCTGATCCCTCCACGGAAAGGGAATCGGTGAAACCGTCCGGGTAAATCCCCGGCCGGGCGGGCTTGATCCATATCAGGTTGGTGGCAGCGAGATTGGTGGCAGCCTGGGGTATTCCGTTGGAATTGAAGTTGATCCAACCCAGTAGGAAGCCGGTATTGCCATAGAGACTGGCAAACACCGGCAGGTTCCCCAGAGTCCCAACCGGCAGGCTTTGGCTGAAAGTGGCCCCATCGGGCAGCGCGCCGGTGAGAGTGAAGTTGTCGAGGTGATTGGTCATCAGCACGTAGCCATCCCCAGGCGGGATTTCGCCGGCCGCGTTGGTGGAGGACAGCAGCAGGGTATATTGGTGGGAAACGGACGCCGGGGCCGCTCCCTGTTCAGCGTACAGGGCGGATTTCCAGCCCGCGCCCTCATTGGTACCGGAGACCGCGCCCATGATTTGGCCGTTGGTCCAGTCCACCGCCAGCGACACGCTGACCGGCCCGCCATGCGAGGCGGGGCGGGGAACGTGATTGGTGGCTTGGCCGAAAATGTCCAGAGTGCCGCTGAGGGGATAACTGGCGCCATCGAGCAGGAGTTTGCCGCTGTAGGCGCCCAGCGAACCGAGCTTCAAATGGCTTATCATGCCGGCGGTTGTTTCGGTGGCGGCCGCGGTGTTGGTGGGGAAGAGTCCATTGTAGGAACTATTCGTTAATCTGATAAAGGGACTGTACTCGAAATTGGCCTGGATGGACAAATTGCTGGTCATAATGAAGCGGAGCGTTTTCCCGATGTTGGTGAGGTTGGTCACGCCGGTGGAAATCCAGTTTGTCAACAAATAATCCAGGTTCGGTTTGGCCACCAGGGTATAGCCCTCGCCCAGATTCAAAAGGGCGCCGTTGGTGGGGGGCGTGTTGCGGGCAACCGAGGCGCTGTAGCTCACCTTCCCGCCTCCGCTTTGCGTGAAATGAAACGTGGAATTGGACACGTAGAAGAACTTGCGGACGACAATCGGAGAAACATTGCTCGAATAATCGACGCTTCGCACCGCCACGATGTTCGTGCCGGGATAAAGCGCGATGCCGAAGTTGGTCCATGTTTTTGTGGTCGTTCCGTTGGTGGAGAGAACCGCGTTGGTTGCAAAGACATTGGTCGTGCCATTGAAGAGATTGGTGATCCACACATAAACATTGGTCACCTGGGCGTTGTCCGAAGCCGTTCCCGCGACGTACCCGTTGGTGGTGCGCGCCCCCGCGGCAGGCGAGGTGATCGCCACCGTCGGCCGAGTCTTGTCCAACACGACCGTCAACCGGGCCACGCTGCTGGTGACGCTCTTATAGAAATTGCTCACCACGACGAAGTAACTGCCCTCATCCGGGAAGTTGACGGGGTTGATGGTCAGATTACTGGTGGCGGAGTTGGTAAAATCGTTCTCGTCGGTGAGCGCGACCACGTTGGTGACGCCGTTGGCGAGCGTTTTGAGGCGCCACTGGTATGCAAAAGGCGGCGCGCCGCCGACATTGACTTTGAAGTTCACTATCGCGCCAACCGGCTCACTGAGCTTGCTGGCCGGCTGGGTCTTGATCGTGGGAGGAATCTTGACCAGGAGATAAACGACGGGCGGATTGGTCACGCTGTCCAAGAGGGACGGGCTGACGACCACCTGAAAGAATCCCAGGTCGGCGGCGGAAATGTCATTGATGGTCAGCGTGGCGGTGGTGGCGCCGGAGAAATTCGCGTTGTCAATTAGATTTGTCCCGTTGAGCTGCCATTGGTAGCCCAAGGTGTGCGTATCGGACGAGTTGGGCGTGGCGACGACGCTGAACACAGCCTGCTGCCCGATCGTGGCCTGTTGGTTTGTCGGCAGAGTGGAGATGGTGGGCGGCGCGGTGTTGGTGGGGGTGATGACATCTGCTTCAAAGGCCCCCGCGCTGCCAGGGGTTCCCCTGGCAAAGCCCCTCTCATCGGTCGCCGGAAAGGTCAAACCCGGCACACCTGTGATGATGCTCGCGGCGGGGCTTCCAGACAGCAAGGCCAGAGTCAGCGTCTGGAAGCCCTGCTGGTTGATGGGGCCGAGGTAAGGCCCCTGCGTGGACAAGCCGGAATCCAAATCCGGATTTCTGCTGTTGAGGGTCGTGGTGGTGGACTTCGACAGACTGGCATCCGAACTGATGTTGTTGCCATCGTCCATTACCCCGACGACGTTGGAGGTTGCTCCGCCCGAAAGGATGGAGTTGGCCAGCCGCGCGGCGCCGGCGTCGCGATAAATCTGCCAGCCGTTGGTGGCGCCTTCCACGCCAGCCGTGCCATTGGTGGCCGAGTCACTGGCGGGAAGTCCGGGGTACAGGATATTTGTGGCCAGGGTGCAGTTGCGGATGGTTATGGCCGTTGCGCCCGTGAAAATGGCGCCGCCGTAAACCGAGCCGCCGTCGCCCCCAGCCGTCGAGAGGCCTCCCGCCGTGCCGCCGTTGCCGCCCGCGCAAACATTTCCGAAGAAGATGGTGTTTTCAATGTCCACCGACGGCGCGGCGTCCGAGAGATAAAGGCCGCCGCCGCCAGCCTGGGCGCCGGGGATGCCGTTGTAGCCGGTTCCGTCCCAATTGGTTTGCGCCGCGCTGCTATTGCCGCCAGTGACACTGTTATTGAAAAAGAGGCAATTGGACGCAAGCAGCGATTTCGTCGCGTAAAGGCCGCCGCCGGCGGCCGCGCCGCCGCTGGCGCCCTGGCCGGAACTGCCATTGGTGGTATTCAGTTGAAGTCCCAAGCCGCTGGCGCCGCCGCTGCCGCCGGCGCCGGCGACGCAGAGGTTGCTAATGAACTCGGTGGCAACGAACACATTGGTGCCGCCGAAGGTCATGACCGCTCCCCCGTAGGCAGCCCCGCCCGCCCCGGCCTGGCCGCCGGAGGTGCCGCCGATTTGGCCGGCGGCGCCGTTGCCGCCGTTGCCGCCGGAACCGCCCTGGACCTGGTTGGTGAGAAAGACCGAGTTGAAAACGCTCACAGGCCCCAGGCTGTAGATGGCGCCGCCCAAAGCGTTGTTTCCGGAGCTGCCATACGCGCCATTGGTGCCGCTGTTGGTCGTGGCGTTGCCGCCGTTGACGCCGCCAGCGCCGATGGCGCTGTTGCCGGCGATGATGGCATTGCTGATGATAAGGGCGCCATCATTAAAAATGGCGCCGCCATTGGTGCTGGAGCCGCGCAGGAGTTGAACGTTGTTGAGGGTCAACAGGGCGTTGGTTCTGACGAAAAACAACCGGATGGAATGGTTTCCATCAAACACAATATTGTTGCTCGTGCCGTCGATGGTGGTGTTGTTCGTGATCTGAATCGTTTGGCTGGCGGTCGCCACACTGATCACGAGATTGCTGGCAAAATTGGTGATGACGGCGGAGGTTTGGATGGCGTTGAGCAGACTGTCGTAATCGGAAACAATTGTTTGCTGCGCGGAGGCATTCCAGGCCGGAAAGGGGAGCAGCGCCAGCAGCGCCAGCGCCGCTTTCCCGGATGGAATGCAGCTTCTGAAGAGCGTTTTCATAGGGTGGAATGGATAACAGATCGCCGGTTGCCGATAAACATAATTCGAGCGGCAATTTGGCCATTGGCGCGCACGGGTTCTTCCTGTATGTTGTGCGGCATGTTCGAGAAAATCAAAGAGCAGTTGCCCGCCGCCGCCGAAAAAGTCGCCCATTTGCGGAGGTTTCTTTGACGTTCCCACCGTGCAAAAGCGCCTGGGGGAGCTGGACAGCCTCATGGCCCAGGAAAGCTTCTGGAACAACCGCGAAAAGGCCCAAGGCCTGATCGACGAGGCCAACGGCCTCCGCAAAAAGACCGAACCCGTTCTCAAAGCCGAGCGGCAGATCGACGACTTCCGCGTCATGCTCGAACTGGCCCAGGAAGAACCGCCCGCCGAGCAGGCCCGGCACGAAGGGGAACTTACCCAGGAGTTGACCCGCTTTTGGCGCGATCTGGAGGGGCTGGAATTGAAGGTTTTTCTCAACGGGCCGCATGACAAGAATAACTGCATCCTGAGCATCAACTCGGGCGCCGGCGGCACCGAGGCGTGCGATTGGGCCGAGATGCTCCTGCGGATGTACCAGCGCTGGGGCGAAGCGCGCGGCTGGGAAATCGAGCTGACTGACGTGCTGCCGGGCGAAACCGCCGGCATCAAGAGCGCCACCCTGGTGGTGCGCGGGGAATTCGCCTACGGCTTTTGCAAGGCCGAGCGCGGCGTCCATCGCCTGGTGCGCATTTCCCCATTCGACTCCAACAAGCGGCGCCACACCAGTTTTGCCAGCGTCGATGTCATCGCCGAGATCGAGGAAACCAGCGCGGACATCGTCCTGCCGCCCGTCGAGCTTCAGGTCGATACCTACCGATCCGGCGGGAAGGGGGGGCAGAACGTCAACAAAGTGGAGACGGCCGTGCGCATCACACACCTGCCGACGGGGATTGTGGCCGCGTCCCAAAGCCAGCGGTCGCAGCACCAGAACCGCGCCACGGCGATGCGCCTGCTGATTTCAAAAATCTACGCCAAACGGCTCGACGAGCAGAAGGCGGACCTGGAGCGCTTCTACGGTGAGAAGGGCGCCATCGGCTGGGGGCACCAGATTCGCAGCTACGTCTTCCAGCCTTATCGCATGGTCAAGGACCTTCGCACCGGCGTCGAAACCAGCAACACCCAGGCGGTCATGGACGGCGACCTGGACCCCTTCGTCAACGGCTGGCTGCGCGCCGGCTGCCCGGCCAAACGCATGGCGGGATTGAAGGACGACGCGGACTAATGCACATACTTGACAGAATCGTGGCCCAAAAGAGGGCCGAGGCCGCCCGCCTTCCCGCCGGCCCCGTGACGGCGGCGCTCATCCGCGCCGCCCGGTCCGCCCCGCGCGATTTCCTGGCCGCCTTGCGCCAGCCGCCGCGCGGCGGCGTGGCCCTGATCGCGGAGGTCAAGAAGGCCTCGCCGTCGGCCGGCGTCATCTGCCCGGATTTCGATCCGGTCCGCATCGCCCGCGACTACGCGGCGGGCGGCGCCAGCTGCCTGTCGGTGCTGACAGACGAAGAATTCTTCCAAGGCGCATTGAGCCATTTGCGGGAGGTTCGAGGCGCGGTCAACCTGCCGCTGCTGCGCAAAGATTTCATCATCGACGCCCGGCAGATTCTGGAATCGGCCCGGAACGGCGCGGACGCGATACTGTTGATAGCGCGAATACTCACGGACGCGGAGTTGCGGCAATTTCACGATTTGGCGGTCGAAGGCGGCCTTGCGGCGCTGGTGGAAACGCATGACGCGGCGGATATGGAGCGCGCGCTGGCGATCCGCGCGAGCCTCATCGGCATCAACAACCGCAATCTGGATACGTTTGTGGTGGACCTGGGCGTGACCGAGCGGCTGGCGGCGGGCGCGCAAGGCGCGTTCATCGTGTCCGAAAGCGGCATTCACATCCGGGCCGACGTTGAGCGGCTCCAGCGCGCCGGAGCCAGGGCCATCCTCGTCGGCGAATCGCTGATGCGGGACCCGGGCGGAATCGCCGCGAAAATCGCGCGGTTGACGGGCGGCGCGTGAGGAGGTGGAACTGCAAGCATCTTGCCGTTGATTCCAATTGCCCCTCCGCCTCAATCCGATTAGAACAGTTCGCCATGAGCAAGCAGAACCAAGAGCCGGGATCGGAAATCATCCTCTACCAAACCGAGGACGGAAACACGCGGCTTGAGTTCAAACTGGAAAAAGAGACGGTTTGGCTTTCGCAGGCTCAAATTGCGGAATTGTTTCAAACCACGCCGCAAAACATCACGATTCATCCGAGGTCGATTTTTGCCGAAGGTGAATTGTCCGAGGCGGCAACTTGCAAGGATTACTTACAAGTTCGATTGGAGGGGAAACGGAGTATTCAGCGCCAAATCCGCCATTACAATCTCGACGCCTTCATTGCCGTTGGCTACAGAGTAAGCCGAATTTGCCGCCGGCATCGCGCAGCTTGAGGGAGAAGTGAAGAAAATCGCCTCATCAAAGCCGAAGAGGAAGAAAGAATAGCCGGCAATCGGTTCAGGAGCGCAACCTGAACTTTTATTGGAACACGCTTTACATTCAGGCGCAAAACATGAAACACAGGATCGTCTCGATTCCACCCGTTTATTTCTTCGCCTGCGTAGTTGCAATGGCGCTGCTGCGTCTATTGGCTCCGAGGCTGAACTTGATCAGGCCTCCCTTCACGCTTGGAGGAGCGATTTTCCTCTGCGCGGGAGCGTATTGGATCGCTTGCACCCATCAGTCCCTGAGAAGGCGCGCCACGCCTGTAACATTCGCGCCTTCAACCTGCATCATTGAAGATGGCTTGTACCATTACAGTCGAAATCCCATGTACGTGGGATTCGTCAGCTTTTTGACCGGATGCTCGATTGTTTCCGGGAATGTTCTCTCGCTGCTGTGCCCGCTGTTCCTTTTCATCATCCTCAACTGGATGTTCATCCCTTTTGAAGAGGAGAAAATGGAAAGCGCGTTTGGAGAAAAATATCTCGAATATAAGAAAAAGGTCCGCCGCTGGCTCTAAAACGTGGGACTTGCAAATCCAACGAGAGGGCACACATCAGCTTTTGTCGAGGCTTTTACCTGTAGCGCAGACTTCCAAGTCTGCCGTGTCGCGGGCTTCCAAGCCTGCTCCGGCGATGACTTTGCGCGGCGCGCCGATTTGGAAATCGGCGGTACAGCAGACTTGGAAGTCTGCGCTACAGAAACTGATTTGCGCCCCCAACGAGACTTTCGCTGTATCTCTTCTTGACGTGACACGCGGGCATGAGGCAGCTTGTTGAAATCTATGACACGATTCAAATCCATCCTCCTTATCTTCTTGGCGATTGAATCCTGCCTGTTTCCCGGCATCGGGCGGGCGGCCGCCAGCCAGTCATCGCCGGCCAGTGGCGACACGGTCGAGTTCGCGGTGCTGGCGGATTTGCATTTTGATCCCTTTCGCTGCTCAAACAAGGCTTACACCAACCTTGTGAATGATCCAATGGATTTCGACAAGACTATTGCCGCCTTTGATCTGGGGACGGCCAAAAGTCCCGCCAATTACGATAAACAGGGCTGGGATTCGAGCTACCTTTTGATCAAATGCGCCCTCCAATCTTTGGCGAACCAACGCCCCAAGCCCGCCTTCGTTTTATGCGCCGGCGATTTTTTCGCGCACCAGGCTGATATTGCCAACGCTCTTGACAACGACATGAGCGAATTTAATGCCCGCCGCGAACGTTATGTCGAAGGCTCCGAGGCGCTTGTGGCCCACATGTTCCGCAGGGTGGGTCTCACCAATGTTTACCCGGTTTTGGGGAACAATGATTCCACCGATGATTACTTTGAGCCGCAGCCCGCTTTTCTCAAGGCGTTCGCAAAAGCCTGGGACTTCAGCCCCGCTTGTCGTGATTTCGACAGGGACTTCACCAAGTTGGGTTTCTATAAATCTGAGCTGCCCGGCCTTTCCAGCTGCCAGCTTGTAGTCTTCAACAGCACCTTGTTTAGCCGGCGCCAGGAGCACGTCCGCGATGATCCGAATCTCAATGGATGGACCAACGCGCATGAAACCATTGACCGGCTTTCCGATGTTTTCAGATCGTCCAGGGGCGGTATCATCCTGGCGTATCACATACCTCCGGGAACAGACTATTACGCCTCAACCCATCCCCGACAGCCCCCTGTGTCATTTTGGAACCAACAATTCACGGATCACTTCGTGAGCATGCTGGCCTCAAACCGTTCCAAGATCATGGGATCGTTTTCCGCCCACACGCACAACGATGAATTCAGACTGATCTATTCCGGCAAATCGCCTGTCGGCTATATTCATCTGGGGCCGTCGATCAGCCCGATTCATGGCAATCATCCCGCCTATCAAATCTTCGCGGCAAAGAAAATGGGGGAGATTGTGGATTACAAAACAATTTACCTTCGCGACTTTCAAAATCCGACAAACGGATGGATTGAGGAATATAGCTTCTCGGCTGAATTCAGCACGAACGGCTACAACGCCGATGTTCTTGACTCCCTGTTCACAAATGGGGAGAACCTGAATCGCGCGAAGTTCACCCGGTTTTACGAGGCCGGCGTTCCCGCCTTTTCATTCGCGGATTCCAATCTTTACTGGAGTTCAACGGCAGTTGAGGCGGCCAATGGGCGGTAGGCCGTTCATAAGTTTCTTCGCGCCCCTCAAGCAAAGATCATTCCTCCCCAGGTGGCCCATTCATTTGGGCGCGGTCTTGATCTCCACCAGCTTTTTGATCGTGGGGACGTCGGTCTGTGAAATCACCGGGAAACGAATCCCCCGGCCTTCGGCATACGGCCTGGCTTCCGCGAACATCTTCTTGATTGTCGCGGGAAGGGAACTGGACATGGCGAGACCGAAGGCCCGCTCACCAAGAACAATCGCCACGAGAACCTTCTCCTTCTCAGGCGTCAGGTAGAGCAGCGTTCTCTTCTTGTGCTGAAGCAGGCATATCCGGCCAAACTCAGCCTTGGACGGCTTCCACACCGTGTCGATTGGTGAAATCGTCTCTTCGACCGCGTGGACGATGTCGGACCACAAGACGGCGGCGGAGCCGAGAAGGGCGCTCAATTCTGAGCCGGTTGGTTTCATGGCGCGATTTTGCGCCGCCCGCGGCGGGCGTCCAGCGAAATTCGGTTGCGGTGAAGTATTGATTTGTTTCCAATTCGTTTCCAATTCGTGCCATTGCGGGCGAAGAATTCTCTTTTCATTCCCGGCTGCTGGTGTATATTGTGGGCAAGTATTACGGGCCAGATTCCCGGCAAGAGGTGTCCGGGGAGCTGTTTTCGCCCCTTAAAACAGGCTGAAATGGGCTGTTTTATAGGGGAAACGGTGGTTTTTTTGAAAAAACTGTTGCCAGAGGGATGGCCCTCAAGTATATTCCGCGCTCCGTTTCCCTAGGGAAAGCGGGTGGAAGACATTCAAATGCCGACGATTAATCAGCTCGTCCGAAAAGGACGAAACAAATTGCGCAGCAAGTCCAAAGCTCCGGCCTTGCAGAACTCGCCGTTTCGACGCGGGGTCTGCATCCAAGTGATGACGCGCACCCCCAAGAAGCCCAATTCGGCCATGCGGAAAGTCGCCAAAGTACGTCTGACCAACGGCTTCGAGGTGATCGCCTATATCCCGGATGAAGGGCACAATTTGCAGGAGCACTCGATTGTCCTGGTGCGCGGGGGACGCGTGAAGGACTTGCCCGGTGTTCGTTACCACATCGTGCGCGGCACGCTGGATGCTGCGGGTGTGGAGAAGCGGCGTGTCAGCCGCTCGAAATATGGAGTCAAACGCCCGAAGGCGGCAAAAGTTGCCCCCAAACCGGCAGAAGTGAAGCCAGCGTAAACGATTTATGTCACGACGACGTCAAGCAGTTAAAAGGCCGCTGTTGGAAGACAGCAAGTACCACAGCACGCTCGTGTCGCGCCTGGTCAATACGGTGATGTGCAAAGGCAAGAAGACGACGGCGCAACGGATTGTCTATGGGGCCTTCGATCAGATTGCGGCCAAGAATCCCGCCTCCAATCCTCTGGAAATTTTGCAGAGGGCGGTCGATAACGCCAAGCCGCGGCTGGAAGTCAAGCCGCGGCGCGTGGGAGGCGCCACTTACCAGGTGCCGGTCGAAGTGACGACCGACCGCCAATTGTCGCTGGCCATGCGCTGGCTGGTGGACCTGGCCGACGCCCGGAAAGGGACGGCGATGAAAGAGGCGCTGGCGGGAGAAATCCTGGATGCCTATCAGGGCCAGGGCAACGCAATCCGCAAACGTGACGAGGTGCATAAGATGGCACAGGCCAACAAGGCCTTCGCGCATTTTCGCTGGTAATCATTTCGCAATTTATCTGCCCCGACTCGAAAGTCCTTCGGGGCATTTTTATTATATGAGTGAAGCAATTTTGGAAAAGAATTTGGAAAGGAAAGCGGTCAACGCCCCCAATCGCGCCTATACGATGGAGCGGACCCGGAACATTGGCATCGCCGCCCACATTGACGCGGGCAAGACGACCACGACCGAACGCATTCTCTTTTATACCGGCCTGATCCACAAGATCGGCGACGTCGATGACGGCAACACGGTGACCGACTGGATGGAGCAGGAGCGCGAACGGGGAATCACGATCACCTCCGCCGCCGTCACGTGCTACTGGACGCCCAGGAAGGAAGAGGGCGTCGCCAAGCTCTTTGGCGGCATCGGCCACAGGATCAATATCATTGATACTCCCGGCCACGTCGATTTCACCGCCGAAGTCGAACGCTCCATGCGCGTGTTGGATGGCGCGGTCGCCGTCTTCTGCGGCGTCGCCGGCGTCCAACCCCAGTCCGAAACCGTCTGGCGCCAGGCCACCAAGTACAACGTTCCCCGCATCGCCTTCATCAACAAGATGGACCGCACCGGCGCGGACTTCGACAATGCGCTCAACGACATGCGCAAGAAACTCAACGCCTACGCCTATCCCGTCTTCCTTCCCATCGGGGCGGAAGACAATTTCCAGGGCGTGGTCGATGTTGTCAATCAGAAGGCCATCATCTGGGGCAGGGGCGAGGTCGTCAAAGAGGGCGCCAGCTACGTCGTGACCGACATCCCGGAAGACCTGCGCGACAAATCCCTCACCGCGCTGTCCGAGTTGATTGACGCCGTTTCCAACAAGGACGATGACATCGCCGAGTTGGTGATCGACGACAAACCCATCAGCCCGCTGGTTCTCAAGGCGGCCATTCGCCGGCTGACCTGCAAGAACGAATTTGTCCCCGTGCTTTGCGGCACCGCCTTCAAGAAGAAGGCCGTCCAACCGCTCATCGACTGCGTCATCGACTATCTTCCCAGTCCTCTGGATGTCCCTCCCGCCGAAGGCATTGAGCCGGGCACGGAGAACACGGTGGTGGTGGAGGCCGACGACAGCGGGAAATTCTGCTCGCTGGCCTTCAAGCTTTGGACCGACGTTTACGCCGGCAAACTGGTGTTCTTCCGCGTCTATTCCGGCCAGCTCAGGAAGGGCGACACGATTTACAATCCGCGCACCCGCAGGCGGGAGCGGGTCTCCAGGCTGATGATTATTCAGGGCAGCGAACGCAAGGACGTCGATCACGTCAACGCCGGGGACATTGCCGCGCTGGTGGGCCTGCGAAACATCCAGACTGGCGACACTTTGTGCGACGAGGACTTTGATGTCATGCTCGAACCGCCGACATTTCCGGAACCAGTCATCAGCATGGCGGTCGAGCCGAAAACCAAAGCCGACCGCGAGAAATTGGGAGAAGGATTGCAACGATTGGCGGAGGAAGACCCCACCTTCCGCTGCTTTCACAACGAGGAAACCGGCCAGCTCATCATCGCCGGCATGGGTGAATTGCACCTGGAGATCATCGTGGACCGGCTGAAGCGGGAATTCAAGGTTGATGCCAGCACGGGCGCGCCTCAAATCGCCTACCGCGAAACCATCACCGGCGCGGCGGAGGGCGAAGGCAAGTACATCCGGCAATCCGGCGGCCGGGGCCAATACGGCCATGCCTGCGTCAAGATAGCCCGCGCCGACCGCGGCAAGGGCATCGAGATTGTCAACAAGATCGTCGGGGGCGCCATTCCCAAGGAATACATACCCGCGATCATCGACGGCATCCAGGAAGCCTGCAAGAGCGGCGTTTATGCCGGATACCAGGTCATCGACATCTCCGTGGAAATCATCGACGGCTCCTTCCACGAGGTCGATTCCAACGAATTGGCCTTCAAGATGGCGGGCATTTTTGCGCTCAAGGACGCCTTCAAAAAGGCCGGCCCGATCTTGCTGGAGCCGATCATGAAGATTGAGGTGACCACGCCCGACGAATACCAGGGCGACCTTCTGGGCGATATCAACCGCCGGCGGGGCAAAATAATTGGCATTGACGCCAAGAACGGACAGACCATACTCAACGCAGAAGCACCGTTGGCCGAAATGTTCGGTTACGCGACGGCGATCCGTTCGCTGTCCAAGGGCCGGGCATCGTATTCGATGGAACCCTTGACGTTTATGCAGGTTCCGTCTAGTGTTCTCAACGTGCTCCTGGAACAGGCCGGCAAGAAGCCGGCCGCCAGGTCCTAAGTGTTAATTGTTCTTTAAATTGTTCTTTTTATGGCAGGACAACGCATCCGCATCCGATTGAAGGCCTATGACCATCGGGTCATTGACCAGTCCGCGCATGACATCGTTGAAACGGTCAAGCGCACCGGGGCCAGGGTCGCCGGCCCGATTCCCCTTCCCACCCGCATTGAGCGTTTCACCGTTCTCCGCTCGCCCCATTCGGACAAGAAGTCGCAGGAAACCTTCGAGCAGCGGACCCACAAGCGTTTGCTGGACATCATCGAACCAACCGCCAAGACGGTGGACGAGCTTAAAAAGCTGAACCTCCCGGCCGGCGTGGACATCACCATCAAGATTTAACCCCCAATTCCCATGCTCGGACTTTTAGGAAAAAAACTGGGCCAGACCAGCGTCTATGACTCTGGCGGCGTTCTCGTTCCGGTCACCGTTGTCCTTGCGGGGCCGAACCGGGTCATCCAGACCAAGACCGCCCACTCCGACGGATACAACGCGGTTCAACTCGGTTTCGACGACCAAAAAGAGCACCGCGTCACCAAGGCGCTGATGGGCCACTTCAAGAAGCATGGCGCCGCGGCCGTCAAACGGGTCCGCGAGTTCCGTAATTTCACCCTTGAAGTCAAACCCGGTGACATTGTCGGCCCTGGCATCTTCGCCCAGGGAGATTTCGTCGATGCCATCGGCATCACCAAAGGGCGCGGTTTTGAAGGCGTCATGAAGCGGCACAATTTCCGCGGCGGCGACGCCTCGCACGGCGCCAAAGGCTTCCGGCGCCGTTCCGGGGCCATTGGGCAGCGCCTGTTTCCCGGCACCGTCATGCGGGGCATGAAGATGCCCGGCCACATGGGCCAGGTCCGGCGCACCGCCCAAAACCTCCAGATCATCCAGGTCCGGGAAGCCGACAATTTACTGTTGATTAAGGGAGCCATTCCCGGAGCCAACAACGACTACGTCATCATCCGCGAATCCAAGAAACTGCCCAAAGGCTCCGAGCGGGCCAAGCGCCGCCTGGCGGTCAAGACCGGCGCCGCGCATGAAGGCCCGGCGCCCAAGGGCGCCAAAGCGGCCGCCAAACCGGCCGCCGCTCCCGCCAAACCCGCCGCCCCAAAGAAATAGTTTATGAAGCTTACGGTCAAAGACATCCAGGGCAAGGACCAGGGCGAACTTGAAGTGAAGTTCCCCGTCATTGAAAATGGCAAGGGCAGCGAAGCCGTCCACCAAACCGTCGTCGCCTTCAATGCCGCCCAGCGCATGGGCACCGCCTGCACCAAAAATGCCGGCGACGTCGCGGGCACGAACAAAAAACCTTGGCGCCAGAAAGGCACCGGCCGCGCGCGAGCCGGCTCGTTTCAATCCCCGCTCTGGCGCGGTGGCGGCGTCGTCTTCGGCCCCAAGCCCCGCGATTTTTCGACGAAAGTGGGCCGCGCCACCCGGCAACTGGCCTTGCGCAAAGCCCTGAGCGCGCGCCTTGCATCCGGGGATGTCATTGTAATTGACGACATCAAGCTGGCCACGTCCAAGACCAAGGAGTTTGTCGCCATCCTCTCCACTCTTCAGATTCAGGGAAGCGCCCTGATCGTTTCCACCGGCAATGACCAGAACCTCCTCCGTGCCGCGCGCAACGTCCAGGACATTGAGATCACCACCGGCGACGCCCTCAACACCTACCAGGTGTTGCGTCCCAACAAACTGATTTTCACGCGCGGCGCTTTCGAGCAGGTCGAGAGCCGGCTGGCCAAGGAATAAAATGAACTCATTTGAAATCATCAAAACCGTCCGTGTAACCGAGAAGGGCACGCGCCAGTCGGAAAAATACAACCAGTACACCGTCGTGGCCGACCGGCGCGCCAACAAAACGGACATCCGCCAGGCCGTTCAGGAGCTTTTCAAAGTCAAGGTCCTCAAGGTCAACACCCTCAACGTCCGTGGCAAAGCCCGCCGCTGCCGCACCCCCTTCGAGGGCCGCGCTCCCAACTGGAAAAAAGCCATCGTCACCCTCCGCAAAGAAGACAAGATCGCCCTGGCGTAACGTTGCATTTTGGGCGCCGGCAGCCGGACTTCTTCGCTCCCCCGCCTGGGTCCGGGAGCAAATCGTGTGCGGCTGGTAGTCCACACCTGATTTTCCAATCGCTTTCTTGAAGTCAACGGTGTCCGATTAAAATGTCCTCGGAGATCGCCATCTGGCGATACGTCTCGAAGTCAATTGACTGGAGCAGTTCCCCGGTCTTGTCGAAAACCCAAATGCTGTCATCAGTGATTACTACCAAAGCGTCCTTCTTCTCAGGGATGGTCGCATAATAGAGGAACGCGCTGGGTTCTCCTCGGAAACAACCGACGTTGCCGTATCCTTTGATGTTGTATCCTTTGAGAGAAATCTCGGCAGCTCCCTGTTTTAAGGGGAATGCCTGAACCCGCTGAAACCGCCCCGCCTTGATCCACGCAATAAGATCAGCTTTGGTGCATAAATCCTTGATTTTGTCTGCCGGCCCAAACTCCGAAAGCTTTCGTCTCACCACTTCCCGGTAAGCATCACAGTAAATGGCAGCGGTTACTCCAGGTTTCGGCGCCTCCGTTTTTAGGCCATTGTCCACACTGTAGCACTCGCCTGAAGTTCCAAAGGCCTCTGGGTCTCCGCGTCGTACATACCAAATCGCCCGGCCACTTGCCCAATCGCGCTCTGCATCCGCCCTCGCACTTGCGCGAGCTGCCCGAAATGCAGCGGCCCGACATGCAAATGGAAAACCCACCGCGAGTGCCAGAATGACGATGATCAGGGCTCCCGATCGAAAGGGACGCATAGTGGTCGCGTCGTTGGTAAGGCTTTTCTCCCGAATATGGAGCAGCCGGGATATGCGCTGGCTTATCCCCTCAACGGTGAACGCGATGAGGAGATTTAATGGCCCCCAAGGGAAAACTGTGGCCAACAGCATATCCACGATGTTCACATGATGGGGAACGACCGAGATAAACGTCCCAGCAAAGAAAAAGCCGGAAAGAAGCGTATAAATGCCAACGCTCCATTTCCGCGCTTGTGTGGTGCCGTCGAACAAGCCTGAAAGAATGATTGGCACAATCCAAAGCCAAGGCATCGCAAGCCAAAACGGGTCTATCTCGGGAAATCCGCGCCTCACAATTGCAGGCCAGCAAAGATAAGCGTAAACCGGTACGGAGCCGGCCAATATTGTAACTGATATCCAGCGTCGGTTATCTGATGAGTTGTTTCGCATAGCTCCGAATTCCCAGCCTATTCGACCGCAGCCGCCGCGTCCACCACCAAGCGGTGAGGTTAGGGATCCAGTTGGCTATTCTTGCATTCCGTAGCCTCAAGCAACGCGGGCAAAGAAATTCTTCTTGGCCGCGGAAAGCCCAGGGGGTCAAAGCCCTGGGGGTCAGATTGTCAGGAGTTCCGGATTCCTATTTCTAAACGCGAGGCCAGACGTTGTTGGCTTCGTTCAAATCGGGATAAACATTATCAGGATCAATTCTGGCTGTCTTGACCACGCCGGTCGTCTTGAAGTGCAGGGTATCGACTGCCTTGGTCCGGTTTGCGCGTTGACGCATTCGTTCCCCGCTTTCAGTGACTACCTCGACCCATACGGGGAAACCGGCGGTCCCGACTCTCGTTACCACGACATCCCAGCCATCATTCGACTTGTTGACGGCGGAAATCGCGTAGTCCAGAGTCGCCCGTCCGTTGACCCAGTCGGCGGCAAACCAATCGAGGCGTTCGCCGAGGGCCGACTCGCAAGCCGCGATCAAATCGCCGTCGTGAATCACGCCTCCGGAGTAATCCTTGATCAGTTTCTGGATGACGCCTTGATACCTTTCCGCGCCGAGCAGGTCGCGCAGCAACGCGCACACGGCGTACCCCTTGCCATGCATCAAAGACAGGTTCCACCCAAATGACCATGGCGGTGGAGACTGCAAGGGCCGCTCCAGCGATTGCGAAAGAGTTGTATCAAATCCCATCTGCTCCGCCCTAAAGTAGAAATCCCGCATGATCTTCCGGCCAAGCGTGGCATCCAGACCGCGCGCCGCGGCGTAATGTTCGTCCATTGTCAATCCTAAACCAATCGGGACCCAGCCGATGCTCTCCCGTGGAAAACCGATCAAAACGCCCCAATATTGGTGGGCCACCTCGTGCGCTATCAATTGGCGATACATTTCCTCAAGGCGCCCGCCAAGGAAAATGGTGATCACGTTGCAAGCCGCTGAACTTCCGTGTGCCGGGTCGCCCAGACTGCTGTCACCGGTCACTTCAAAACCAGCCACTCGGGGTCGAATCAAAACCGGCCACTCCGAGGTGCTTAATTCGTATCAGGTTTCTTGATGCAAGCAAGGGCTTTTTCAATCTCTTCGTATCTGCATCGGCAAAGTCCGTTTTTTTCCAGACCTTTGAGTGCCGCATCTCGGCAGTGCCTTATTTGCCCGCGCGCTCGATGTCCTTGGCGAGCCTCTCTTCGACCGAAGAAAAACAACCCGACGCCAGCGCGTGCTGGAGATGGTCTTTGGCAAGGATTCCATCGTTCAAGTTAAGCGCTGCGTAGCCTATGAAATAGTGCCTCACTGGACTTGGATTGTTGCCGAAGCCCCATAGGCGACCCTGCTGTTCCGGCTCGTGGCGAAGTATTCTGAGAACCTCCGCAGGCGAAGCGAATTGCTCAAACCAAGGAAGCCCACTTCCATCCAATGCGGCCCATGCATCGTCCAACGATAGGGCAAGGTTTGAGCCTGTTTCGTCAATGAACCAAATGTTCTTTGCCAGCAGCTTGGGCTGGGGAATGTCTGGGCTTAGTTGCCCGCGAAAGTGGCAAGCGAACTCCTCGGGCACCAGGTGTCCTTTCGTCGCCTTGATTCGTGAAGGCTCAAACCGAGGTGGGATTGCCAACAGATAACATCCGAGGTTCACGGCGAACGAGAAAGTGGTACAGCCGATTACACCCGCATTGTAGGCATTAAAGGACTGGAAGTTGACCACCTCGATGCGGTCAGAACGGTGCCTCCAAGCAGAACGGCTTGAGAACGTCCCGAAGCCACGCTCTCGTAATCGAGGCCAAATGCGGCCCCTGATTCCCTGGTTAACGACTTTGCTGTCCATCCTGCGGCCAGCATGGTCGATTTGCGGTGAAAATCGAGTGCTTTCCATAATCGTCCGGCAGCGAAGTAAAACGAGCAGAACCGGAAAGCGAGCCATTCAGCTCGCCGGTTCTGCGGTCGAAGGTTCGTTGGGCTTGGATTTGATCTTCTTGTTTTTGTCCTCTTTCCCGGCAATGGTGGCGTGGTCTTTGAGCCGGTAGCTCCGCCCAGTAATGGCAATGGTTTGGGCGTGGTGCAGGAAACGATCCAAGATGGCGCCAGCCGTGGGCACGTCGCCCAAGAGTTTGCCCCATTCCTCCAGCGGCCGGTTGCTGGTCATGATGGTGGAGCGGTTTTCATACCGGCGCATGATCACCTCAAAAAGATGCTCGCCGGAGTTCTTGGGCAACTGCTTCAGGCCAAAATCGTCAATAATCAAAAGCTCCGGGTTGAGGTAGCGCCGCAGGGTTCGGTCCTGCTGGCTGAAGGCTTCGTCNNAAGTTCATTTTGATGGCTTCATACCCCACCGCTTGAGCCAAGTGGGTCTTGCCGACACCTGGCGGACCAAGGAGAAGGACATCCTTTGCCTGACGGATAAAGTTGCCGGTGGCCAGATCATAAATGTCTTTGCGGTGGATGGCCGGATTGAAACTCCAGTCGAAGTCTTCCAGCGTTTTCAGTCCGCGGAAATCGGCGGCCTTGGTGCGGCGTTCCATCATCCGCTGTTGGCGGACATTGATTTCGTCCTGGCAGATCAGTTCCAGGAACTCGGCATGGCCAAGCCGGTTGGCGACGGCTTCTTGCAGACGCACGCCCAGGGTTTGCAGCAGGCCGGAGAGGCGGAGTTGTTTCAGGGTGTTTTCAAGTGTGCTCATAGACAGTTTTGGGTTGAGGGTTAAAACAATCCGGCGTCAATGCCTCATAAGCATCCAACGACCGGATCAAGGGATGGGTTTCCAGAAAATCCAACTGCGATGACGGCCCGGCCCGTTCCAGCAAAAGGCGCAAATCCCGTAAACGCCAAGTGCCATGATGCAGGGCCTTCTCGGCAGCGGCTTCCAGCGCGGCCACGGGATGTTTGCCAGCCAGCGCCAGCAGACCGTGCAACACGCGGGTGCCGATGGGGCCGCGTTGTTGAATCATCGCTTCGGCCCAAGTCCCGGTCTGTTTGCCAATCAGCCGGGCCCGGTCCAACAGGTAATCCAAATTGCGGTGAATGACATGCCGATACGGAGAATGCTGGTGGAGTGGGTCCGTGGTAAATTTGCCCGGTTCGGCCAATGCGTGCAGGGCGATTTGTTCCCGGCGCTGGTTGAAGACGCGGACCAATCTGGACTCCCAGCGCACCCAGACCTGCCGCCCGACATACTCCGGGGGCACAGAGTAATAGGCCCGTTGAACCTCAACGTAACCATCCCGGTGGACACTGCGCGGCGCTTCTTCAAAAACCGGGAACAAGCTGGCGGGCAACGGCAACAGTTTGGACCGCTCCACCTCGTTGAACACCTTGATGACCTGTTGCCGGGTGGTGCCGTGAATGCGCGTGTCGGCCACCGTGCGCTCCCAATCCGACAAGAACAAGTTTTGCTCCGCCAAGCTCGTGAACGACCGCCCCTTGAGTGCGTTGTTTTGGCCATACTTGACACCGGCTTCGACTTTTCCTTTGTGGCGGGGCATGGCGGGCCGGGTGGGCATTATCACCGTCCCGTAGTGCCGGCAAAACTCTTCCACCTTCGGGTTGATGTCTGGATCATACCAATCCGCCCGCGTGACTGCGGCCCGTAAATTATCAATGACCGTGGTCTTGGGGACCCCGCCGAAGTAGCGGTAACTGTTCTCCAGGCAACGGATGAAGCACTCCGTGGTCTGCCGCCACACCACTTCGCTATAACCCTTGCGCGAGTGGCTCAAGACCACCCGGAAAAAATGGGGGCGCTTGCGTTTGCCGTCCACCACGACCCACGCACCCTGGCCAAAATCCACCTGAGCCTCGGCTCCCGGCTCGACCTCCATCCGCACAAATGGGATCGGCTGTGTCTCCCGCAAATGCCTAACGAATCGCTTTACGGCCTGATAGCTGCCGACGAAACCGTGATCACAAACCAAGTCTTGGTAAATCCGCTGGGCACTCAGCCCCACTCCAACCGCCGCTTCAATTTGAGGCGAATGCGGCTGGCAAAGACTCTGGCGACCGGCGGCGGACCCGGCGGTCGAAATGGCTGGTTTTGAATCTGGGACAGGTTCAGAGCCGGGGATCGGAATGGCTGGTTTTGAATTT
>PLGF01000142.1 GCA_003138485.1 Verrucomicrobiales bacterium | reverse complement strand
CCCCACTGTCTGAATTGCAGGCGGGGAGAAAAGGCTGTTGACAGTTCGACGAATGTGTGGCAATGTTTGGTCAATCCAGTTTTCTGGAGGTGGATTGCCCGTGGGGGCAAGCGTAGGAAGGCCCTGAATAAGGGCCTTTTTATTTGACGGGGCAGAGATGCTTTCCGCTTCCTTTCACTTGGCCGGTACTGATATGACGGTGAAACTTGTCCTCGATCACCACCAGTAAACGCTTTGAAAATGGACGAGGCTCATCGTCTATGCGCCCGAATTCGCGCAAAATGTCCTGGCGGCATGGATGAGCGAGAAGATCGGCCAATTGAAGACCTGAAATATTTGCGGATTTCGGCTTCAGTTTAAGCTCTTTTGACGTAAGTGCAGGTTGGGAAGGACCGCCGTCTTGTGGCTGCCAATTCCAGGTCACTGATCCGAGCACCCCATAAACTCTCTTGAGCAATCGATCTTCTTTTGCACCCCTGCTCTCAGCCATCACATCGCCGCAACATTTTACGTGGACCAAATAATCGCAAAACTGCTCACGAAGGAATTGAACTCCCATGTTATAGGGATGTAAGATGCCTTCAAACGAGCCGACTTTGTCCAGCAGAGCTTTCTTGTCGATAACCACGGCAACTATGCAAAAGTTGGCCGCTCCAATCGTTGTCAAAAGCCGTTCATTGAAGTGTTGCGCCCTTTCCGGATCGTGCAATTTGCTGAAAACGCCACTGCGGTGAACCATATCTTCGCGGTGAAGAATGACCGGGGCGTCTGGATGTGGATTGAAAAACTCTTGTTTGAGCTGCTCCAGATCACGGTGGAACGATAGGTAATCGGGATTCTTGAACCACACACCCAGCAGGCAAAGATAACGATGGGCTGGCTGATCGAGGTGGTTAAAAACATGGTCGCCGGATTCATCAATATAAAGACGAAACCGTTCCTCGTAAGGGGGGTTTGGCGTGACAAGGCCTGAACTGGCGGACTTTGCTCGCTCATTGTGCAGGCATGGTTCGTTCAAAATCGGATGTGACACAAGCAAAACGTGCCGTCAGTCGATTATGCAGGATAACGATATTCTACCCCCCCGGCTTCTTGAGGCCGAGGTTTTTCTCGTAGGCGCCCAGGTGCTTGGTTTGCGTTTGCTCGCCCGCCTTGAGTTCAAAGGGCAATGAATTCAGGCGAATGGCCGCGATTTCGGCCATCGCTGTTTTGGGAAAGCGCTCGATGACGCGGCGGAGGGCCGCTTCCGCGGCAGGGCCGTCTTTGGCGCAGCGGACGTGCAGCGTCGCCAGCAAATTGAGCCAGCGCGCGACGTGCTTGGGCGTCTCGCTGGGAATGGCGATCAATTGTTCGAGCTGGGCGGCCGCCATATCAATGCGCCCAAAACGCTCCGCGTACAACTCCGCCAGCTTCTCCCGCGTATCGGTGTCCGTGGGATACTGTTCGAGTTGCTTGACATATTCGGCGGCCAGCGCGTCGGCATCGGGCGGCGCGGGCGCGGCCAGTCCGCCCCCTTCCAACCCGATCTTGCGCAGGCGCGACTGCACCTCGAATTTGGCGTTCTCACGAAACTCGCGGGCTTCGTCAACGCCGCCCAGGCGGGCGATGCGTTGCTGGGCGGCATGGGCAAACTGCGAGTCTGGAAACAGGCCCACGATCCGCTCCAGCGCGACTCGGGCCGCCTCAGTGTCGCGTCCGACTTGCAACTGCCAATCCGCCATCGCGTGCAGGGCGGAAGCGGCGGCCTGCTGCGGCAGGTCTGGCAGCGCCAGCAGTTCCTCAACCGTCGCGGCGGCGGCCGGCAAATCGCGCATGTCCTCCGCCTGGATGGCGGCCACCAACATGTAGCCGGTGACGTCGCCCGGGAACTTTTCCAGTTGCTTGCGCGCCTCGGCGATGGCCTCGGGGAATTGGCTCTGGCGCCGATGGCCTTCGGCCACGAAGTAAAAGGGCTTCAGCTCGGCTACGTCGTCCCCGCCGGTCCAGGCGTCCGTAACTGGCTTTACCATGAACCTGCCGATGCTGGGAGCCAGAAGGAGTCCGATGGGCAAGGCCGGAATCAAAATGAACAGGGGCAACCACGGCCCGCCAATGCGCGCCGCGATCATCCACCGGATGAGCAGAATCATCGCGGCGATTATGATCCAGAAGAAAACCTGTCTTGCAGGGTCCTCGCTCCGTGACAGGGTGCGATAGCCCGCCACGCCCAGCGCCAGCACAATAACCAGCCAGCCGAGCGCGTCAAAGACGCCGCTCCAGGAAAATGCGATCACTCACGGGCTTATATCAAACTTCAGTTCCGTTTGCGAGCGCGTTTTTCGGTTGCTAATCTCCATCTTTTCCAGGCGGTAATGTCCGTTGACCTTCTTGAAGCTGCTGCCGTGCAGCGAGAACTTCTTGGCCGCCTGCCCGCCCGCGTCGAACGCCTCGGCGATCAGCAGCCCGCCGCTCTCCTTGTCAAAATAAGACCGGACCCGCGTGATGCCGCTTCCTTGCGGGTTGCGGCTTTCCAGAACGTAGCAGGCGCGGTCCAGGCGCGTTTCATCCGGGAACTCCCGCTGGTCGGGCCAATGCAAAAATTCCAATCCAAGGTCGGCCAGCGAAAAATCAGACCCGGCCAGGGGAATGTCCGCGTCCGCCGGAGCCAGCGGCGCCGGCGGCGGCAGGGCCGCGTCGGGCGCCGCAGCCTTGGCGTAGAGGTATTCATCCGGCCCGTTGGTGCTGTGGCGGATGACCAGCCGCTCCGCGCCCGCGTTGGTCGTGGCGAAGGTGTCGTAATCGGTTTCCCAGGTCCCATCGTGAAGGATAACGCGGCAAACCACGGGGACTTGCCGGGCGTGTTTGCCCGGACCGATGATGAGCGTGCCGCGAATCTCGGAGGCTTCCTCGGGCATGGCTGAACGGAGGCGCTGGGCCAGGGATTGCCCGCCAACCGGGTCGCCAGCCGGCGCGGGCGCGGCTGAAGCCGCGCCGGCCCCCAGCGCCAAAACGATGGCAAGCATGATCCCCCCAATCCTTAGCGAAGCCCGGTAGGGCGAGGCTCCTGCCGAGCCGATTCCGCGGGGGAAGGCTCCGCAGGAGCGTGGCCCTACCGGCCTGACCTGTTCGGTGACCGACGCCCCCGTTTCGCCAAGGATTGGGGTGATCCTCATTTGGGCATCAGCGCCAGGGGAAGCATCTGCGAAATGTTGCTCACGAAATGGGCCTTTAATTTGTGCCGCACCTCGGCGGGCACTTCCAGCCAGTCGTTGCGATTTTCGTCAGGCAGGATGACGTGCTTCAAGCCCGAACGCGCCGCCGCGAGAACTTTCTCCTTGACGCCGCCGACCCGCAGGACGCGCCCGCGCAGGCTGATCTCGCCCGTCATGGCCACGTCGGAGCGCACCTTGCGCTGCGAGAAAAGAGAGGCGAGCGCGGCGACGATGGTGACGCCCGCGCTGGGGCCGTCCTTTGGAGTGGCGCCGGCCGGGACGTGGACATGAATGTCTTTCTTATCGTAGTCGGCCATTTCCAGATTCAAGGAAGCGGCGCGATTGCGCAGGAAGCTCAAGGCGGTTTGGGCGCTTTCTTTCATCACTTCGCCCAGCGAACCGGTGAGGATCAAGGCGCCTTTGCCCGGCATACGCGTGGCTTCGACGAAGAGGATTTCGCCGCCGACGGGCGTCCAGGCCAGGCCGATGGCGATGCCGAATTCGAGGATTCGCTCGGCGGCCTCGGAGGTGAAGGAGGGAGGGCCTAGAAAGCCGGCGAGCATCCCCGGGTTGATGGTCAGCGGCGTTACCTGGTCCTTGCGGGCGACGATTTTGCGGGCGGCTTTGCGGGTGAGCGCGGCGATTTCCCGTTCGAGCTGGCGCACCCCGGCTTCGCGGGTGTAGCCCTGGATGAGATGGCGGAGGGTCGCCTCGGGGAAGCGCACGAGCTTTTTCTTCAGGCCGTGTTCTTCCAATTGGCGCGGGACCAGGTGCCGCTTGGCGATTTGCACCTTTTCCGCCGCGGTATAGCTGGGCAGCTCAATGACCTCCAGGCGGTCGCGCAGGGCGGGGTGGATCGGGTCGAGCCAGTTGGCGGTTGTCAAAAATAAAACACGGGACAAGTCCCACGGCACGTCCAGGTAGTGGTCCACGAACGAGTTGTTCTGGGAGGGGTCCAGCACTTCCAGAAGGGCGGACGCCGGGTCCCCGCGGAAATCTGAGCCGACCTTGTCCAGTTCGTCCAGCAAAATGACCGGGTTGCCCGATTCGAGCCGGCGCAACGTCTGAATAATGCGGCCCGGGAGCGCGCCCACGTAGGTGCGGCGATGGCCGCGGATTTCCGCCTCGTCGCGCATGCCGCCCAGCGAGATGCGGCCGAATTTCCGGCCCAAGGCGTCGGCGACGCTTTTACCGAGGGAAGTCTTGCCGACGCCCGGTGGGCCGACCAGGCAGAGGATGGGGCCTTTCAACTGGTGCTTGAGCTTGATGACCGCCAGGAATTCCAGGAGGCGGTCCTTGACTTTGCGCAAGCCAAAATGCTGTTCGTCCAGCAGGCGGCTGGCGGCGGCGAGGTCCAGTTTGTCCTCGGTGAACTTCGACCAGGGCAGGTTGATGAGCCAGTCCAGGTAATTGCGCGTCATGGTGTATTCGGCCACGGCGGTGGGCATCTGCTGCAAGCGGTCCAGTTCCTTGAGGGCGATCTTGCGCGGTTCTTCGGGCAGGTTGTTCGCGTCGATCTGCTCGCGCAGTTCCTTGGCTTCGGCGGCGCCGGGGTCCACTTCGCCCAACTCGCGCTGGATGGCGCGGATTTGTTCGCGCAGGAAGAAATCGCGCTGGTTCTTGGACATCGAGGTGACCACCTCGTTTTGAATCTTGGAGCCTAGCTTGAGGACCTCCAGCTCGCGGCTCAACAAAGGCAGGAGCCGCGCCAAACGGTCCTTCACGGAGGGCATTTCCAGCAGGTGCTGGCGCTCCTCCAGGCTGAGGTTCAGGTTGGCCGCGATCAAATCGGAAAGCTTGGCGGCGTCCTCCGTGTTGAGCGCGGCGACTTTGACCTGCTCGGCCAGCGTGGGAGAGAGCTTGATGATTTCCTGAAATTCCCGCTCCGCGTTGCGCGCCAGCGCCGTCAACTCCAGCGACTCCTCCGCCACGTCCTTGAGCTTCTCGGTTCGCGCGATGAGGTAGGGGCTTTGCGAGCTGTAGTCCAGGATGCGAAAGCGGCGCAATCCCTGCACCAGCACGCGGACGGTGCCGTCGGGGAACTTGAGCATCTTCTCCACGCGCCCGGCGCAGCCGTGCTGGTATAATTCGGCCGGAGTGGGGTTCTCAACTTCCGCCTTGCGCTGCAAAACCAGACCCAGGAAGCGGTCGCCCGCCACGACGTCGTCGATGAGCCGGATGCTTTGCGGCGTTTCAACCAGCAACGGCGTGACCGTGCCCGGAAAAATGACAATGTCTGAGAGGCCCAGGATGGGAAGAGCTTCGGGCAGCGACTTGGACCAGACTTTGGTGCCAGAAGCGTCGCCGGACCCGCCGGCGCCCAGGATGCTGATGAATTCGGTTTCCGGCGTCGTCATGCCCGGGTTTAATCGTCGGTGACCGAGATTGAACGGGGGCTGGAGTCGGCAAAGGGAACATCGACGCGCAAGAAGCCGTTTTGATAGACGGCCTTGCCGCGGCTCAAATCGCAGCCCTCAGGAACCTCGATGACGCTTTCAAAAGCGCCGTAATTGATTTCCATGACCAGGAACTTGCAGTGCGGCGAGCGGCAGCCGTCGGGCCGCTGCCCGCTGATGTGCAACTGGTTGCCATCGACGGTTAGTTCCAGGTTCTCCCGTTGCATCCCCGCCAGTTCCACCTTTATGACCACGCCGGTATCGGTGGCGTAAAGATCGGTGTTGGGGGTCCAATGGGTGTCGTATTCTTTGGTTGCGGGGAGCCGCCTTTTGGCGAATTGCAAGGTGGTGCTGATTTTTTGCATGACAAAAAACTATGTTATCTCATTAGAAACGTTTGTGCAAGCGGAAATTAAAGAAGCAAAGTTAATTTGCCTTCATGATGATTCTGGAACGCTCACCTTTGCGCGCCGTAAAAAGGATCGAGCCTCCACCCCCGGAGGACGGAGCCGCGCAACCACAGTGGGTGTGGCGCTGGAAGCTGAATTTGCGCCGCCGCATGTTGCTCCAGATAAACAGCCCCGCGGTCACGGCGACCACCGAAAGAGCTGCGATTCGCTGCCAATCCATGTCTTAACATACCCATTTGTCCGCCGCGCGCAACTGGATGTTTAATGGTCTTGGTTGGTTTTCTTTGGCCGGATGGCGATGTGGATGAGGGCTTTGTGCTCCGCGTCGCCAATAAAGATGTCTCCGGGGAAGGTGCGGCGCTCCAGGATGGCGTTGGCGATTTCCGTGGCTCGATTGCCGGTGGCCGATAGTCCTGCCAGGTATTGCAGCCGCAAGTTGGCGTCCCGGTTGATCTGGGCGCCGGCCAGCCACGATTCCAAGTCCGAGGCGCTCCCGCCATAAGTGCTGAGCAGCGCAAAGACGGAGCCAAAGCCCGCTTCGTTCAGCGCGTCCTTGATCCCCGTTTGGCTGTGCCACCGTTCTTCCATCATGTCCAGGTCGATCCGCAGAGGTTCAGCCGATCCGAGAAGGACGGTATCGTATCCCTCCTCGTTTTGCGGGTTGTTCCAGAGCGCGCCATTGGGGAAGACGGCGAAAAAGGTGGCCAGTTCGCTTTGGACGGCGGGCAGGTCGCTCTCGTAAAGGGGCACCCATTGGGTGACGAAGCCGCCGGGGTTCAGGCGCCTCTTGCACATCTCAAAGTAATCCTCCGTGTAAAGCGTTGCGGCCCCTTTGACCCACGGATGGATCGGGTCGGAGGTGATGATGTCGAATTTCTCTTGCGTGGTGAGAACAAAATGGCGGGCGTCGTCGATGACGATTCTGACCCGCGGATCGTTGACCACATTGTCGTTCTCCTTCTTGAAATAATTGGCGACGACGGCGGGAATGAGCGGTTCGATTTCGCAGATGACGACGTTGGTGACCTCCGGATAGCTCAGGAACGTCCCGGCGGTGATGCCCGCTCCGCATCCCACGACCAACACGGAGCGCAAATGGGGATGTATTAACGCCGGCAAGTGGCCCAACATGAGCTGCAACCGCATGTCCTCCGTGCCCGTGGAGGCTTCGATCTTGCCGCTGACATGGAAGTTGCGCACGCTGGTCCCGTTCATTTCGGTGACGGCTACCGACGCATTCATTCCCTCCCCCATGTAGAGCAGCGTCCTGTCCTCTCCATAAGTTGGAAGATACCGGCCGTGGGCGACCAGTTTCCAGGGCACCGGCTGCACCGACCAGACCAGAAAAACGGCCGCGCCCGCGGCGGCCAGGATCGCGGCGGCGGCGGCAACCGCTTTTCCAAACGCGGGTGGCTTTCCTGAAGCAGCGTTGACATCCCGCCGCGCGAACGCGGACACGAGCATGACGAATCCGGAAAGCGCGGACAATGCGATGAGGAGGCGCTGGGTTTGTTGCGTGCCCACCCAGGCAATCAAAACCAAGCTGGCCGCCAGTGCTCCGATGATGGCGCCGACTGTATTGGCCGCATAGACCTTTCCGACCAGGCGCCCGGGGTCCTGGCCGCGCGCCGCCGCCGCGGCAAGGGCGAGGGGAAAACTGGCGCCCCACAGGATCGTGGCCGGCAGCAAGGCCCACAAACAGCGCACCAGGTCAAGCTGGAAGGTGTACCATGGGCTGGCAGCCAGCGAAGGGTTGACTGGCCAATAAGGCACCGAATTGGTCAACATGAACGCCGCCCACGCCATCCCCGCCGCCAGCAGCATTTGACACCAGCCCAACGCCACTTGCGGCCGCGCGCAGCCCCTCGCCAGAAGCGACCCGGCCGTGCTGCCAAGTCCCAGCCCGGCCAAAAACACCGCCAGTATGATCGAAAACGCATACACCGTCGCCCCGAGCATCAGCGAGAGCCACCGTGTCCAGATGACTTCGGCGGCCAATGCGCAAAATCCAGACAGCGCGATTGTCACATAGACGGCTTTTGCGCCGGGCGCGGAGGCGGCCGCGGTCTCCTCCTGTGTCCTGGGGTGGTGCGCCGTTCGCGACGCCAGAACCAGCGCCGTCAACGCCACCGCCGCATTGATGCCGGCGGCGACGCCGGTGGCGGCGACCATGTCGTATTTGCGGAGGAGGTAGAATCCGGCGAGCAGACATCCAATGACGGCTCCCAGCGTATTTCCGCCGTAGAAAAGGCCCAGCCAGGACATGCCGTGGGCGGTGGTTTCCACCCATCGGGAAACAGCGGGCAAGGTTGCGCCCATCAACAAAGTGGGCGGGAGCAAACAAACCGAAGCCACCACGCCGCGCAGCAGAATCCCCGTCAGACCATGCCCGGCATGAGGGGCGTAGAGACGGCCGATGACAGGCACGGCAAATAAAACCGCCAGGCCCAGCACCGCCATGCTGCCTTCCAGAAGGGCATAGACGCGCAAGGGATGGACCCGCTCGGGGATGATTCGGGCCAGAGCCAGGCTGCCCAGGCACATGCCGCCCATGAACGTTCCGAGCAGCACGCCCAGTGAAACGGCTGAGGAACCGATGACAAGCTGGAGCAATTGCAGCCAGACGATTTCGTAAATCAAAGCCGCGCAGCCGCTGCCCACAAACAGCAGCAGCAGCGCCGGCATGGCTCTGGACGCGGGGACGGACCCTTGGGGTGGCGTGTTCTGTTCCTTCATTAAATGATCGAATGAGCGTAGCCGTCAACGGGTTGTGACACAAGGTTTCCAATGACGAAAGAATTCCCAAATAAGGATCGGGGCTGGTGAACGGGGGTTCAGGCGCGGCTTGACGGGCGACGTGGCGGCGCATAGATAGTCGCAAATGCAATTGCCAGACGAGCCGCGCAGTCCGTATGAAAGCTGATGATTTGAAAAAGTCCGCCTTGATGCTCATGTTGTGGCTGCCGGTGGCGGTCGCCGCCCAGAAGTTCCCGGAACTGGCTCCAACGCCTCCGATGGGATGGAACAGTTGGAATACATTTGGCGTCCACATTGATGAAAACCTGATCAAAGAAATGTCCGGGGCTTTGATCTCGTCGGGGATGCTGGAAGCGGGTTTCAATTACATCGTGATTGATGACGGCTGGGAATCGATGAGCCGGGATGCGCATGGCGCCTTGATACCTGATCCGGCGCGTTTTCCCAGCGGCATGAAGGCGCTGGGGGATTATCTGCATTCCAAAGGTTTCAAATTCGGGATTCACAATTGCGCCGGCACAAAGACGTGTTCGGGTTTTCCCGGAGGGCGGGGTCATGAATTTGAGGATGCGCGGACGTATGCGTCTTGGGGAGTTGATTTTTTGAAGTACGACTGGTGCGAACACGGCACGGCCAACGCGGAGGAGACCTACAAGACGATGAGTGACGCGTTGCATGCGGCCGGGCGGCCCATCGTGTTCAGCATTTGCGAATGGGGCAATAACAAGCCCTGGCTCTGGGGGCCGAAAATCGCCCAACTTTGGCGAACCACCGGCGACATCACCGACTGCTACGACTGCCAGGATGTCTATGCGATGGGATGGAAGTACATCCTCAAACTCCAGATGGGTCTCGAACCCTATGCCGGGCCGGAACATTGGAACGACCCGGACATGCTGGAAGTCGGCAACGCGGGGCTTTCGCTCGCGGAATCCCGGTCCCATTTCAGTTTGTGGTGCATGCTCGCGGCGCCGCTGATGGCCGGAAACGACGCGAGGAAGATGCCGGACGAAATCCGCGGGATTCTCACCAACCGGGAATTGATCGCGGTGGACCAGGACCCTTTGGGCAAAGAGGGCTTCCAATTCATGGAGCATCCCGGAAAGGAAATCTGGGCCAAAGAGTTGTCCGCGGGCAGTTGGGCGGTGTGCTTTTTCAACAACAGCGAAAGCACGGTGCGGATCAGGGTCAAATGGGAGAATCTGTCCTTCCTCAAGGGCGTTTATGGAATACGCGATCTCTGGCAGAAAGAGAGCCTGGGAACAACTGCCAAGGATTACACCGGCGACCTCGCCCCGCATGACGTGACGGTCTTCAGGCTGGCACCGGTCCGGGAGCAGCCTTGATGAGATCGCTGGACGCAAAGGCCGTGCAAGAGCGTGAAATACAATTCCCCGTCTTATTGCGGGTGACGGAACAGGAGGTTGATCTATCCGGCTTGTCCGGGAGGCAGAAGGACTTTTATTCAAGGCTGATTGACAGCAGGGATGTTCAACGACCATAGTTGAGAGATGCCGGAAAGCCCCGTGCCTCATACCATGATCTTGCGCGCGCGCAGATTTGAATTTGCGTTTCCGCGACCGGCCCTGCTCATGGGCATTGTCAACGTCACGCCCGATTCCTTCTATCCAGGCTGCCGGTTCGCGACCCGCGATGCCGCCGTGGCGCAGGCCCTGGAGTTGGCGGCCGAGGGCGCCGATATCATCGACATTGGCGGCGAATCCTCGCGGCCCAAGTCCCAGCCCGTGAGCGAAGCGGAGGAAATGCGCCGGGTCATCCCTGTCCTGGAGAGCCTGGCTGGCGCCGTGTCCGTCCCGCTTTCCATCGACACCGTCAAACCGGCGGTGGCCCGCGAGGCGTTGCGGGCCGGGGCGTCGATCCTCAACGACATCGGGGCCAATCGTGAGGCGGATGAGATGTGGCTGCTGGCGGCCGAAAGCGGCGCCGCCTACGTGGCCGTCCACATGCAAGGCTCGCCCGCGACGATGCAGGAAAATCCCCGGTATGACGATGTGGTGGCGGAGGTGGGGGGGTTTTTTGAAAATCGTTTGCAACGTTTGCGCTCGTGCGGTGTCAATGCAGAGCAGGTGGTGTTGGACGTTGGGATTGGATTCGGGAAGCGGCCCGGGGAAAATTTGCGGTTGATTGCGGAATTGGGCCGCTTTACAAAATGGGGGCGCCCGTTGTTGCTCGGGGCCTCGCGCAAATCCTTTATGGAAGCTGCCGTCGGCGCCGGGGTGGAAGACCGTCTGGCGCCGTCGCTGGCGTGCGCCTGCTGGGGGGTGCAAAAGGGCGCGCGCATTATCCGGTGCCACGACGTCGCGGGGACGCGCCACGCGGTTCGCATGACAGAAGCGCTGATGGAACAGCAGGCAAATGCCGCATATATTACATTTGATCGATAGTGTCGTTGCCAGGGGATGGCGTCCCGCCTTGGAGATAGCCATTCTGGCGGTGGGCATTTACTACAGCTTCAACTTCGTTCGCGGCACGCGCGGGGCGCCGGTGGTATATGGATTCGTCCTTTTGGTCTTGAGCCTGACCGTACTGTCGGTTCTGCTCCAGTTGGAGGTGCTCAGTTGGTTGCTGCGCTCCTTCGTCACCTTCGCCGCGGTGTCGGTCCTCATCATTTTTCAGCCGGAATTGCGCCGGATTCTGGCTGAACTGGGGACCCATCCCATTTTTGCCACGAGCCACGAGCAGCGGGAGAATATCGAGGTCGTCATTCAGACCGTCGAACGGCTTTCCGAGGTGCGCATTGGCGCCCTCATCGCGATCGAGCAGAGCATCAGTTTACAGGAGGCGACCGAATCAGGTCTGCTGGTCGATTGCGAGGCGACGCCTGAAATGTTGGAAACGATATTCTTTCCCAACAACGCCATCCACGATGGCGGGGTGATCATCAAGGGCGGCCGCATCACCTACGCGGCGTGCATCTTTCCCCTCACGCAGCGCCAGGACTTGAACGCCTCGCTGGGGACACGCCACCGCGCCGCCATCGGCTTGTCCGAGGAGACCGACGCGGTGGTCGTGGTGGTGTCGGAGGAAACCGGGGCCATTTCCCACGCGTACAAGGGCCAGTTGGTGCGTGGAGTTACCGCGGAGCAGTTGCGGGCGTTCCTGACTTCGATTTTCGTCAATCCGAGCAAGCCGAATCGGCTTCTGCGCCTCATGCGCCCCGGGGAGTCCGCCAAAGGCGGCCCTGTTGCGGCTGATTCGCAACCCAAAACCTGATGTCCTTCCAGAACCTCATCCTTCGCAATTTCTGGCTCAAGGCCTTCTCCGTGGTCCTGGCCACTGTCATCTGGTTCTTCATCCACGACGGCATCCGCCACGACGCCGCCTTGAGCCAACTGACTCTCGAGCAGCCGCTGCCCCATGAGTATATCCGCGTGCCGGTTACCATTCAGACCGCCCCTGGAGACACCCGGGTCTTTCGATTAACGCCCAAAGAAGTCGTCATCATCGCCGAGGGGGAGAAGGCCAGCCTGGAAAGGGCGGCGAAGCAAGACTTCAAGGTTTATCTGAATCTGACGGATTTCCATGCCAAAGGCACGGTGACGGAGGCCTTGCAAGCCGACGTTCCACCCAGCATCACCATGCTGGAGATCAGCCCGCCGGTGGTGCAGGTTCAGCAGATTTCGCCGTAGTACTCCAAGTGGAACGGCAAGGCTTGTGTTTGGCAATCGCTTCTGTATGATGCGGGCGTGAAGAGAAACCTGGTTTGGCCCTCGCTGTTCATGGTGGTGCTCGTTTTGAGCCGATGGCCAGGACTGATGCCGCAGAATTTCAGCGCGGCTTACGCGATTGTTTTTTGCGCCGGTCTTTATGTGCCCGGCGCGTTGGGCTGGATCGTTCCCCTGGTGGTACTGGCGGCGAGCGATTGGCTTCTCTCGTTCGTATTCTACAGCAATGGCGCTTTTTCCTGGAGCCAGTTCTTGATTCAACAGGCGCCCAATTATCTCGTTTACGCCAGTTTGATCGCTCTGGGTCGGATGGTGGGACGGAGAAGGCCATGGTGGCTGCTGGTGGGCGGGGGCGTCGCGGGCGCGATGCTGTTCTACTTGGTGACCAACACGGCGGCCTGGCTGGCCTCACCCTACTACGCCAAAACGCTGGGAGGATGGGTTCAAGCGTTGACGCGTGGGATGCCCCAGTATCCGCCGACTTGGGAATTTTTCCGCAACACCCTGACCAGCGGCGGGCTTTTCACCGGCTTATTTGTGGGGGCGATGAAAATGACCGGCTGTTCGGAGGCGCGGGAAAAGGACGAAGATGAAGAAGAAGAAGCGGAAGGGGAACCAGCGGAAGCCGACTCCTGAGCGAGCGGGGAAGGGCCTTCCGGGGAGGGCGAAAAGTTTTGAATGCGATTGTTACAACTGCGATTCAGACAGTAGGGAA
>PLGF01000031.1 GCA_003138485.1 Verrucomicrobiales bacterium | reverse complement strand
CAGCTTTCCGCAAACCGGCCTATTTCAATGAACATCCGCTTTTTCCCGTCCACGCCGCCAACATACAACAACAATTACGGAACGCAACGCTTTTCGAAGAATCCCATTCAAAGCCTCCCGCCAGTTTGCCGGAGCGGGACTAACCTTTAAGAAATGAGCGTTCAAGAGATCAATGAGGCCCCCAATCCTCGCCTAAGGGATTTTTTTTGAACCGCGAACCACGCGAACCACGCGAATAATCGGGATTTTTCGCGTGGTTCGCGTGGTTCGCAGTTGACTCGGATTTCTTTATTGGCACGAATCTTGAGGTTTCTTCTTTTGCGCCGAACTCATTCGGGCTTGCGGTCGTTAGGCGAGGATTAGGGGAGGCGCGCAGGTGGGAATAGTCGCCCGCTCGGAGTATTGGCCGTACCAGGGGGAGATGAACATGTTGCCTTGGCGCGAGGGAACTTGAGTCAGGGTCTCGCAGGCGCTCGCCCCTCCCGACTTCCCCTTAATTCCGGGAGGGGCGAGCAGCATCCGCGAGCGGTGCAGTCCCATAATTTGTTCCGTCCCCTGCGAGACCCTGTTGTAAAACTCGGGTTACGGGCCGCGGAGGCGGAAAAACAGGCTCCCAGCCGGCGGCGTGATGGTAATGCTGTTCGCGCCGCTGGCGTTGGTGCTGACGGCGTAGCCGCTGGCTGTCCAACCCCCCGACGCGGCCAGATTGCTGTTTTGTTGCAAGGCGAAATTGGCCGTGTTCGGCCAGGAGATAATGACGCTGTTGCCGGAATGGGTGATGGCCAGGTTGGGAAGCCCCGCCGTTTGCACGACGGAAATCAAACTCCAAAAGCCGCCGGTCAGCGAATAATTGCCGCCGCTCATCGCGCCGCCGGCGTCCGGCTGGCCGATGGTGCCGCTGATGGAATACTGGCCGCCGCCGGCGGCGGCGCCGCCGCACGCGATTTTATACCAGCCAATGGAGTATGATTGCGCTTGAAGTTGGGGCAGTGCCAACAGCAAGCCTGCAATCATCAGGCAAGCGGTGAGGATACTATTTTTCATTTTTAAAATGGATCGGTTTCGCATGGTTTCATTTCATAAAAATCTCCGCACATCGCATTTCACGTCTCAATCCGGTCGCCCAGCACAAACTTCTGGTCGCGTGGAAACTTGTTCGGTTGCGGGATCAAATAAACCAGCAGGTCTTGCAACTTGGTCAAAATGTTGTCGCTTTCTGTCATGTCAATTCTCTAAAAAAATTCACCGCTGCGCTGGCTTTCAATAGGGACAAAGAGTAAAAGAACAAAAACTAAAGCCCCCTCACACAACGGAACCCGACGTAGTGGTTGCCGAGGAGCGGGTTGAAGTCGTAGCGATAGGCGCACCGCGCGAGGACGGCGGAGCCGTACCAACCGCCGCCGCGCAAAACACGGCCGCTCCCAGATGGCGGCCCTGTTGGATTAGTAGTTGTTGGTTGACCATACGGCGACCCGTACCAATCCCAACACCACTCTTCCACATTTCCAGCCATGTCGTATAACCCATATCCGCTCGCCACAAAATAGCCTGCCGGACTCGTGTAGGGATACGCCCCGGTGTCGAAAAGGGCATTGTAGCCGTTCGGCCCCAAATCATAGCCATAGTCGCTGGTATTTCCATAATAGTTGGCCAGATTTTCCGTGATGATGTCGCCCCACGGAAAACGTTGCCCGCTCAACCCGCCCCGCGCCGCCTTCTCCCATTCCGCTTCCGTCGGCAACCGATACCCGCCGGCCCCCCAGTTCACATAAGGGGCGACATCCCCAGCCGAATACACCTGAGTCAACGCCGCATCCGTGTAATATACCGGAGTCAAACCCGCCTGCTGCGACCGCGCATTGCACCACTTCACAACATCAAACCAGTTCACGCTCTGCACCGGATGATTCGGCGCCTTGCCGGAACCGGCATTGTCAAAGCTATAATCGTTATTCGTCGCCCAGAAATACACCGACTGCCATTGCGCGTAGCTTGCCAGATTGATGTCCATGTAAAATGCCGACACCGTGATGTTCGTGGGCGTTGCATCGGTGATGTCGCTATCCCCGATGGAGTTCCCCATCGTGAACGTTCCCGCCGGGATCAACGTCATGCCTTGGGGTGTCGCCAGCGTGGACGCAGTCACATTGGTCACACCCGCACCATTGCCGGTGAATGTGCCGCTCAACGTCACGCCCGTTGCCGTGTTCGTCACCACCACGGACGGCAACGCCGCCACGGGCACCGTGCCGCCGGTCAATTGCGAGGCGTTGAGATTGGTCAAACCGCCCGCGTTGCCGCTGAACTCCCCCGTCAACTGGCTGGCCGGCAGCGTCCCCACCAGATTGCTGGCGCTGTTGGCCATGATCGAATACGGCGCCGCGGAGAGGTTCAGCAGCGGGCTTAAGGCGGCAAAACCGTTGACGCCGTCGCTGAACCACGTCCGCAATTGCAGATTGGGCTGGTAAAAGGTCGAAACCTCTATGGCCGTCATGTTGGCCACGTTCGTGTCGCCCAACGCCACGGTGAACAGGCCGTTGGCCACCCCGACGTTCACGGCGGCCGCCGGTTCGCTCCCGGCGCTGCTCGTGCCATCGTTGCTCCAGTAGGTTGTGTAGGTGGTCAATGCCGGCGGCGCGGCAATCGTCACCGTGGGTGCGCTCGTGTAGTTGGCATTGCCGAAGCTGACGACGGCCAGATTCGTTACGACTCCGCCACTGCTGATCTCGGCCTTGGCCTGCGCGCCAGAACCACCGCCGCCAACCACCGTTACCGTCGGCGCGGTAAGATAGCCGCTGCCGCCCGCAGTGACCGTGTAGCCGGTGATGTAGCCGTTGCTCGGCGGATCGGCTGTGGCGGTGGCCTGGCTGGCCCCATTCGCGCTGGTCACCAGGGCGAACTTAAACTGGCCGGAGCCGGTGAAATTGGCGCCATTGTCCAACACCTGTCCCTGATAAGTGAACACGGTGTTTTGGGCGCGGGCGGTTGAGGCTTGGAGGCTGAGGGCTGGGAGCAGGAGCAGCGCAAAAAGACGTCTGATTTGGTTCTTCATAATGATTCCATTTCAAAAGCAAATGCCGGCCAATTTGGTTCGAGTACAAAACTTTCGCTCGACGGTTCATCTGCTCATAATGTCAAAAATCCGTCAATCCATTATTTTTGTCCAAAGGCGCTCAAATAAGGGTTTTCCCCCCTGGAACAGCGAACGTGTCAAGACTCTTTTTCTGACTTTATGTCACTTGTTCAACGACGCCAATTGCACACGCCATCGCAAGGCGGCGTAGCTGACCCTGGCACTCGAAGGCATGGCGCGTCACTTCGTAGTCAAGCTGGTCAAAGTCCTTTTGATTCATCGGACTCAGGGGGATGGGGCGGGTTGTCGCCGTGATTCAAGTCAGAAAGATGGGGTCAGAAAAATGAAAAGGAGATCATTTTCCCTCTCCCGCCGACACATCTTCAGGTTAACGCTTGTGTGGCGTCGCCCCATCGAACTTCGCCAAGGATTGGGGGTTCGCCGGGCGGAGTTTTTTGGGGATTGAAGATTCCTGGGATGCCGCGCATATGGTCCGCGAAGCTGTGAAGCTCAAGAAGCCGTGATTGCCGCGCCGCCCAACCTCCAACTATGTGGACTGACGCCGTGTGTTCATGGAAAAGCCAGGGAACGAATGACGTGTAAAGAAGAAAAGTGCGAATTGAGACTCTCAATTCGCACTTTTCAGTGATCTATTGCGGCTTCCCGGCCGCGCCGCTCCCGGCTCTACTTCTTCTTGTCCTTGGCCTTTTCTTCCAGGGCGGCCTGGGCCGCGGCAAGGCGGGCGATGGGCACGCGGAAGGGGGAGCAACTGACGTACGTCAACCCGGTGCGATGGCAGAATTTCACGCTCGCCGGGTCGCCTCCGTGCTCGCCGCAGATTCCCAACTTGATGTCGGGACGGGTCTGGCGGCCTTTTTCGACGGCGATCTTGATCAAGGCGCCGACGCCGGTTTGATCGATGGTGGCGAAGGGATTCTGCTTGATGATCTCCTGTTCCTGGTACTGCGGCAGGAAGTGGCCTGAATCGTCGCGGCTCATGCCCAGGCAGGTCTGGGTCAGGTCGTTGGTGCCGAAGCTGAAGAAGTGGGCGTCCTTGGCGATCTCGTCCGCCACCAGCGCGCCGCGCGGGATTTCAATCATCGTGCCGACCAGATATTGGATTTTTGTTTTGGTCTCTTCCTGCACCAGCTTGGCCGTGCGGTGGACGACTTCCAACTGGAGTTGGAGTTCCTTGGGGAAACCGACCAGGACGATCATGATCTCGGGTTTGACTTTGATGCCTTCCTTTTGGACCTGGACGGCGGCTTCGATGATGGCGCGCGTCTGCATCTCGGTGATCTCCGGGAAGACGATGCCCAGACGGCAGCCGCGCAGGCCGAGCATGGGGTTGAACTCATGCAACTCCGCCACGCGCCGTTTGATCTTCTCCACTGGCACGCCCATCTTGACAGCCAGGTCTTTCTGCGCCGCGTCTTCGTGGGGCAGGAATTCATGCAGCGGCGGGTCCAGGGTGCGGATGGTCGCCGGGAATCCTTTGAGAGCGCGGAAAATTCCCGCGAAGTCGTCGCGCTGATAGGGCAGAAGAATGGCCAGGGCCTTTTTTCGATCTTCCAGATTGTCGGCGAGGATCATTTCGCGCATGGCGTCGATCCGATCGCCCTGGAAGAACATGTGCTCAGTGCGGCACAGGCCGATGCCCACCGCGCCAAAGGCCAAAGCGTTGGCCGTTTGTTCGGGGGAATCGGCGTTGGTGCGCACGTGCATGCGGGTGGCTTTATCGCACCACTTCATCAACTGCGCGTAATACTGGAAGGTGCGGCTCTCCTTGGCGGCAAGGGTCTTGGCCACGAGCACCTGGACGATCTCTGATGGCGCGGTCTTCAATTCCCCGGCGTACACTTCGCCGGAGGTGCCGTCAATGGAAAGGAAATCCCCTTCCTTGATTGTCTGCCCGCTGACCTTCAACGTTCGCGCCTGGTAATCAATCTGCAAGGCGTCGGCGCCGCAGACGCACACCTTGCCCATCTGCCGCGCGACCAGCGCGGCGTGCGAACTGACTCCGCCCCGCGCCGTCAAGATGCCCTCCGCGGCGATCATCCCGCGCAAGTCTTCGGGCGACGTCTCGATGCGCGCCAGCAACACCTTCTCGCCGCGGTGCGCCGCTTCCACGACGCGGTCGGCGTTGAAATAGACTTTGCCAGTCGCCGCGCCCGGGCCGGCGGGGAGACCTTTTGCAATGCACTTGGCCGATTTGATGGCCGCGCGGTCAAAAACCGGCGCCAGGACCTGGTCCAACTGATCGGCGGGCACGCGCTGCACCGCTTCTTCCCACGAGATCAGTTTCTCCTTCTCCATTTCGACGGCGAACCGGATGGCCGCCAGGCCGGTGCGCTTGCCGTTGCGGGTCTGGAGCATGAACACCTTGCCGTCTTCTATGGTAAACTCAAAATCCTGCACGTCGCGGAAATGCTTTTCGAGCGTCTGCCGGACCTGTTCCAACTCCTTGGCCGCCTGGGGCATGATCTTGATGAGTTCAGCCACCGGTTTGGGCGTGCGCACGCCGGCGACCACGTCCTCGCCTTGGGCGTTGATGAGGAATTCACCGTAAAACACCTTCTCGCCGGAAGCGGGATCGCGCGTAAAAGCCACGCCGGAACCGGATTTGTCGCCGGTGTTGCCGAAGACCATGGACTGCACGTTGACGGCGGTTCCCCATTCGCTGGGGATGTTGTATTTGCGGCGATAGACAATGGCGCGATCATTCATCCAGGAACCAAAGACAGCGCCGATGGCCCCTTCGAGTTGTTTCCACGGATCGGTCGGGAATTCCTCGCCGGTCCGCTCCTTGATGAGGGCCTTGAATCGTTTGACCAACTCCTGAAGTCCGGCGGCGTTGATCTGCGTGTCTTCCACATGCTGATCTTTCGGGAACAGTTCCTTCTTGAGGCCTTCGATGACGGTTTCAAAGGGTTCATGGTCCTCGTTGGCCGCCTTTTGCACCCCCATGACGACGTCGCCATACATCTGGATAAACCGGCGGTAACAGTCCCAGGCGAAACGGGGGTTGCCACTGGCCTTCTCCAGCGCCACCACGGTCTGATCATTCAGGCCCAGGTTCAAGATCGTGTCCATCATGCCCGGCATCGAATCGCGCGCTCCCGAACGCACGGCGACCAAAAGGGGCTTCTGCACGTCCCCGAAACGCTTGCCGAGGATCTTCTCCGTGTTCGCCACGCCGGCCTTGACTTGCGGCCACATTTCCTTGGGATAGGATTTGTGGTGGGCGTAATAATAAGTGCAGACTTCGGTGGTGATGGTGAAGCCGGGGGGAACGGGCAGGCCGATGCGGGTCATTTCGGCCAGGTTGGCGCCTTTGCCCCCCAAGAGGGGTTTCATGCCGCCGTTGCCGTCGGCTGTTTTGTTGCCAAATAAATAAACGTATTTCTGTGATTTTGATGATTCTTTAGCCATAAAAAAGCAGTCCTGTAATCCTCGCGGGTTTGGCGAGTCTTAATTTATGCCCGGAACTCTAACAAAGGGCGCAGGACAGTCAATTTTTGTTTGTGAAATTCATCGGCTACTTTTTGGCATTTTCTATGCGAAAACTGTCCACAGCCCTTCTCCCCCTCTGTTGCGCCGCGCTCTTCCCCGCCTGCAATCGCCATCCCGCCTCAACCCCGGCTACCGCGCCGCAGCCCTCTTCCCAAATGTTTGTCGTCAAGGGAGTTATAAAAGAGCTGGAACCCGATGGCAAAACCGCCATCATCCGCCACGAAGCCATCTCCAATTATATGCCCGCGATGACAATGCCCTTCGAGGTCAACGACACCCATCTCCTCCGTGGGCTTCAACCGGGGGACGAAGTACAATTTCACCTCGTTGTCACACCCGCCGCGGGCTGGATCGACAGCCTTTACCGGCTCAACTCCAGTTCCAGTCCCAAAACCGCCGAAGACAAAAAAACCGCTCCGCCGGGTTTTCACGCCATCCGCGCCTTGCCACCGCTCGAGGAAGGGGACCTGCTGCCAGACTATCATTTGACCAACGAATTGGGCCAGCCTGTCAGTCTGGGCCAATTCAAGGGCCGCGTCCTGGCGTTGACGTTCTTCTTCACGAGCTGCCCCTACCCGGATTTCTGCCCCCGCATGACCGCCAACTTCGCCCAAGCCGCCCAAGCTTTGGAAACCATGACCAACGCTCCCGCCCAGTGGCAACTCCTCTCCATCTCCTTTGATCCCGCCAACGATTCGCCCTCGCGCCTCCTCTCTTACGCCCTGGCCACCCATTATGACCCCCGCCATTGGAGCTTTCTCACGGGCCAAGCCCGCCAGTTGGAGGAATTGTCCGATCAATTTGGCCAGCAATTCTGGCGGGAAGGGGACAGCATCGGCCACAACCTCCGCACCGTCGTGGTCGATCCCCGCGGGCGCATCCGCAAAATCCTCCCCGGCAACAAGTGGACCGCCGCCGATTTGCTTCGCGAAATCCTCCAGGCCTCTCAGAGCCAATAGGGGATTGCCGCAGAATTTATGAAGCAACTTTCACGAAGCCAATGGGGCGGCCCGGCGCCCGCAAGATCCATGGTTTGACCCTTTTGGGGCCGCATCGGAAGATTCCTTGGAACAACCCTCCACCGCGCCCGCGAACGCCGCGCCGGTTAAACTTCCCGCGCCATCTCTGACAATAATAAAGTTGTTCCGATTCCGCGACGCCCTGCTATGATTCTCCCTCTCCTGGAGGAGAGGGCAGGGGTGAGGTCGAGCCCCGAAGAATTCTGTCCGGCCCCCGCCGCGCGATCCGCTTGTCGGATGGGAGGCGATGGCGGTAAACTTCCGACGCGCGCCGGACGATTGCCGATGCGGCCGGTTTGATCAGGCGAACGACTCCTCTGAATGCACAGTGTTTTATCGATCAGGAACCTGCGGAAGGCTTACAGCGACAAGATCGCCGTGGACTGCATTTCTTTCCAGGTGAACCGCGGGGAGATCGTCGGTCTGCTTGGCCCCAATGGGGCTGGGAAGACGACGACGATCAGCATGATTCTGGGCGTCCTCCAGCCTGATTCAGGCGCAATCGAAATTGACGGAATGGAGCTTGCGACATGCCGCACCCAGGCGCTGGGGCGCACGAATTTCGCGGCCGTTTATGCTCCGCTGCCGGGCAATTTGAACGTGCGGCAGAATCTGCGCGTCTTTCGGCAGGCCGTGCGAACGGGCATCCTGGCGCGGTATAGCGCCGAGACTGTGAGCTGAGGTTATTTTTTGACGGCCCCTTACTGGCCCTTCAAGCCCAGCGCCCACTCGATGCCGCCCAGAATGTGCGCTTGATAGGCCTTGCTGATTTCAATGGAATTGACCCGCCTGGCCAGATTGGGGTTCGCGTCCACGATGTCTTCGCGATGGCCCAGGGAGGTGTAGAAGACCCGCCCCGTGCCGTAGGGCTTGCACCAGGCCACGGCGTAATGCCCGGGCGCGCGCGTTTCGGGATGTTTGTCAAGTATGAGAAGGTCATGCACTTTCGCGGGGTCGTAATTCTTGAACTGGTAAATCTCCTCCTGCGTGATGGTCCACGTCTTGGGCAAGGCGGCGCAGGCCGGGTTTGCCGGGTCCTGGTTCAGGCAGTCCACGCTGACTTGCGCGCCGTGACGGTCAAATTCCCCCCCCAGCATGTCGATGAAAGCGGGCCAGTTGTGGAACGTATCGCTGGCGGCGTGGATGCCGATGAACGCGTGGCCCGCCTTGATCCAGTCCAGAAACCCCTGCGGATCGGGGAGCGGCAGGTTGCCCGTCGTGCTGGCAAAGACCACGCCGTCATAATCTGCCAAGGACTTGGGCGAGAGTTTTTGCAGCGCCGCCTTCATCCGCCCACTCAAATCGTCCCCGGCGGCCGGCTGGCGGACGTAATCGACGGTGAACTCGCCGCTGGATTGGCCCAAGTCGGCGAGGAGCTTTTCCAGGGTGGGAATCGAGCTGTGCCGGAACCCCGCAGTGGTGGAGACGACCAGGAGCCTTTTGGGCGCGGCCTGCAAGGAAGCCGCCAGCATCGTGGCGGCTGCAAGTGTGAGGAGCATTTTCATTTTGGATTTGGATATTTCAATTCGGCAGATTCTGCCCGGAAACTGAAGCCGCCCCGCGCCAAAGTCAACCCGAAACTCCGGCCTTGATCTCCGCGATCATGGAGGCCAGCTCCCGACCGTAGCGGACGAAGCTGTCAAACAGAACCTGGCCTTCGGGCTGCGCAGCGGCGTCGTGGAAAACCACCGCGACGTGCGGCTCGATGGAGATGCCGCCGTCGTAGCCGCGCCCCAGCGCGTTGGCCAGGATGTCGCGCACCCGGCCGCGGCCTTTGCCGGGATACGTGTAGTCGCAGTCCCTTTTGGCCGGGACGTAAATGGCGTCCTTGACGTGGATGTGGACGACGTGATCGCGGATGTGCTCCCAGAATTCCCACGGGTTCTGGCGCGGCCACGGCGGGGGCAGGCTGCGGTCGGGATTGAAAACGGGGTTGCCGGTGTCGAAGACCCATTTGAGGCCGGGGCATTTTTCCAGGAGTTCCAGGGCGTGCCGCCAGCTCATTCCGCCGTAGTTCATGCAGTTCTCATGGACGGGCTGGAGGCCGGCGTCCCGGAACATGCGGGTCACCTCGGCGACCCGGCGGAAGACCTCCGGCGGCGTCTTGGATTCGGCGTCGTCCGGCTTGTAGCTCATGATGCGGACGTAATTGGCGCCGAGGCGTTGCATGCGCGGGATGCAACGGCGCACCTGGTCGAGGGTGATTTGGAACGGATCGGAAAGTTTGGCGGACCAGTTAGCGATGGTGGAGGCGAAACAGTAAACACCCACGCCGGCTTCCTGGAGGCGCGCGGCGGCCAGCTCGAAGGCCTGCTCCGGGATGTCGTGGAGGTTGCCCCTGGCAAAGCCGGGAAGTTCCACCGCCCGCATCTCCAGGTGGCTCCAGCCCAGTTGGCGGGCGGCTTTGATTTGGGCGTCCAGCGGAGCGCCCGCCTCGTCTCCGATGCCGGTCAGAATCATATCAGCTCCGAAAAGATTGGGTGAAATCCTCGGTCGAAACCGGCGCCACTTTTTTCTCGAATTTCGAGGCGGCGATGAGTTCGTTGAGTTTTTTCTCGTAGGTGGCGCCGTCCAGAGGCAGCTCGACCGTCTGCCCGATGAGGCCGGAATAGAGCAGGACGTTGGCCAGTTCGATGGAGTGGATTCCCTCCTCGCCGGGAGCGATGAGCGGGGCGCCGTCCAGGATGGCGTCAATGAAATTCTGGGTCACCGCGGCGTGCCGGGCGGGTTGTTTGTCAAAGGGGATTTCGACGTTCCACACCGCCGGTTTTTGGAAGCCGAGGCGGGAGGTCTTGCACTGCTCGAACATGGAGACTTCGTTGCGGATGAAGGTCAATTTGTCGTTTTCCAGGAGCAATCGGCCCATTTCTCCGGCGATCTCAAAGCGGCTGGTGCCAGGGGCCTCTCCGGTGGTTGAGACGAACACGCCGGTGGCGCCGTTGGGAAATTCCAGGTAAGCGGTGACGTTGTCCTCGACCTCGATATTATGGAAGCGGCCCAACTGGACGAACGAGCGGACGCGGGCGGGCATGCCCAGAAGCCATTGCAAGAGGTCCAATTGGTGGAGGCACTGGTTGATGAGAACGCCGCCGCCCTCCCCCTTCCAAGTGGCGCGCCAGCCTCCGCTGGAATAATAGGCCTCCGAGCGGAACCAATCCGTCATGATCCAGGAAAAGCGGGCAACCTGCCCCAAATCACCGTCGGTGATGAGCTTCTTGATCCTGGCGTAGCGGGATTCGAGTCGCAATTGGAACATCGCCGCGAAGACTTGCGCCGGATGCTGCCGCCGCTCGGCGATGAGCCTTTCGGCGTCGGCCTTGTGGGCGGAGATGGGCTTTTCCACCAAGACGTGCAACCCTGCCTTGAGCGCGGCGATACCCAGGGCGGTGTGTTGAAAATGGGGCGTCGCGATGATCACCGCGTCGGTTTCCCCCGATCGAATCAAATCCCCGCCCGATGCGAATACTCTCAACCCGCGCTGTTGGAACGGGGAAAGCTTGTCGAAGGACGCATCGGAGACCGCTCTGAGTTCGCACCGTTTGACTTGTTCGTCCAAAAGGTAGTTCGCATGGTGGCTGCCGATGTTGCCCATGCCGATAATGCCGAGACGAACGGTTTTCACAATGCGGCGTTTGGAGGTGTCATCGGGTCGCGTACCAATCTCTGATCCGCACTTCCACCCCTTGATCCGCGCCGACCAGCGTCTTGAATCTCTCCAGGTCCGACCCCCGATAGTGGTAGGGATAAACAATCTTGGGCTTGAACGCCCGGACCGCGCGGGCGGCCTGATCGACGTTCATCGTGGGCTGGTTCATGCAGACAAAAGCGACGTCGATGTTCTTGAGCGCCAGCATTTCAGGGACATCCTCCGTGTCGCCGCTCACATAGATTCGTTTGCCCCCCATCGTTAGCACGTAGCCGTCGTCACGGCCTTTGGGATGATTGCTCAGACGGGCCGCGGTCAGATTGTAGGCCGGCACGGCCTCGACACCAATGCCTTGGAAGTCCTCGCTCTGGCCGTTGGTCATGGTCGCGGCGCGAGCGGCCAGGTTGGATGGGAGTTTGGCGACAACCGAAGGGGGCGCCGCCAGTCTGGCCTTGTCGCCTGCGACGGCGTTGAGGGTTTGGACGCTGAAATGATCGGGGTGGATATGAGTGATGAGGATCAAATCCGGCGCCGGCAAACCTTTGAAAGCCGCCGCGCCGCCGACCGGGTCGATATACACTGTCTGCCCCTTCCATGCCAGTGCCATCGTGGCGTGATTGATGGGGTATATGCTGATGTCGCCGTTTTGACTGGGGATGGAGTCGCTGACAGGCGCCTTATCTTGCGCGGTCAAGGCCGCCGGCAGGAGCAACCCCAGAGTCAGGATGAGTCCGAGAGGCGAATGAAGTGGGTTGATTGGCATGGCAAGACATTAGCCAACTTGCGGTCACTTTCAAATAGAAAATTCCGCCGCCTGCCGGGCGCTTTTCTTCCCGTTTTCTACCGCGCGGGGGTCGGGGTGACGGCGGACAATTTCATCACGGCGTCCCGCATTTCCTTGCCTGGCTTGAACTTGACAACCGTGCGGCGCGGAATGGGCACGTCGGTTTTGGGCTGGTTGGGGTTGCGTCCGACCCGCGCCTTGCGGACCTTGACCTCAAAGACGCCAAAGTTGCGCAACTCGACGGTTGTCCCCGCCGCCACAGCGTCGGAGATGTGATCGAGGGTGCGTTGGACTACTTCCAAGACCTGTTGTTGGACCAGCCCTGTTTCTTCGCTGATGCGGACTACAAGATCACGTTTTGTCATAGGTTTCGCGCGCGACTGAAATTCCAAATCTATCCGTCACAATCTAACGAGAAGACTTGAGAGGATTATCCCAATGGGGCGCACGGGTCAAGAGGTGATTGACTAAAACATGTGAATTTTGTAGGGGAAAACCTTAGCTCTCAATAACGCTGATTTCGACCGGTTCGACCTTGATGCCGATCTTCTCCAGCCATTTGATGGCCGCTTTGACGTGCGGGCGTTCCCCGCCAATTTCCAGGCAGACGATGCCGATTTCATCGGTCACGCTGGCTTGGCGGACGTTGGTGACGACGGGGAATTTCCGGGCCAATTCCCATATAACCGGGTTGGTGATCAATTTGGGCGGGTACATCAGCCAGAGCCGGGTGTGCGTGGGCGGCGCGGCGCTGGCGGCAGGGGTTTTGGATTTCTTGGGGGGCATGGGGGGCCTTTCTTATCCGCCGGCAATGGCGGGGATGATGCTGATTTCGTCGCCGTTCTTGAGGGGGGTCTCCTGGTTTTGCAGAAAGCGGATGTCCTCCTCGTTGACATAGACGTTGACGAAGCGCCGGACGTTGCCAGCGTCATCGGTTAAGCGCTCCTTGATGCCCGGGTAGCGGGATTGCAACTCGGCAATGGCGGCGCCGACGGTGGCGGCGCCGACCTGGACGATTTCCTCATCGTGCGTCAATTTGCGCAAGGGCGTTGGAATGCGAACTTTGACTGTCATGGCATTTCGAGTTTGTTGCGCCTCAGGCGCGGGCCGGCGCGTGCTCTTCCGCGTCGAGCAAGGCTTCAAATTCCCTCAGACTCGGCCGGATTTCGCGGGTGTATCCGGCGTGGCCCACGACAGCGTCGAGAGTTTTCAGCCCATTGCCGGTGATGCATAACACGGCGGAATCATCGGCCGGAATGGCGCCGGAGGCAATCAATTTTCTGGCAACGCCGACGGTGACGCCGCCGGCCGTTTCGGCAAAGATGCCCTCGCATTCGGCCAGAAGCTTGATGCCGTCACGAATCTCGTCGTCGCTCACATCCTCGGCCGAGCCGCCGGTATCCTTCATGACGCGAAGGGCGTAGAAGCCGTCGGCGGGCGTGCCAATGGCAAGGGATTTGGCGATGGTGTTGGGCTTGACAGGCTTGAAGAAATCCATCCCGGCCTTCTGTGCGGTGGAGATGGGCGAGCAGCCGGTGGCTTGGGCGCCGTGAATGCGCGGTCTTGCTTCCGGCGCCAGCCCCAGCTTCATGGCCTCCTGGTAGCTCTTGTAAATCTTGGTGAGCAGAGAACCCGAGGCCATGCAGACGACGGTGTGGGCGGGGATGCGCCAGCCGAGCTGCTCGACAATTTCCAGGCCCATGCTCTTGGAGCCTTCGGCGTAATAGGGCCGCATATTCACATTGACAAAAGCCCACGGATATTTGCCCGCGATCTCAGCGCAAAGCCGGTTGACCTCGTCGTAGTGGCCCTTGATGCCGATGACGTGGCCGCCGTAAATGAGGGAATTGACGACTTTGCTCTGTTCGAGGTCGGAGGGGATGAAGACGTAGGCATTGAGGCCCGCGGCGGCGGCGTTGGCGGCGACGGAATTGGCGAGGTTGCCGGTGGAGGCGCAGGCGACGGTGGTAAAGCCCAGTTCCTTGGCGCGGCTCAAGGCCACGCTGACCACGCGGTCCTTGAAGGAAAGGGTGGGATAATTGACCGCGTCGTTCTTGATCCACAACTCACGAATGCCGAGCCGCCGCGCCAGGCGGTCCGCCTTGAGCAAGGGAGTGCAGCCCACTTCCAGCCCGACGGTCGGCTCGCCCGCCACGGGGAGCAACTCGCGAAAGCGCCACATGCTTTTGGGGCGGGCCTGAATGGAGGCGCGCGTCAGGCTGTGCCGGATGCGATCATAATCATAGACCACCTCCAGGGGGCCGAAATCAAACTCACAGACATGGTTGGCGGTCAGCGGGTATTCCCGCCCGCATTCACGGCATTTGAGCGCCTTCATGAAACCGGCGTGCTTTTCCATATTAAATCATATCAACGAATACGGATAGATTGATTCATAATTTTTGAATTGTCAACCGCCAATTTGAGCGGTTAAGCTAAGAAAGGCTTGAATCCGACTCGCCATCTGATATTCTGGCCTGTAAGAAGGTGATCCTTGGAATGACAATCGCGAGCCGCAGCAAGCTGTTTTGGGTTGGACTTTTGCTACTGTGCCTCACCGGAGGCTCCGTGCGCGCCAATGTCTATGCCACCGACATCCGGCTCAACGGTTCCCTCAACGCCGGCGTCATCTTCCCGGGGAGCCGCCTGAGCATCAGCTACATCCTCAACGACAACGCCACTGCCGGTGTTTCCGTGTTGATTTGGTCCGGCACGAATGTCGTCAAAAGCTTTGCCGCCACCAATGGTGAACCCGGAACGTTACTCGGGCTCAACAGCTTCCTCTGGGACGGCACCAACGATGACGGCTCCGCCGCCGCGGGCGGCATCTACACCGTCAGCATTACCGCCGCCTCCGCCGGATATGGCACCTGGACCAATATCACCGATGACGGGACGAATTTTATGGCCTGGGCGCCGCGCGGGGTGAGCGTGAACCGCAACACCAACAGCCCCTATTACGGACGGGTCTTTGTGGCCAATGCCACCACCGATCCCTCAGGCAGCGGACCTGGGGCCCAGGTTGGCATCATCAAGTGCAACGCGGATGGCAGCCAGGCGGACGAGGGCGGGTTCAGCAACGGCGGGTTGTCTTGGGGCTCCGCCATGTATCCTTATGATTACAGTCCGTGGAAGATCGCGATTTCCGCCGATGACGAGGTTTATATTGACGATTACTCCGAATCGGGCGTGGTTTATGGGTTTGATCAGACGATCTCCACGAACCAAATTCTGGAGGTGTTGGGGATGTACAATTATCCCACCAACCTCGACCCTTATCCCCAGTTGAGCGGTGTTTGTGTCACGGGGACCGGAACCAATAAGGAAATCTGGATGCCGGACTACAATCCCAACGGGTCGGCGGGGATTCTGCGCTGGGAGATCACCTCCAGCGGCACGGTCGCCACCAACGACACCGGCGTGGTTATCGTGCCGGTGACAAGTGCATCGCCCCTGTCCAATTCACCTTACGATATCGCCATTGACAGCACCGGGATCATTTATGCAATTCAGTTCCTGCTTCCAACCTCCGAACCCGGCATGGTGGTCATGTCCTACGCTCCCTATGCCGGAACGCCGGAGACCAATGCCCTGTGGGCCATTGGCAGCGGAGACACCAATTTGCTGGAAGCCTACGGCATCGCAGTCGATCCGACGGGCACGCTGCTGGCTGTCGCCATCCGGGGAGGGGGCGGCAGTTCGCAATTGGACACGGGTTTTTTGAATCTCTATTCCGCGACCAACGGCCAGTTGTTGCGCAACCTCGACACCACGGGAGGCGACCAATACACCGATGTCGCCTGGGATAACGTTGGCAACCTTTACGCCTTGGACACCTCCGCTCAAGTGTGGCGGGTCTATTCCCCGCCCGGCTTAAACCAGGCCAAGACTGTGGCGGCCCCGTTCATTCAACGGTTGGACGCCCTGCTCCCGCCCGCCTTGTGCGACCCGTCCTGCGGGGCTGGGGGGTTGAGCTTTACGCTCGTGGGCCAGAGCAACGTCACTTACGTCATCCAGCAATCGCCCGACCTGGTCAATTGGAATTCCGTGGCCACCAATTACAGCCCCAATCCCAGCCGGCCGATCAGCATTCCCTTTGCGGACAACCAGGATTTTTATCGCGCCCTGTATAGTCAATAAGAATCCTATTCGCCGGTTTCCTCGGGATTGCGCCGGTAATTGACCCCCAGCTTCTCCAGGCGGCTCTCATCGACTTGCAGGCGGCGCAGGAAATCCCGCCAGTTCCGCGAGTCCTTGGGAGACCAGGCCGCCTCGGCCAGGGCCATTTCCCGCGGGAAGATCATGTACTCGGCGTGCCGGAGGGAGGGAACATATTCGGTCCAGAGGTTTCCTTGCGCGCCCAGGATGTGGGATTGGAACTCCGGCGGCAGATTGGCCGGGATTGGCTCGAAGGCATACACCTGGCGCAGCGGCAGGAAACCGCCAATGGCGCGCGGCTCGGCCGCATGATCGCGCGATTGGTAATGGTCCAGGTAGCAGTAACCGGTCGGTGACATCACGACGTCGTGCCCGGCGGTGGCCGCTTCGGCGGCGCCGCCGATCCAATCCATGATGGCCGCGTTTTGCGCCAGGCCCCCTTCGCGGATTTCGCTCCAGCCGATGAGCGTCCTGCCCCTGTCGTTGATGAATTTCTCCATGCGCCGCATGAAATAGCTCTCCAGCTCAATTTCCCTGTGCAATCCTTCCGCCTTCATGCGCGCCTGGCATTTCGCGCATTGCCGCCAATTCCCGGTGCGGACCTCGTCGCCGCCCACATGGATGTATTTGCCGGGAAAGAGCGAGATGACTTCTGTCAACACGCCTTGCAGGAAATCAAAGGTCGCATCGTTGCCGGCGCAATAAACGCCGCCGCTGTCCAAATTGGTTCCCAAGTCGCAGAGGTATTGCGGATAGGCCGTCAAGGCCGCGCTGGAGTGGCCGGGCATTTCAATCTCCGGCACGATGGTGACGTGGCGCGCGGCGGCGTAGCGCACCACTTCACGGATGTCCGCCTGCGTGTAATAGCCCCCGTACTGCCCGTCTGAACCGTAAGCCGTGCTCGATTTCGGGTCCAACCCGAAGCCGATCCCTTCGCGCCACGCGCCGACTTTCGTCAGGCGCGGGTATTTTTTGATCTCGATGCGCCAGCCCTGATCGTCCACCAAATGCCAGTGCAGGGTATTCAATTTGTGCAGCGCCATGGCGTTAATAATTTCCTCAACCTCCTGCTTCCTGAAAAAGTGCCGGCTCACGTCCAGCATCAATCCGCGCCAGGCAAATCGCGGCTGGTCCCTGATTTCCTCGCACGGCGCCTCCCATCTCGTCTCCCCGGCAGGCTTGGCGTCAAAGATCTCCGGCGGCAGCAGTTGCAGGAAGGTTTGCGCCCCGTAAAAAAGCCCCGCCTGCGACGGCGCTCGAATCAGCACCGAATCCGGCTTGACGCTCAACTCGTAACCTTCGGCCCCCAGGAGGGGGTCGCTGTCGTTGGTGGTCAGGATAATGGCACCGGCGGCCGATCTGCCCGCCCGCTGCACGGGCAGCGCAAAGCCCGTCCCCTGCCGCAGCCGCGCGGCCAGCAATTGCGCCGTGTCAATCGAAGCTGTCCCGGCCACAATCCTGGTATTTGCGGTTAATACAAAGGCGCCGGCGCCCGGCGTGATGTGTTGGGGAAGCGGCAGGAGCGCCGGTTCCGCGGCCCGGACGCATGCGCTCAAGCCGCAGAGCAACGCGGCGCAAATCAGCTTTCGTAGCGCAGACTTCCAAGTCTGCTGTCCCGCGGGCCCACGCGCCAGCGTCTTTCCGACAATTTGTTCACTTCTCCAAACCCGCAGACGTCGGGCCGATTTGGAAATCGGCGGCACAGCAGGTTTGGAAACCTGCGCTACGGTTAAAGGCCTCGACAAAAGCTGATCCGCGCGCCAGAGCAACGCCAGGACTGTGATGGATATTGATTTCATGATTGGGAGCTTTCTAACGCCGTTCAAAATGCGCTTCAATTTCTTCCAACGTTTTCCCGCTCGTTTCCGGCAGGAAGAACGCGGCCGTGACAAAGTAAATGACCGTGCAACCGGCAAAACCCAAAAACAAGCTCGAATAGCCGTATTTGCCGACCGTGGGCAGAAAGGTCGCCGCAATCGTCGCGCCCACCGCCTGATTGAGGAGCAGAGCGATGCTCATCCCGTTGGAGCGAATTCGCGTGGGCATCAATTCCGAAAGAGCCAGCCAGACGCAAACGCCCGGGCCGACGGCAAAAAACGCCATGAACGCGAACAGGCAAACGGCGACGATCCATCCGCTTTGGCGGCTGGGAACGGGCGTGACAAGAGCGTTCTCAATTCTCAACGGCGCTCTTTGCGCGGTCTCGACGCTGGCGAAGGGGTTGGAGAAAAATGCCACCACTTTGTTGGTGGGCACACAATTTGCCCGCGCGATTTCAACGAGTTTCGCCGCCGTGTCGTCCGAGCGCGCCAGCGGCGTGGCGGCCCGGAAATCGCCGTAAGAATAGATGACAATCAGCGTCGTGGGCGTCGCGCCGCCGCCGTGCAGGAGCTTGGCGGCAGCCGCCTCATTGTAGGCCAGCGAGAGTTTCTGGTCCGGCGTGACCAGGGCTTGGAGGGCATCGCGGGCATCGACGCGGCGGCTTTCGGTGTTGCGAAAGAGCACGCCCGCGCAGAGCAGCGAGGCGATGATGCCGGCGCTGCCCAAGGTGAGAAGGAATTTGCGGCCTTTGCGGTCCACCAGTGCCACCGCGCCAATGGTTACCAGGAAATTCACCACCGTCAAAATCACGGTGCCCCAGTGCGCCTGCACATCCGACAACCCGCCTTCCAGCAGGATGGTCGTGTTATAGCCAATAATCGAATTGACGCCAGTCGCCTGGTTGCAGGCCAGGATGACGCACGCCAGGAGAAACGGGATGACGTACTTGCGATGCCACAGTGAGCCGCCGCCGCCCGCTTCCGCTTTGGCATGTTCCGCCGCGGCGGTCGCCTCCATTTCCTCCAGTTCAACGGCCGCCTGCCGCTCCGTGCGGGAGCGCCCCAGCGCCGCGCGGGCCGCCTCCGTCCTGCCCTTGCGGCAGAGCCACCGGGGCGATTCCGCCACCTTGAAGCTGCCGATGACAAAAAGTATCCCTGGCGGAAGTGACACCCAGAAGATGCTCCGCCAAGCCCGGTCTTTGAAGGCGAAGAGGCGGGCGGCATCCCCCATTTTGGCCACAGCGTCCACCCGGATGCTGAAATACATGCCGATGGCCGCCGCGGCCACAATGCCAAGCGTGAGGAGCCATTGGAAAATGGCGGTTCCCTTGCCGCGTTGCGACGCGCCGAGGCATTCGGCCAGATACAGGGGCACGACCACGCCAATCAACCCGGCGCTGACCCCTTGCAACAAGCGACCCAACACCAGCGGCCCGTAGCCTTGCGCCAGGGCAATCACCGGGATGCTCGCGACAAAGAGCGCCCCGCTCAGTGCCATCAACTTTCTGCGCCCCATCCAATCGGCCAGCGCTCCCGCGGCCAGCGTGGAGATCGCGCTGCCCAGCAGCACGGCTGCCACGATGTTCGATAGCTGGCCCGCGCTCAGGCCGGAAGTCGCCTCCAAGTAAGGCAGCGCCCCGGCAATGATCCCGACATCCACCCCGTAGAGCAAACCGCCCAGGCCGGCAACCAGCAGCAGAAAACGGTTGTATCGAACCTGCGCGGCGGACAAGGCGGAGATGGCGTTCATCAGTCGGCTGCGGCCAATTTGGCAATTAGTTCATGCTTCGTCAATGGAAAGCAGCCATCCGACGGAAGTGAACCCCGCTATGGCCGTTTCATGGCGTTTTGTTGCAGTTCAGACATGGCGACCTGGAGGCGGAGCCGTTCCTCATCAATGGCCTTAACAAGGATCAAAGAATCCGGCGCGCGGAAAGATTCGACCTTTTCCAGGCGCGCGAACAGGTCCACAAATCCGACAACGCCGAGGCTTGAAATCGCGCCGCTAATGCCACCGACTCTGAAACGAAAATCTTCGTCAGTAAGGTCCGATGAGGTCAACAAGGATTGGACGAAGGATTGGATGTCGCCGTCGAGGACGGCGAGTAGGCGGAGATAGACCTTGAGACTGATGCCCAGTCGCTTCAGCACCTCGTCCACCGGATCGAGAAAGGCGTTGGGGTTTGCCGGGGCGACTTTGAACAAAGCGCGGACATGAGCCAGGAAATCATCGGCCTTGAAGGGCTTGAGAAGGAAAGCGTTCACGCGCAGTTTGGCAGCCTCGATGATTGTCGCGCGCGAGTTGACCGTGGAACAGAGCATGACCTTGAGCTGTTTGAATCGCGGGTCGCCGCGCAGCTTTGCGAGCAGGGACAAGCCTCCCATTTTGGGCATGCGCACGTCAAAGATGCACAAACTTGGCGCCAGCCCGGCCTCCAATTTCGCCCACGCTTCAGCTCCATCCGGCGCTTCGATCACTTCAGCGCAGAGATTCGTTTCCAGAAGCTCCCGCATCAGCATCCTCAGCGTCTGATCATCATCCGTCACCAGTACCTTCTCGCTCATAAGGGGAAAAACCCTGCTCATGTGTAGAATACACATAAACACCGCCAAGTCCACTAAAATCCACACCGTCACGCGCCCGGCCCATCCATGTCATGTGGCCAACCTTCGGCTTCTGCCCTGTGGCGTCAACAATGCTTGGGCGCACTGGAATATGATTGTCGGGTTCAAAACTTGATCGAACCGAGAAGTGTGAAGTGTCGGAAACGCTTACAGAACGCCGCTGAAATCGCATATCTTGCGTAATATAAGGCACTTGCAGATAACAATGGGGTTTGAAATTTGATTTTTCTGTCGGAGATCATTCCAATCTCCAGTTCTTCCACATTGATCCAAGAAAAATACAATACTATCGCAACGTGTTGATTGTAAATATATTGCATAATAATTGCCGCCTCGAAATGAGAGGCAATAAGAATCTGGCGCGTGACTTGCTGACAAACCGCTGTTCGTGATCCATGTATTTGAGCAAACGATCAAAATGGCAGTCTAAGGACAGCCTTATGAATTGAGAAACGCGATCAGTTTGAAACTGGTTAGCGAGCAAACAAACAAACTAAATTATGAAGAATGCAATCAAAACACTTTTGGCCTGTTCTGCCATAATGGCCTTGATTCAGTCCGCAACCGCACAGCCTTCTACTACAACCACTCCCGCCGGCTTGAATACATCGACTGCGGACTGGTCCAGTTACGCGTTTCCCTCTGGCAGTTATGGTGTGCCTTTGACGACCGGGAACATTTTGAAAGCCAGCGGTGGCGATGTCACGGTGACTTTCCTGGGACCGACAGGCGCAGCGTATGAGGAGTCGCTTTTTGTGGTCAACCCTAACCCTGGGGATGCGGGACAATTCATGGACAATAAAACGACTCCAAACGGGACGACCTATGATTTGGGAACGTATGCGGCGGGCACGGAGATTGAGTTTGGGCTGTACGTTGATACTACCGGAAACACCTGGTATGACGGTCCCGCCTCACGCAACGCTGACGGGGCTGTGCATGCCAACATCGTCGGCGACTATGAAGGGCTGGCGGACACCAGTTTTGTCGGGTTCGAAGACTTGGTTTACCCCGGAGGCGACTTCAACTACGTGGATGAAGTCTTTGCCTTCACCGGGACCGAAGCCACCTCATCCGTGCCAGACGGCGGCATGACGGTTGCCCTGTTGGGCGGCGCGTTGGTGGGTTTGCAGGCGTTGCGTCGCAAGTTGTTCGTGTAAGATTCCAGGAACATCGTCTGCCGTTTGTTTTCTCAAAGGCAGGGCTTCATTGCCCTGCCTTTTTTCTGCGCCCCGGACATGAGATTGGTTGCAGTTCTTTGGCGCCATCTCGAAGAAATCCTCATTTTCAGCGGAATTCTTTCTCCGCGGCTCTGCGGCTTTGCGTGAGTGAATCCCCGGGGCAAGGGGATTTTTAATCCGTGTCCATCCGTGTGCATCCGTGGTTAAACGTCTTCCTCTGCGCCGGGACTCCGCGCGAGATGGGCTGCTTTGCCTTGGGCTGGTGTTCTGGAGTTTCACTCTATTGCACCTGGTTGCACCCTGTTGCAGTTTAAATTCTCGCGGGGTTTCCCCACCGGGTCAGGGGGAATGAACAATGACTAAAGCGGCTCCGAGCGGCCATTCTTTGTCATTGAGTCATTTGAGCATTCTTTCGTCATTCGGATTTCGTCATTAGTCATTTTCCCCGGTCCCGCCAGTTGACGGCATCCGCGTAGGTCCAAAAAGATGTGCCCCCGCCATGGACCTTTCATGGCGCGGGTTGACGGGGCGGCTTTGGGGCGGTTATCGTGTGAACCCAATGGCTGAATAGAATTATGGCAGGAAAACGCAAGAATCCTTCCGATCAACCGGAATTGCCCATCGAAGGGGTCGCGCCGGCCGCGCCGGCCGCGGAGAAAGCCGGCAATGGCGCCGAGCATGTCCTGGCTGGGGAGGTCGAGGCGTCCGCCCGCGGCCCATTTGTCCCCGGCAAGATCGAGTTGGCGCTTCACCGGCGGGTTGACCGCAGTTTTTTGGACTACGCCTCGTACGTGATCCGCGACCGCGCCATTCCGCATCTGATCGACGGCCTCAAGCCGGTGCAGCGGCGCATCCTCTGGACGTTGCACCAGAAGGATGACGGGCGCTTCATCAAAGTGGCGACGGTCGCCGGCGCGGCCATGCAGTATCATCCCCACGGCGACGCTTCGATCAACGACGCGCTGGTCGTCCTGGCCAACAAACGGTATTTGATCGAGGGCCAGGGAAACTTCGGGAACATCTTCACCGGCGACCTCGCCGCCGCGGGCCGCTACATCGAGTGCCGCCTGACGGAGCTGGCCAGGAACGAGATTTTCAACGACGAAATAACCGATTTCATCCCCAGTTACGACGGCCGGGCCAGGGAGCCGGTGACGCTGCCCAGCAAGCTGCCGTTGCTGCTGATGCTGGGCACCGAGGGGATTGCCGTCGGGATGTCTGCCCGTATTCTCCCGCATAACTTTCCTGAATTGCTGGAGGCGCAGGTCGCCATTCTCAAGAAGCAGTCCTTCAAAGTGCTGCCCGACTTCCAAACGGGCGGTTTGATGGACGCACGGGAATACCGCGACGGGGCGGGCCAGATCAAGGTCCGCGCCAAACTCAAAACGAAGGATGATTCCACCGTCGTCATCACGGAGATACCGCCCACGACCACGACCGATTCGCTGATCGCCTCCATCGAGGACGCCTCGCGCAAGGGCAAGCTCAAGGTCAAGAGCATCCATGATTTCACGTCCGGGGAGGTCGAGATCGAAGTGCGCGCGGCCGGCGGAGTGAGCGCCGATCAGTTGGCGGACGCCCTTTACGCCTTCACCGATTGCGAAGTGACCGTTGCCAGCCGGATCATCGTGATCAAGGAAAACCGGCCGGTGGAACTGACGGTGTCGGAAGTGCTCAGGGAAAACACGGCGCGCCTGGTGGCCACGTTGCAGCGGGAGTTGGAATTGAAAGAAAAGAAGCTGGAGCAGGAACTGCATTTCAAGACGCTCATCCGGCTCTTCGTGGAGAACCGGATTTACAAGAAGATTGAGCAGGCCCGCACCAATGAAGCCGTGGCCGACGCCGTGCGGGATGGATTCCAACCCTACCGGCGGCAGATGCGCCGGGACCTGGCGGAGGAGGACATCGAGATGCTGCTGGGCATCCGCATCCGGCGGATTTCTCTATTTGACATCAACAGGCACCGCGAGGAAATGGAGAAGGTCAAGGCGGACCTTGAGGAGACGCGGCAGTATTTGCGGAACGTGACCAAATACGCCGTGGCCCACCTGGAGGCGCTGCTGGCCAAGTACGGCCCGCTTTATCCGCGGCGCACCAAGTCCAGCCGTTACGACGAGGTGGATGCGCGCGAGGCGGCGTTCAAGGCGTTCAAGCCGGCCTACGACCGCGAATCGGGCTACATCGGCCACAAGGTTTCGGGCGAGGAATTCAAGTGCGAATGCACGAGGTTCGACAAGCTCCTGATGGTCTTCAGGGACGGCCATTACAAAGTCATCGAGTTGCCCGAAAAAATGTTTGTCGGACCCGACCTGGTCTATGCGTCCGTGCCGGAGCGGGACCGCGTGATGACGCTGGCCTACACGAACCGGGACGCCACGTATTTGAAGCGCTTTACTTTTGGCGGCACGATCCTGAACAAGGAATACTTCTGCATCCCGCCAAGATCGAAAATCCTGTTTTTCGAGCCGGACACGCCCGGGGAGTTGTTCATCCGCTACAAACCCGCGCCGTATCAGAAGATCAACCAGCAAACCTGCAAGCCCGGCGACGTGGAAGTCAAAGGCCCGAAAACGCGCGGGCGGCAAATCTCGATCAAGGAAGTGGGCGCCATCGCCGCCAAACCGCCGCGCGGCTGGGACCCGGAAGCGGCCACGACGAAGCTGGAATTCGTGTAGGCCCCTTACCCCGCATACGCCGCGCAGAGGCGGGAGATGTCATCCCGCCGCGCCAGGAGGCGGACACGGCGACGCGACCACGCGCCGGCCAGAATCGGCGAGTACCCATGATGATGGTCCACCAGGCTTATCGCCCGCTCGATGTCCGCGTCAGAAATGCTGGAACGCTTTTCGGCGGCCGCCTGCCAGCGCCCCAGCCATAGGATGACCGGAAACAACAGCGCCAGACTTTGAAAACCTTCGATCAATGGCGCGCCGTAAAATGCCCGCCCGCAAAAATGCACGCTTTGAATCTTCACGCGGAAAAACCGGGTCAGGGTCGCATCCGCTCCGGGAGAGAGCGGCCCGAAGGATTTTTCGATGGCGGTGAATTCGGCGGGAGGCAGGCCTGGAATCAGGTCGGGAACGCAGCCCGCGCCTCGGACCATTTGGAGCATCGCCCCCAGCTTCCGGGCGCGGAATCGGGCGCCACCTTTCAAGTCCCGGATGTAGTCTCGGCGCGCGTAACCAAACACCAGCGTCCGAAAGAGCAGCCGGCCCATCGGCGATGGAGGCGGCCCCGGTGCGGCGGCCAGTTCGGCGGCGGCGTTTTGCGAGAGCACGCCGAGGATTTCATCCGCCTCGCGGCCGGAGATGTGGTCGAAGCCGGCCTTTTCGACAGCGGCAAGCCAGTGGAGGGCGCGCCGGAGTTTGAGCGCCACGGGCTGGTTCGGCGCCGCCATTGTCTTGTCGAGCCACGAGACAAAGCGCATGAAATCCGGCCAATCCAGCCCCGCGGCTCGCAAGATCGCCGGAGCGGGATATTCCGCGAACCCGTCCGGCACGACCAGGCCCGCCAGCGCGTGCAAGGCGGCCATTTGAGCCGCAAGCGGCGAACCGGAGTTGGCGGCGGCGGAAGGGCAGCTAAAGCGAACGCCAACGACGAGCTTTTTTCCCACGGGATGCAACGTCAGCGGAAAGAGGCGGCAGGCGCGGGGTTTGGCCGCTTCGCCAAAACGGGTGTGAATCCGGCAACGCCCGGCCGCGTCGAGAAACACACATGCCCCGTCACTTTGATGGCCCAGCCGGACACGGCCCTTTTCATTGACAAGCATCGTCGCCGGATCAACTCCGTCGGCGGGAGACCAGTTCTGCGCCTGGATGCGCCGCTGCTCCTCGTCGGAAAGTTCGATCGTCAAGTCGCGGCAGCAGGCGGTGCAACCGTGGCAGCTCCAATTCTGAATCGAGGGAACCTCAATGCGAAATGACTTCATGCGTGCTGGTCTTCAATTGCCGCCGTGCTTCACAGGCCCCACATTACGGGAACATGATACGCGCATCGCGGAAATTTCTCTCCGATTTGTTTGCGCACCTGGGCCTGGATTTCTTTTTCAATCCCGGCGCGCTCGACGACGCTGGCACTGGCCAGTTCATCGGCCCTGGCACGCCGCAACTCGGCTTCCAGGCGAATGCGCTGTTGGTGCAGCGAGTATCCGGGTGGGAGAATGTGGCGCATGACTCTACCTTTCCTGCAATTGCCGCACCAGTTCCGCGGCGGACATTTGGCCCGGCGCGGTAGGTTTGTCCAGATAACCGTACGTCAGGCACGAGCCGAGCTTCGCGAAGGAAACGCGCGTCCCGGACCACGCCTGGCCCATGCCAATCACGCAAAGCGGCCTGGCCCAGGAACGCCGCAACAACGACTCCAGCACGGCGGCATCGCCCGCCTGGTTGATGAGGGTGGAAATCTTGACAATCGAGCCGATTTCCTGCGCGCTCTCGATGATCGCGCAAAGCTCCGGCAGGGAGGGCGTTTTCTGAAAATGATGATAGGAAACGACGCAGACCTTGCGTTGCCGGGCGGCTTCATCGGCGACCGTCCGGCAGATGGCGCTGCTCAGTTCGACATCCACGGCAGCCAGTCCGCGCACAGCCTGCATGTAAACCTCCAGGCGCGGCGCGTCATCCGCCTCCCAATCGCCGCCTTCGGAGCGGAGGCGCGCGGTCAGGAGAACCGGTTTGCCGCCCGCTTCGATGGCCTGGCAGCGCTCCAGCCAATTGGCCGGCCGCGATGTTTTGTCCAGCCGCACCTCGACAATGTCACCCGTGAAGCCGGCCGCAGCCGGGGGTTCCAACGAGGACAGAGTCCCCACCACGCGCGGCACGGAACCGACCGTGAGCGCGCCGGCGGGGGATCGAAAGAGAGCCGTCGAAGAGTTCATCGCGCGAACCCTACCGCATCCTGGCGGCGAAAAAAACTTTAAACCTTGAACTTGAAACCCTAAGCTCACCCTCGCTATGACCAAGACCATCATCAAGCCGGCCAATGCCGCGGCGGCCATCGGCCCTTACAATCACGGAGTGCGCGTGGGCGAGTTGCTGTTCTGCTCCGGGCAAATCCCCGTCGTTCCGGAAACGGGCCAACTGGCCGGCGAAGACATTGGCGCGCAAACCGAGCGGGCGCTGGAAAACGTCCGGCTTCTGGTGGAAGACCAGGGTCTGACACTGGAGAACGTTGTCAAGACGACGGTTTTCATGACGAACCTGGCAGATTTTTCCAGGATGAACGAAGTGTACGCGCGCTTCTTCACGGGGAACGCGCCGGCGCGGAGCACCGTGCAAGTCGCCGCGCTGCCGCGGGGCGCGCAGGTTGAAATCGAGGCTATAGCCCACTATTGAATTTTGTGCCGCTGGAAGCCGCGCATCTGGTCTCGTTTGTCGCAGGCGGATTGCTGGGCGGGGCCATTGTTTTTCTTTTCAAGAAAAGCCCTGTCCCGGAACCGGACCGCCGGTTGGAAGATGAACTGCGCCAGCAGTTGCAGCAGCGGGAGAAGGAACTGGCCGCCAGCCGGGAGCAGGCATCGGCGCAGGCCGGCGCGCTGGCCGGCGCCAAGGCCGGCCAGGAGGCGGCGGAGCGGATGCTGGCCGAAAGCCGCGAACTGCACACGGCCAATCTTCGAGCCGCCAAGGAAGCCCAGGAGAAAGCGCTGGCGGACCTGCGCGACGCGTTCAAGGCGCTCAGCGCGGACGCCTTGCGGCAAAGCGCCCCGCAATTCCTGCAACTGGCCAACGAAACCTTCGCGAAATTCCAGGCCACGGCCAAAGGTGATTTGACGCAGCGTCAGGAAGCCATAGCCACCATGGTCCAGCCGTTGAAAGAACAGTTGGAAAGCTACCAGCGCCGTTTGCAGCAAAGCGAAACGAGCCAGGCCGCCGTTTTGGGCGAAGTCAGGAAGCAACTGGAAGGCCTGGCACAAAACAGCCAGACGCTTTCCAGCGAGACATTGGCCCTGCGCAGGGTTCTCAGTTCCAACCAGGCCCGGGGGCGCTGGGGCGAGGAAACATTGCGGCGGGTCGTCGAAGCGGCCGGCCTCAGCCCCCATTGCGATTTCAGCGAGCAAACACAGTCCGACGACAAGAAACCGGACCTGCTGGTGCATTTGCCGGGCAACCGGGTGATCATCGTGGATGCGAAAGTTCCCGATCTGGATTTCTTGCGCGCCATCGACGCCGCCGATCCGGCGGCGCGCGCCCAGGCCCTCAACAGCCACGCCGCCAAACTCAAGGACACGATCAGGGACCTGGCCCGCAAGGATTATCCCGCGCAGTTCCCCAACGCGCTGGATTACGTGGTCTTGTTCCTGCCCGCCGAATCCCTCTTCAGCGCCGCGCTGGAAGCGGACCACGAATTGATCGTGTGGGCCGCCCAACGCCAGATCATGCTGGCCACGCCGGCGTCGCTGATCGCCCTGTTGCGCGCGGTGAGCGTCAGTTGGCAGCAGCACGCGCAGACAGAGAACGCGCGGGAAATCGCCGCGGCGGCGCAGGAGTTGTTCAATCGCGTGGCCAAATTCAGCGAGCATTTCGAGAAAATCCGCGCCGGCCTGGAGCGCGCCAACGCCGCCTACAACGACGCCTTGGGCAGTTATGAGCGGATGGTCCGGCCCGCCGGCGAAAAACTGGCGAAACTGGGCGGAGGCGCGCCCGTCCGCGGCCTGGCCGAGATCGCCCCGTTGGAAGGAACGCTGCGCCTGCCCTCGGGTTGAGATTGAAAATTTGTCATTGAAAATCTGTCATGGGTTGTTAAATATCGGCTCAATTATATGCCCGACAAATGTTTTCATCCCAGCGTCGAAGGCGCCCAGCACGGCGCCAAATCACTTCCCGCTTTTCTGGACTATGCCAAGGCCTCCGGCGCGACCGGCGCTCAGCCTTCCAATTACATGCTCCAGGAGGGCGACAAATTCAAAAAGCCCGCGGAAATCCGCGCCGCATTCGCCGATCGCGGAATGTCCCTGGATGGCATCTCGGCTCATTGCCCCTTCTGGGTGCATACGACGGCGTGGACGGAAAGCCCGACCGTCCGTCCGTTCCTGCCGCCGGAAGTCGCCAGGAAATCCGCCGGTGAAATCGAGAAATGGAGCGAAACTTACATTTTGCGTCTGCTGGACCTGGCGGCGGCGCTTGAGGCGCGCATCATTCCCATGTTTTGGGGCGTCGCCTTCGGCTGGGAGATGGCGACGGGCTATCCTTGGGGATTCTGGAAGGGCGGGGACTACGATCTGGCCAAAGCGGGGCGGGAACGGTTCGTGAAGAAAACGGCCAAAATCCGCGCGCACGCCAACAAGCTGGGCCTCTTCCTGGCCCACGAGATTCATCCCGGCACCGCCGCGTTTTGCGCGGACGATTTCAACGCGCTGGTCGCCGCCTGCGACGCAGACAAATGCCTGACCGTCAACGCCGATCCGTCCCATTGCTGGGAAGGGGAGAGTTGGGAAACCCGCTTTTTGAAAGTGGCGCCGCGCGTCATCGCCTGTCATGTGAAAAATTACGTCGTCCGGCCCGGCCTGCCTTTGCGGATGATGGAGGGCGGCTGGCAGAAGCGCGCCATGCAATTTGTCGATATTGCCAGCGGCGACCTGAACATGACCCGCTACGCGGAGTTGCTCATACACATCGGCTACCCGCAACGCTATTGCGCCGCGATGAAGACCAAGACCGCCCCGCTCGTTGTCGAAGCCGAGAGCGCCTACCGGGACCTCGACCAGACCAGCGCCAACGGCATCGCCTACGTCCGCGACAACCTCTGCTTCAACGTCGCCGCCGGCTCATTTGAAGAGGGAATGGGGGCTTAATTCAAGAAAAGCATAATTGCGCTTGAAATACAGGCCGGAATGAGGCGAAATGCTCCGGCGCTTTATGAATCTTGGCGACATTTTGAGTTTGGAAACGATCGTCCCCGATCTGAAATCAGCCAATCGCTGGGATGCCATCGATGAGTTGATCCAGAATCTGGTCAGCAACGCACGCATCCGGCCCCAAGACCGCGACGCCATCATCGCCGTCGTCAAGAAGCGCGAATCGTCCATGAGCACCGGCATCGGCTTTGGAATCGGCATCCCCCATGCCTCGACCGATTTGATCCAGGAAGTCGTCGGGGCGATGGGCCGCTCGATCACCGGGATCGACTTTGACGCGCTGGATAATCAACCCGTCAATCTGGTCATGCTCTTCCTGGTGCCGCAAGGCCAGTTCCAAAAACATCTCCACACCCTGGCCAATATCGCCAAGCTTCTTCACATCAAGGAATTTCGACAGGAGCTTGAGCAGGCCGCCGATGCCGCCGCCATGTACGAAATTATCAAGAAGTATTCGGCGCAGAAATAGTCCGGTCCTGGGGCCTTTCCCGCTGTGCTCCACAAAATCCTCGAACAAAAACTGCAACAGGCCCTCGCGGCGGTGTTGCCCGAAGCGGACACCAGCGGCGTCCTGGTCCGGCCGTGCCCCGATCCGAAATTCGGCGATTACCAAACCAACGCCCTGATGTCTCTGGCCAAGGCCCGCAAGATGAACCCGCGCCAATTGGCGGCAGACGTGGCGGCACGGCTGGACATCGCCGCCTGGTGCGAACCGGTGCAAGTGGCCGGCGCGGGTTTCCTGAATTTCCGCCTCAAACCCGCCGCGCTTGCCACCGCCCTACGCCAGGCGGCCGGCGGCGGGGATTTGTTCTTTCAAAAGAGCGCCAACCCGCGCGCCGTGGTGATCGACTTCAGTTCGCCCAACGTCGCCAAGCCCATGCACGTCGGCCACATCCGCTCCACGATTTTGGGCGACGCACTGGCGCGGCTGCTGCGCCTGCTGGGCCATCGGGTGATCACCGATAACCACATCGGCGATTGGGGCACGCAGTTTGGCAAATTGATTGTCGGCTGGAAGTCGGGTCTGGACGCGGAGAAACTGCGCGCCGATCCCATCGCGGAAATGGAGCGGCTTTACAAATGGGTCAACTCCGAGTGCGAAACCGATCCGCGGGTTTTGGAGCGCGCCCGCCAGGAACTGGTCAAATTGCAAAGCGGCGACGCTGAGAACCTCCGTCTCTGGCGCGAGATGATCGCGCTGTCGGAGTCGCAGTTCGAGCGGGTCTATTCGCGGCTGGGCGTGAAGTTTGATTATCGCCTGGGCGAAAGCTACTACAACCCCCGGCTCAAATCCGTCGTCGAGGACCTGGCCGCGCGCGGCATCGCCGAACCGAGCGAAGGGGCGATGGCGGTCTTCTTCCGCGACGTTCCCGAATTGAAGGATCATCCCGCCCTGGTGCGCAAAAGCGACGGCGGTTTCAATTACGCCACGACCGATCTTGCCACGCTCCTTTTCCGCTGGGAAGGCGGGTCGTGGGGCGCCGCGCCCGGCGAGATAATCTATGTGACAGGCGCGCCGCAGCAGCTCCATTTTCAGCAGCTCTTCGCCATCTTCCGGCGCTGGCATCCCGAAGCGCGCGTCAAACTCGCCCACGTCTGGTTCGGCTCCATTCTGGGCGAGGACGGCAAGCCGTTCAAGACGCGCGCCGGCGACACCGTGCGCCTGGAGGATTTGCTGGACGAAGCGGAGGAGCGGGCGCTCAAAGTCGTCACCGAAAAGAACCCCGAACTCCCCGAGGGCCAGCGGCGGGACATCGCCCGCGCCGTGGGCCTTGGCTCAATCAAATACGGCGACCTGTCGCAGAACCGGCAGAGCGATTACGTCTTCAGTTGGGACCGGATGCTCTCGCTGCAAGGCAACACCGCCCCTTACCTGCTTTATGCCTACGCGCGCGTGCGGAGCATTTTCCGCAAAGGCGGGGAAGATTTCCAGGCGGGCGGCGGCGCGGAGTTTGTCATCGCCGCGCCCGAGGAAGCGGCGCTGGCGCGGCATCTGCTGAATTTCGGGCTGGCGCTGGATGGGGCGGCGGAGGATTACCGGCCGAATTTTCTGTGCGCCTATCTATACGAATTGGCCGGGCATTTCGCGCGCTTCTACGAAAATTGCCCCGTTCTCAAAGCCGAAGGGGCCGAGCGCGCCACGCGCCTGGCCCTGTGCGATTTGACCGCCCGCGTGCTCCAGCAGGGCCTGGAGGTCCTGGGCATCGACACCGTAGAGCAAATGTAATCCCTTATTCGCCTGCTTTGCCGGTCAGCCCGGCCTTTTGCAGCGCGGCAAAGACATCCGAGTCCGTGAAATCGCCCGTCACCACAAAGGATTTCGCCCCCTTCTCGGAGTTTTCGCCCGTGACTCCGGGCACCCCCATGACGGCTTTGTGGACCGCTTTAACGCACGATGGGCAGCACAGGTGAACGCCTTCGACTTTGAGCGATTGCACCTTGGCCCCTTTGGCGCCGGTGCTGGCGTCAATCTTGATGCCCGCATCGCTGGTCTCGGCGAAATAGCCGGCCTTGGTCAGGGCATCGACCGCCTTCTGCGCCGCGCCAATATCCGGGGCGGTGATGGCAACGGTGCCTTTGGTTTTGTCGATGGCGGTCGTGACGCCATCCACGGCGGACACGGCCTTTTCGACACCGGTTACGCATTTATCGCAGCAAAGATGGACCTTGGTGAGATTGACAGTGACGTCGGCGGCCTGGGCCAGTTGGGCCAGGGCGGCCGCGGCGATGATGGACAAAAACAGTGATTTCATAATGGAAAACTCAAACTTCAATTGATCTTGGCACATTCAAGGAATACAGCAGCCACGGTCCCCACAAAACCACAACATCCCCCTGCCGTCAAGGGCAAAAATAGATTCACACCCTTTGGCGGGTCTGCCTGGAATTCCACCTTGACTGACCTTGACTGACCTTGACCAGGTGAACCGGGCCATCTCCTTTCGGCCATTTCCGCCGCCGCCCACTTTAATCCCAGCCAGCCGCCATGGAATCAAACCTAATGAACCAACTCCAATGGACAAAGAGACGGTCAATTGCATAGACGGCTCAGAACAACCCCATTCGCCTGTAATGCTCTTCGTCCCGTGGAAAGGGCTGGTCTTCGGTCCACCCTTCCTGTTTCAAATCAGCACTGATGTGCAACCGCGCCGCCGCGGCCGCTTGGTCGCCCCAAAGTTTGCGCGCCTGCTCAATGCCTGCAAGGTGATGGCGCAGCTTGCGGTGGCGCATCCCGTCGGGAGGCTGGCCCGCAAACTCATCCAACCAGCGATTCACCTCTTCAAACGGCTTCCCCAACACCCCTGTCGTTTCTGCGCCTTGCTCGGGTGAGAACAGATAAGAGCTGCCCGCTTTCGCGGGCTGCCTTGCCAGCCGCCAAAATCCCCGCGTCATCTTGCTACCTTAATTTATTTCCACCTCCTTATGGATGCCAAACCGGGGACTTCGCAAGGAGACGAGTTGGAGATTCTTTCATTATTGATCCATGATTACGAGGGAAGGGTTTTCCCAATTCCTAAAACCCAACTTGCCCGGAATTCTGTTTGAGCCATTCCTCGGCCGCGCGGTAATCGGGGCAGGCGTTGGCGACTGCCGTCCAGAACCGGGGGGAATGGTTCAAGTGGCGCAGGTGCATCAGTTCGTGGACGATGATGTAGTCGCGCACCGCTTCGGGTAACTGGATGAGGCGCCAGTTCAGGGAAATGGTTCCGCGGCAGGAACAGGACCCCCAGCGGCTCTTCTGGTTGCGGACGACCACGCGATTGACATTCGCGCCGTGTTCCCGCGCCAGTTGCCCGACGCGCCCGGTCAGAAGTGCCTTGGCCGCCGCGCGCAAATGGTGTTCCAGGGCGGGGCGCAGGTTGCCGTCCGGCGCGGACAGCGGCGTTTGTTCCGGGCCGGCGCGCAGTTCCCATCCGCGCCCATTGTGCCGCACTTCCAGAACGACCGCGTGTCCGTGCAGAAGGATTTCCATGCCGGGCCGCAAGTCCTGGGGCGGCCTCCGGCGGGTTTGGAGGATGCGCCATTGCTTTTCCAACCACGCCTTCCGGCTGGCCACGAATTCGCGCGCGAATCCCTTGCCGCCGTGCCGGGGGATGGTCACCACGACCGTCTTATCGGCGCGCAGACGCAGGACATAGTTGCGCGCCCGCGCGTGGCGCCGGTAGAGGATGGGCACGGGCTGGGAAAGGATCTCGATGAAATCCGGCTCCGCCGCCGGCGCCGCCGGCGAAATCAACCTGAAAAACTCTCTGATGATTCTCACGGTTCTGGCCGCCATGTTATCACGCGCCGCCCGGAACGAAAGTGACAAAATGGCGACGCGCCCCTATTTGGTCTTCGGCTCGGGCGGGCCGCTGGCGGCGGACGGAGGCCGGGCAGCGGGAGCTGGAACGGCGGGTTTGGCGGCGGTGGAGTCGCTGCTTTTGGTTTCCTTCTTGGGGCCGCCGGACGAACCGCCGGAAACGGCGCCCGCCTCTTTTTTGGCGCCCGCCTTGTAGTTTTCGCTGCGGTAATCGGTGGCATAGAAACCGCTGCCTTTGAAAATCAGGTTCGCGCCCGCCCCGAGCGCCCGTTTGACTTTTCCCTTGCCCCATCGTTTGAGGTGGCAAAGCTCTTTGGGACAAACCTTGAGGGGTTTGTCGGTCATCCGTTGAACGAGTTCAAAGTGGTGCTCGCATTTCGCGCAGACGTATTCATAAGTCGGCATGGTCGCATCCAATACGCCATATCCCGCGGAATTACAACTTCCCTCTCTGGACGGGGGCGGAAATCTGTTTTGTAGCGCAAAGTTTCAAGCCCGCTCCGGCGATGACTTNNGGAAATCGGCGGCACAGCAGACTTGGAAGTCTGCGCTACGACTAAGGGCCTCGACGAGAGCTCATCTGCGCCTCCTTTGCCGGCGAGTTTTCGCTTGGCGCGCGGCGCGTCCGGCGGCAGACTGCCGCCATGTCCAATTGCCGGTGAAACGCAACTTCCCCGCCCCAAACTCTTGCCATGAAAAATAGAGCGCTCCACCCCATCGCCTGGCTGCTGGCTCTGGCCGCGGCCTTGTGCGCCTTGCCCCAATCCGCCGGCGCCCAACGCCTGGTTCCCTATAACCTCCGTTGCGAATACAAGGTCGATCCGCTGGGCATCGACGAAACCGCGCCGCGGTTGTCCTGGTGGGTCCGTTCCGGCATCCGAGGCGAACGGCAAACCGCCTGGCAGATTCTTGTGGCCAGCTCCGCCCGCAACCTTGCCCGCAACCAGGGCGATCTCTGGGACAGCGGCCGGGTTGAAGGCGATGACACTCTTGGCGCGGTTTACGGCGGACATCCGTTAAGTTCGGGGCAGGTCTGCCACTGGAAGTTGAGGGTGTGGGATGTTGACGGCAATGTTTCGTCCTGGAGCGAACCGGCGCTCTGGTCGATGGGTTTGTTGCGGAACGAGGACTGGCGCGGCTCCTGGATCGGCTTTGACCAATTGCGCTCCGATCCTCCCGTTCCCGCGCCCTTCGACAACGCCAAATGGATTTGGTTCGCCGGCGACACCTTTCCCAACATCCCCAAAGGAACGCGATATTTCTCGAGCAGCGTCGAGCTGCCGGCCAACGCCAAAATCGAAAAGGCCCAATTGCTGATCGCGGCCGACGGCAAGGTTACCTTCAATATCAATGACACTCCAATCCCGATTCTACAGGCCACCACAGCCGGTTACGCGCATCTGGTCGATGTCACTCCGCAGATCGCGCCGGGATCGAACCTGATCCGAGCGTCGGTCGAAGCGGTCGCGGCAGGACCCGCGGGATTGATTGCGAAGTTGACAGTGGTTTACGATGGCGACAAAACCAACACGGTGCTCACTGGCGACTCCTGGCGCGCGACAGACCGGGGCGGCTCCAACTGGACCAGCCGCGCCATCGGGCCGGCAGAATGGCCGGCGGCGCAGATTATAGGCCCGGCCGGATGTTCTCCGTGGGGCAATTTGAGTTACACGAAAACGCCGCTCCCGCCGCCCTCCTATTTGCGCCGCGAATTCGAAGTGCCAAAATCCGTCCAACGCGCCACTCTTTACGTCACCGCCCTCGGTCTGGTTGACGTACACCTCAACGGCCACCCCGTCAGCGAGGACTTCTTCACACCCGGTTGGACCGATTACGCCAAACGCGTTTATTACCGCACCTACGATGTCACCAAACAAATCCATCGCGGGCGCAACGCCCTGGGCGCCATCCTCGCCGACGGCTGGTTCAGCGGCTTCGTCGGGTATGACCACAACCGGGACCATTACGGACGCCATCCCCGTTTCCTGGCCCAGTTGGAAATCCTTTACTCCGACGGCTCGGCACGAACCATCGCCACCGGGCGCGATTGGAAGGCGTCCGGCGGCCCGGTTCGCGAAGCGGACTTTCTCATGGGCGAAACGTTTGACGCGCGCCTGGTTGACAAATGGGACGAACCCGACTTCGACGACGGCAACTGGCAACCGGTCGTCACCGGCGCCGAACTGGCCCCCCTCCTTCAAGCCCACCCCGGCCCGCCCGTGCGGCCCTTCGCCACCCTGACGCCCAAAGCCATCACCGAACCCAAGCCGGGCAAGTATGTTTTCGACCTCGGCCAAAATTTCGCCGGCGTTGCGCGGCTGAGAATCACCGGCGAACCCGGCCAGCAAATCACGCTGCGCTTTGCCGAGCGTTTGAAGCCCGACGGCACCGTCTATACGGCCAATTTGCGCTCGGCCCGCACCATCGACACGTATATCTGCGCGGGCGGCGGCGTCGAACTGTGGTCGCCGCGCTTCACGTACCACGGATTCCAGTATATTGAAGTCACCGGCCTCAAGAACCCTCCTGACAAAGATACGGTAACGGGCGTCGCCCTGAGCAGCGCCACCGCCGATGCCGGCAAGTTCTCCAGTTCCGACCCCATGCTCAATCGCCTGGCGCAAAACACCTATTGGACCCAGCGCGCCAACTTCATCGACATCCCCACCGATTGCCCCCAACGCGACGAACGCCTGGGCTGGATGGGCGACGCCCAAGTCTATATCCGCGCCGCCACCCTTCATGAGGATGTCCAGGCCTTCTTCTCCAAATGGCTCGTCGATGTCGGCGACGCCCAGCGCGCCGACGGCCAGTTCCCAGAGACCGCTCCCGGCAAGCTCGCCAAGGGCGACGGCGGCCCGGCCTGGGCCGACGCGGGAGTCATCTGCCCGTGGACCATTTATGAAGTCTATGGGGACAAGCGCATCCTGGAGAGACACTACGATTCGATGGCCCGATTCATTGACTTCTGCGTCAACCGCTCGACGCCCGATCTGCTCCCCCCGGCCAAATTCCATTGCTACGGTGATTGGCTCAATATCAACGACAACACCCCCAACACCGTCATCTACACCGCCTATTTTGCCGGCTCCACCCGGCTCCTGGCCCGCGCCGCCGCCGTCCTCGGCAAAACCGCCGACGCCCGCAAATACAACGACCTCTTCGACCGCATCAAGGAAACCTTCAATCGCGTCTATGTCTCCGACGACGGCCTCATCGAGGGCGACACCCAATCCGATTACGTCCTGGCCCTCTCCTTCGATCTGCTCGACCCTGACAAGCAAAAACTCGCCGCCGCCCATCTGGTGCAAAACATCCAGGAACGCGGCTGGCGCCTCTCCACCGGCTTTGTCGGAACCAAAAGCCTCATGCTCGCCCTGGCACAAGCCGGGCGCAACGACGTCGCCGAGCGCCTCATTCACAACGACACCTTCCCTTCCTGGGGATTCTCCATCAAACACGGCGCCACCAGCATCTGGGAACGATGGGACGGCTGGACCCCCGAAAAGGGCTTTCAGGACCCCAGCATGAACTCCTTTGCCCACTACTCCTTTGGCGCCGTCTATCAATGGATGGTGGAAAACCTCGGCGGCATCCGCACCGACGGCCCCGCCTACCGCCGTCTCCTCATCGCCCCGGAACTTGACCCTTCCCTCACCTTCGCCGACACCACCTACGACAGCATCAGCGGCCCAATAGAAACCCACTGGAGCCGCAACGGCGGCAACTTGCGCCTCCGCGTCTCCGTGCCGGCCAACACCACCGCGACCGTCCGCATTCCAGGCGTCACCCCCGAACATCTCTATGAAGGCGCCAAACTCGTCGGCCTCTCCCGCGGCGTCACCTTCCAGGGGATGGACGGCGCCGTCTGCGTCCTAGCCGTCGCCTCCGGCGACTACGATTTCTGGACGAAGTGAGCAGGCCGGCGAGAAGGCGTGTATTTGACGGCGACAACCTCCGCAGGGCCAACTGCAAACGAGATCGCCTCTGGGGGGTGTTCAGTCGATTTCCAGACCTGTCTTGGCTTGTTCCCAAAGGATGAGCGGCTGAGTGCCGTTTTCAGCGATGGCCGCTTGTAAGGAGGCGTAAATGAATTGATGTATCATTCATGGGCTTCTTTCCTATCTCTGACAGCAGACACTTGCCCGGAACAATCGCTTGGAATTGCCGACTTGCGTTTCCAGACAATGACGCCCACCAGCGCCGCATGAAAATAATTATGATCGGGGTGTAAATCGGATCGTGGCGGAAATCGTTGACTTTGCCCCTTTATTTCTTCCCGTCCGGTCTCTCGAAAAACATACAGGAACGGCAGGAACGGTGTCTGTATAGGTGGAGTCATTATGAAACCGCCTGATTCATCACCGTCTGCCGGAAGGAAGGTCGTGCTGGCCACCCTGCTGGCGTTCGCCTTGCTGGCGGGAATTGTGCTGCCGTTCCAACATCGGGATGTTGGAACGGGGCTGCCAGCCGCCGCCCCGGCTGGCGTGGCGCGAACGGGCGCGCCGCCAGGCTTGGATGCCACGGCCCGACTGCGGGCGCGCGCGGGGCGGAAGCCGGCGGCGGAGCAGATTGTGGCCAGGAAGCTGGCGCTCTTTGCCAGGAAACATCGCCGGATCGTCCATGAGATCGGTGCTAAATACCACCTTGCGGTTCCCACGGAGGTGGACCGGTTCTTCGAGGCGGTTGAAGCCGGAGACTGGGAGAAGATTCACGCGATCTTTCATTCCTTGCGCGGTGGCGACCAACAAGGACCCGGCAACGGTCCCGGCTCGGAGGACTTGCGGAGATTCTGGCGGCCCATTCTGGAAGCCTTTGGCGCGGCGGAACAAGTCCATGAGTGGCCCGCCCAGCAACTAATGGATTACGGCAATTCAATTCTTGACTCCCTCAAGCCCGGCATGGCGTATGCGGGGGGAACCGATCCGGGGTGTTTCATCCCGACCATGCTCAACGAAACCACCGACGGCGAGCAGCACATCGTGTTCACGCAAAAATAGCTTCCGATTTTACTGGCGACCGTTGGAATGAGGCCCTTTCGGAAGATTGAGAATTGGTCATTGCAAATGGGTCACAAAAAGTTGCGCGTTTCAAAAACCGGGTTATCTTCACCAACGAATGCCGCAGCGATATCGGAATGTCATTCTGTCGTGCCTCCTGTCGTTGATGCTGGTTCATCCGGTCTTCGCCCTAACCACCTCGAACCTGACCATCGCCGTCGTCACCAGCAATCCCACGCCGCTCAACCAAAGCTTTGCGGGTTTCGCCACGGACCTGGTTAACTACGGATTGGAATCGCACAACACGAACTTCCAACAAAAGGCGGTGCGGCTCTCGCCCGGCTGGCTGCGCTATCCCACAGGTATTCAATCTGATGGCTTCGCCTGGACCAATGGCGAGATCCTGACCAGCATGATCAACGCTTTGACCGCCAGCAACGCCACCAGCGCAGCGCAAAGCTGCCAAATGGCCTATTTGCCGCTGCTTGGCAAAGGCGGTTTGCCCTTCACCAATTTTTCCAGCCTGGCTGAAAATGTCGGCGGCTCGAAAATCATCGTTTGTGTCAACGGATTCACGGACACACCACAGTCCGCGTCCAATTTTGCCATCTTCGCGCTGACCAATCATATCCCCGTGGCCGCGTGGGAACTTTGCAATGAACCGTACAATTTTTCCGGCGCCGGCAATTTCTTTCTCAACGGCCAGGACTATGCCAGCAGAATGTATCCCTACTACCAGGCGATTAAGGGCGCTAATCCCAATGCCGTGGTTTCGGTCTTTTTCGGCAACCCGGATACGGGGGATGGCGGTGTTGGGTGGGACGCTTCGGTCACCAAATTCACCCCCAACTATTGGGATGCGGTTTCCTACCACCATTATCCGCGCACCGGCAGTTATACGAACTTTTCCAATTTGATGGCGCTGGACAACGGCGAACTGCTCACCAACTCGACCGACTATGTGACGAACGTCCTCATGGCCTGCGCTGGGACGAATGTAAGCTTTTTGCTCTCGGAATCCGATCCGGTCGAAGGAGGCGGTGTCGGCGGTAGCGGCCCCGCGCTGCCTTCGATGTCCCTTTACGGAGGCATTTACTGCGCCGAACTCGTGATGCGCCTATCGTCCTGTCCTCAAATGCTCTTTGCCGGCACGTATCAGTTGTTCAATCAGAACGGCATCTTTGCCACCAACCAGGACCGGAATGCCGTGGTTGCCGCCGCTACCAACAACTACGTCACCAACACGGACGGTTTCAATTTCGGATTCTACTACAGCGCGCAAGTAGTCGGCGAGAGCGTGGCGTATTGGGCGATTAACCGATCCGCTGCTGTTTACGGCACGACCGTTGGCACGAATGGCCCCAGCGTCCCCCTGCTCAACGGCAGCAACATGCCCGCAATCTACGCGCAGGCCTACCAAGGCAACAACGGCAAGCGCTACGTTCTCATCACCAACAAAGGCTCCAATGCCCAGCCAGCCATGATCATGCAGGACGGCACGAATCTTACGACCGACTTCCTCGAAACATACGTCACGGGCAACGATCCCAGCGCCACGAACACCTCCCCGACACTCAGTCCAATCTTCGAGCAATCCCAAATGACCAACAATCCGGTGACGATTCCTCAATACAGCGTCGTGCGCCTGGAATGGCAGGACTTCGCCGTGCCGGCGCCGGTTTTGAGCGCCGCCGCCGCCAGCCAGGGGAGCCACGTCTTGGAGTGGCCCGGCCTAACCAACGTCGTTTACAATGTGGATTTCACCACCAATCTGCTGGGAACCTGGGCCACTGCCGGCAAAATCGCCGATACGCAAACCCATTTCTCGTTTACCGATTACAACTCCAACAACCCCATCTTCTACCGTCTCACCGTGCCTTGATCCAAGGGCAACGCAGTGGCGGTTGCCCATTGGCAAGCGGGCGGCGATCTGGTATCAGGCGGGGAGGGCGCGGCGGGGCGGGAGAGAGGGGGCTTTGCCGCGCCGGTGGAGGGAGCGGACTCTGGCGCGGGCGTGTTCAAAGGCCAGATAGACGACGGGTGTTGTGTAAAGGGTCAGCACCTGGGAGATCAGGAGGCCGCCGACGACGGAGACGCCCAGGGGTTGGCGCAGTTCGGAGCCGGTGCCAAGGCCCAAGGCCAGCGGGATGGAGCCGCAAAAGGCGGCCAGGGTGGTCATCATTATGGGCCGGAATCGGATGACGCAGGCTTTGTAAATGGCCTCTTCGGGAGAGAGTTTTTCCTCGCGCTCGGCGACGAGGGCGAAATCGACCATCATGATGGCGTTCTTCTTGACAATTCCCATGAGCAGAATGATGCCGATGAAGGAGACCAGCGACAGGTCCAGGCCAACGATCATCAGTGCCAGCAGGGCGCCCAGGCCGGCGGAGGGCAGGCTGGAAAGGATGGTCAGGGGATGGATGAGGCTTTCGTAGAGGATGCCCAGGACGATGTACACGGCCAGGAACGCGGCGGCCAAAAGGATGGGAAGGGAGCTGAGGGAGGATTGGAACATTTGGGCGGTTCCCTGGAAACTGCCCAGGACGCTGGCGGGCAGGTTCAATTCCCGCGCCGCTTGCTGGATCAATTCGGTGGCTTGGCCCAGGGACGTGCCGGGGTCCAGGTTGAAGGAAATGGTGACGGCGGGAAACTGGCCTTGATGGTTGACGGAGAGGTAGGTGTTGGTGTCCTGGAATCTGGCGACGGCCCCCAGCGGGATCAGCTTTCCGGCTGCGGATTTGACAAAGATTTTTTGCAGCGACTCCTGGCTTTCCAGGTAAGCGGGATCGACTTCGAGAATGACGTGGTGCTGGTTGTAGCGTTTATAGACGGTCGAAACCTGCCGCTGGCCAAAGGCGTCGTAGAGGGTGTCGTCAATCACCCGCGGTGAAATCCCCAGGCGCGCGGCCGCGTCGCGATCCACGGTGACATTGACTTGGAGACCGCGGTTTTGCTGGTCGCTGCTGACATCTTTGAGTTGGGGGATTTGTTTGAGTTTGCTGATGAGCAAAGGCGCCCAGCGATTGAGGTCGTCCAGGCTGGAGGATTGCAAGGCATAGACGTATTGGCCTTTGGCCGAGCGTCCGCCCACGTTGATGTCTTGGTTGGCGCGAAGGATCAGCGTGCCGCCCGGGATGGCGGCGGTTTTTCTGCGCAGGCGGGCGATGATCTGCTCGGCGGACACTTTCCCCGGCCGCTCGCGGCGCGGTTTGAGGGTGATGAACATGCGCCCGGTGTTGGCGCTGATGAACGAGCCAATGGTCTCCACGGCATCGTCCGCCAGGACGATTCGCGCCATCTGATCCTGAAGCCGGCACATGGCTTTGAAAGAAACATCCTGCCCCGTGTCAACCGTCCCGCTCAGGGCGGCGGTGTCCTGCTGGGGAAAGAACCCCTTGGGAATTTCCACATAGAGAAAAACCGTCACACCGACGGTGACGACGGTGACGGCGAGCATGAGGGACTGGTGGCAAAGAACCCAGCGCAGCCCGCGGTCGTAAAGGGCGAAGAGCCGGTTAAAAGCCCACTCACTGGCGCGGTAAAAACGCCCCGGCTTCCCATAAGAGGCCTGGGATTTCAAGAATCGCGAGCAGAGCATCGGGGTCAGCGTCAGGGAGATGACCCCGGAAACCAGGATGGCCAGACTCAAGGTCACGGCAAATTCATGGAACAGACGGCCAATCAAACCGCCCATGAAGAGCAAAGGAATGAAAACGGCGACCAGGGAGGTGCTCATGGAAACCACGGTAAAACCAATCTGCCGCGCTCCTGTCAACGCCGCCGGCATCGGCTTTTCCCCGTGCTCAACGTGCCGGTAAATGTTCTCGATGACGACGATGGCGTCATCGACCACAAAACCGACGGAAATGGTGATGGCCATGAGCGACAGGTTATCCAGACTGTAATGAAAGAGGTGCATGAAGGCGAAGGTGCCGGAGAGCGCCAGCGGAATGCTGATGCTGGCGATGAAAGTCGGCCAGAAGCGGCGCAAGAAGACAAAAATCACCAGCACGACCAGGATCACGCTCAATATGAGGGAGAATTGAACGTCGTTGACCGACGCGTGTATGGTCACCGTGCGGTCGGAGGTGATGAGAATCTTCGCCGCCGGCGGTATCCAGCGTTTGATTTGCGGCAAGACGGCTCGAATGCGGTCCACCGTTTCGATGACGTTGGCGTCGGCCTGTTTGAACACGAGCATGATGACGGCGGGTTTGACGCCGACCCAACCCCCGGTGAGGTTGTTTTCCACCCCATCGACAATGTTGCCCAAGCTGCTGAGGCGGATGGGCACGCCATTGGATTGGGTGAGGATGAGGGAATGATATTCTTTAGGCTCAAATATCTGATCATTGCTGGTGATCGCGTAAAAGAGATTGCTGTCTTCGACGCTGCCTTTGGGAGAATCCACATTGACCCTGCCGATCAAGGAGCGCACATCCTCCAAGCTCAGTCCGGTGGCGGAGAGTTGGGCAGGGTTGATCTGGACCCGCACGGCGGATTTTTCCGCGCCGGTGACCAGAACCTGGCTGACTCCCTCCACCTGGCTGAGGCGCTGCCCGACAATCTCATCGGCCAGTTCAAAAACCCGGGTGGGCAGGAGGCTGTCGGAAGTCATGGCCATGATCAGTATCGGCGCGTCGGCTGGGTTAACCTTGCGATAGGTGGGGGGACCGGGGAGGTTGAGGGGCAGTTCGCTGGCGGCGGCATTGATGGCGGCCTGGACGTCCCGGGCCGCGCCATCGACGGGACGGTCCAAATCAAATTGAATGGTGATGCTGCAACCGCCCAAAGAGCTGACGGAAGTCATTTCACTGACGCCGGCGATTTGTCCCAAGCGCCGCTCCAGGGGCGCGGCAAGCGAGGAGGCGACGGTGGACGGGTCGGCTCCGGGCAGCGCCGCAGAGACCCAGACCATCGGATAATCCACCCTCGGCACCGATGCCACGGGCAGGGACCAGTAGGCGGTCATCCCCATGAGAAAAAGGCCGATGGCAAGCAGGGACGTGCCGATGGGGCGGCGGATAAATGCCTCTGATATGCTCATGTCCTACCGCTCAACAGCTGATGCGCCCCGTAAAAACCCTTATTTGGGGGGTGAATTGGTGGAAGAGGACGACTGGATTTTCACGCCACCCTGTTGCCTCAGTTCGACACTCAGGTCGGCGTTGGCGGGTGCCGCGGCATTGGTGCCGTGTTGCATGAGATGCTCGCCCCCTTTCTCCCCCGTGGCCGCATACACGCCCCGGCGCATCCAGTCCAACTGCCGCGCCATGTCCACCTCCTGTTTCAACTTGCGTACTTGCAGGCGCAGGGCGGCCAGATCGTTGAATTTCCTTTCCAGATCGGCGTGCTGGGCCTGCAACCGCTTCAACTCCGCCAGCAGCAGCGTCCGGTCCCCTTGCGATTCCGCCAGCTTCTTCTGCGTCGTGGCGATTTGGGTGTCGAGTTGGGAGATCGTGTTTCGCAGGTCGCTGGATTGCTTGTCCAGGTCGGTGTTCTGGTTTTGGAGTTCCGCGATTTTCTTGTCCCGCTGCGCCACCGCGGCGGCGTCCGCCTCCGCCTGCGCCTTGGCGTCGGCCCGGGCCTTTTCCAGATCGGCCTCGGTGCTGTGAAGGGTGGCCTCGCTGAGAGCCAGCTTGTTGGAGAATTCCGTTTTCGTGGCGGCCAGATTGGTTTCCAGGGTCTGGTTGACGCCCTGGTATTCCACCAGCGTGGCGCGGGTGCTGACGACGGAGTTGGACAAAACCTCTATTTTGCTGTCGGCATCCTTCTTCTGCTCGGTAGCCTTATTGTTGACCACGATCAGGCCGACGGCCAGCCCAATCGCGACGATGATTAAAACTATGATGGGAGCCTTGTCTTTCACAACTCATTCCTTGTGGATCGCGCGACAACGCCGTCTCAAGCAGGGGGCCGGCCACGCGGCGGCGGTGCTCACAACAGTTTGGCGCGCCTTGTTTTGCACAGGGTTCAGCATGGACTCAATGCCGTGCCTTTGGCAAGCCCTCATCTTTGCTTCCTCTTTTCCCCTATCTCCCCCTTGCCGTCCGGCACAACCGCGGTTACATTTTGCCCATGCAGATTCCAGATCAGGCGCCCGTGATGACGTTGCCCAACGTCGCGTTGTTTCCACAGGCCCTGCTGCCGCTCCATATCTTTGAGCCGCGCTACCGGAAGATGCTCGACCAGGTCCTCCATTCCAACCGCCTCTTCATCGTCGCCATGCGCAAACCGGGCGCCACGCGCGAAGTGCCTTTCAGTGTCGCCGGCCTCGGCCTGGTTCGCGTCTGCGTCGGCAATGCCGACGGCTCCTCCCACATGATCTTGCAAGGTGTCACGCGCGTGGAATTGACGGGCACGGTCAGCAGCCGCCCATTCAGGGTCTGCCGCATCCGCGCCCTGGAAACGCCCGCCCGCGACAGCGTTACCATCGACGCGTTGATGGCCAAGGTGCGCGATTTGGTCAGCGAACGAATCCGCCAGGAATTGCCCGCGCTGGATACCTCCGTCAAATCCATTTCCGTAAAGGAAATTGTCGCCTCTCTCGAACGCCTCCGAGATCCCGACCGCGTCGCCGACCTGGTTTCGTGGTCGCTGCTCCGCGGCGCGGCGGAGAGGCAGACCATACTGGAGACCCTTGAAGTCGAGGCCCGGCTCAAGCACCTGATCCATTTTTTGATGGCGGAAATCAACTTACAGCGAATTTATAAGCTCAAATGAACAATCCAGATTCTCCTTCCAACCCCGATGCCGATGCCGTCCAGGCGATGAGTGCCATGTTTGCCAGCCTGGTCATTCAAGACGCCAACATGGCGCTCATCCTACTTGGCAAGGCGCCCAATCCCCAAACCGGCCAAACCATCCAGGACCTCGAACACGCCAAATACTTCATCGACCAACTCGAAATGCTCGAAGTCAAGACCAAGGGCAACCTCGAGAAACATGAAACCGCTCTCTTGAAACAGAGCCTCACCAGTCTGCGCATGGCTTACGTCGAGGCCGTCGATCATCCACTGGCGCCTTCGCAAACCGGCGCTTCCGCCGGCCCGCCCGTCGATGAGGAGGAGACGCCTGTGGCCGATCCCGCGCTCCCAGGCGAGCCGCCCCAGCCGCCGCCCTCCGAGCCGGCCGCGGAGTCCCACAAGAAGTTTTCCAAAAAATACTGAGCCAATCGCGATGTCTTGACTTGGCGATGACTTGACTTTTGGCGCGTTTTCCGCTCTCTTTATGGGCGACAATAGAGGAATATGAAACATTCACGAGTCTGCATTGCCGTCGGTTTGTTGACCCTGACCGCTGCCACCGCCAGATTGGCGGCCCAGCCGGCTCCCTCTCCCGCCCCGGGCGCGGCGGATGCCGGCGCCCTGCCTGCCCAATCCACAAGCGGGGCAGTCATCCAATTCGACAACAAGGAGTTTGATTTCGGCAAGGCCGAATGCGCCTCGGTCATCAACCACGTCTTCAACGTGACAAACACCGGCACGGAGATGCTTATCATCAGCAACGTCGCCCCCGGTTGCGGCTGCACAAAGACACTCAATTGGACGCGCCAGATCGCCCCGGGCCAGGCGGGTGTCATCCCCGCTCAGTACAACAGCATTTCCTATCCTGGACCGGTCAAAAAAAACATTGAGGTCTATTCCAACGCCAAGAACAGCCCTCACGAAACCCTGTATATCGAAGGCACCCTCTGGAAACCCATCGAGGTCAATCCGGTAACGGCCGTGATGAACGCCTTGGTTGATGCCACCAACAGCCCTTCCACCACCGTCCATATCACCGTCAAGTCCGATCAGCCCGTTGAGATTTCCAACCCGGTCAGCTCCGGCAAAATGTGGACGGCTGAATTGAAAACCAACATCCCGGGCAAGGACTACGCTCTGGTCATCACCGCCGCGCCCCCTTTTCCCATCGGCAACTCTTCCGGATCGATTCACCTGAAAACCACACTGCCCAGCACCCCCGATCTGGCCGTCAACGCCATCATGACCGTCCAGCCCGAAATCCAGGTTACGCCCAACCCGCTGCGCCTGGCGGGGATTCTGAACAACGCCTGGTCCACCAACCGCATTTACATTCACGGCAACGGCGCCGCTCCACTGGCTTTGTCCGACCCCCAATGCACCGACACCAATATACACGTGCAAATCAGCACCATTGGCGCGGCGGGCATGTTTATGGTGCAGGTCGCGCTGCCTCCCAACTACCAGATCCCGCCGGGTCAGCAGGTGGAAGTCAGTGTCAAATCGAATAACCCGCGCAATCCGCTCATCAAAGTGCCTCTGGCACAGTTGCCCCGCCCTGTGCTTCCGGCGCGCCCAACCCCGCTGCGGACCAACACAATCCCCGCGGCTTCGGCAACGGCCGGCCATTCCTGACGCATCCGGGGCTGGGACTGTGCCGATTCGATCTTCCACCGTGGGCAGAATCCTCTTGGAGGCAGCCTCCGTGGCAGTGGCGGGCGCCGCGTTCGCCTTCGCTGCCAATGAGCTTTCACCGCGCGGCCTGGACCTGGCCCGCAATTATTTTCCCAGCGGCGCCGGGTCCTCTGTGGCGCGGCCCAACGCCTCCGCCCCGGCGCCGGTGACGACCGCCACGAATGAAAACTCCGCCGCCGCGGAGATCGACCAGCGGGTGCGGGACAAAGGATTGCAACCGCTCGACCGTCTCCAGACCGAACGCCTCTTTCACGATCCCCGTTACGACGACGGTTTGATCGTCTTTGTCGATGCGCGCGGGGAGGACGACTACCATGACGGCCACATCCCCGGCGCTTACGAACTGGACCCGTTTCACCCCGACAAGGACATGGCCAACGTCCTGGCTCCCTGCCAGATTGCCGTCCAGGTGGTTGTTTACTGCACGGGCGGAGATTGTGAGGACGCGGATTCCGCCGCATTGCTGCTGCGCGACGCGGGCATTTCCAGGGAGAAACTCTTTGTCTATGGCGGCGGATTCACCGATTGGACCGACCACCATCTGCCGGTCGCCAGGGGCGAACGCAACAGCCCCGCCGCGCCCGCGCAAACCAAATGAACGGCGTCGCTCCACGGGACGGCGTTGCACCGGAGGTTGCGGGCGCTGGAAGTTGGCGGGCCAACGCTTTCGCCTTGGGCGCGGTGGCGGCGCGGTGGCTGCTGGGCGGGCTTTTTGTTTACACGGGGTTGGAAAAGGCGGCCGACCCGGTTGCCTTCCTCAAGTTGGTGCGCCAGTATGATTTGGTTCAAAGCGCGTATCTTCTCAACGCGATCGCCGGCGCCCTGCCGTGGTTCGAGGTCTTTTGCGGGTTGCTGTTGGTGACGGGCGTTGCGGTGCGTGGCGCCGCCGCCGCCTTGGTGGGAGTATTGATTCCCTTCACTGCGGTCGTCTGGCATCGCGCCCTGGTTTTGCAAGCGGCCAGAGGCATCCCCTTTTGCGCCGTGAAATTCAATTGCGGCTGCGGCACCGGAGAGGTCTTTATTTGCGGCAAGCTGCTGGAGAATTTCGCTCTCGTTCTGCTGGGCGTCTGGCTCATTGCCGGGTGCGGCCGGAAATGGTCCTGGCGCTACTCCGTGATTCCACCCGCCGCCGGCAAATAAACCATCGTCGCGGTCATGTTCTCAGACGACACTCCCCTTTGCCTTGTCCCGCGGCGGCAGCAACCGGCGGCCCATCTCCTCTATCCGCCCCGCCACGCGGCTGATTAAGTCAAGACTAATGGCGTCCAAGTCCGCGCTCTCATCGACGTACCCGGAAAGATACTCCGCCGAGCGCGTGCTCAGGCCCGCCCGCGCACAGACCACATGGGCGGTCGCTTCAGCCTCGATCTCGGCGACCGCTTCGGACAAATTGGCGCGGTACGGCCAGACCCCGTCCCGGTCCGCGCCCAGGTGCCCCAGATAGACGTGCGCCAGTTCATGGCACAGCACCGTGTAGGCGGCCGCTTCCCCGCAATCCGCCCGCAGCACGATCCGTATTTTCCAGGCCGGGTCCTGCGCCCGGCTGGTGGCCATGCCCCCGCGCGTCTCCCCCATGGCCTTCCGCGCGACTTGGATTCTGTCCCGCTCGCAATTCTTGACCGTCCGCTCAAAGATGACCGCATTGAATGCGCCGGAAGTTTGCGTGAACAGGCGGAAACTCTCCGGCAGCGGCGGCCCGTCGGTGTCGGCGATGTCATAGACCACCAGGACCGGCGTGCGCGGGGCCAGGATGATCATCCCGCGCGCCTCATCCTTGATCGAGCGTCCGAAGGCATTGCGCCAATGCCGGGCCGTGGCGAAGTGGGTCGCCAGTGGATTTTGGAGATACACCAGCATGTTGTTGAACGAAGAATACTCCCGAAACCGCGCGACAAATTCGATGGCGTCCGCAAACGCCTTGGAGCGCCGGAAGCGCCGGCTGCGAACGAACAGGTCGTCAAGGGAGGACTGGTATTCGGAGCCGGGATCGCATCCCCCGGCCAGGGCGGCGGCGACCGCTCCGGGATTCAATGTGTAAAACAGATATTTGCGCTCCGCCTCGGGCAGGTCCGGCAGGGAGCGCAGTTCATCCAGGACGCCCTCCAAAACGTGGCGGGAAGGCCAGCCGGCCTCCCGCTCCAGATCCTGGATCAACTCGTCAGGGGACCCTTGCCGCCGGCGAATCCATTGCTGGACAAACTCCTTGACTTGAGGCCGGATCATTTCGCGCGGCGGTCCAGGATGGCTCGCACTTTGCCCAGCAGCGCGTCGGGATGGAAGGGTTTTTGCAGGAACTCCAGCGGCTGGTTGAGTTTGCCCCATTGCGCCGTCTCCTGGTCGGTGTAGCCGGAGATGAACAGCACGCGCAGTCCCGGACGCCTGGCCGTGAGGCGCTGCGCCAATTCCGAACCGCTGAATCCCGGCATGGTCATGTCCGTGATCAACAAGTTGATCGTCCCCGGATGTTCATCGGCCATCGCCACGGCGTCGGCGCCGTGCCGCGCCTCCATGACGGTGTAGCCGGCGGCTTTCAACACTTCCACCAGCATCATGCGCACCAGTTCCTCGTCCTCGACCAGCAACACCGTTTCGTTGCCACCTCCAGAAACGGGCGTCAGGTGGGTCGATTCCTCCTCCTCCTCGCCCCCCTCGAAGCGGGGCAGGTAAATGTTGAAGGTGGTGCCCCAGCCGATGTTGGTCGTGACGGTGATCTCGCCGCCAGTTTGCTTGACAACACCATAGACATTGGAAAGGCCCAGGCCGGTGCCCTTGCCCGTCTCCTTGGTCGTGAAGAACGGTTCGAACAGATGCGCCTGGACCTCCGGCGACATCCCGCAGCCCGTGTCGGATATGCTCAACAGGGCGTAGGTTCCGGGCGGCAGACGGCCGGAGGAGAAAATCTTCACCTCGGTCAGAGTGACGTTGCTGGTCTGTATGCCAAGGGTGCCGCCTTTGGGCATGGCGTCGCGCGCATTGATGGCCAGATTCAAGATCAACTGCTCCATTTGCCCGGGGTCCGCCCGAATCCAGGGCACGGGTTCGGCGAGCTTCATCTCCAGCTGCACCGTTTCCCCCAGGACCCGCCGCAGCAGGCTCGACATGTCCGCCACAACGCGGTTCAAGGCCAGCAGCTTGGGCTTGAGGACCTGCTTGCGGCTGAAGGCCAGCAACTGCCGGGTCAGCGAACTGGCATGGGCCAGCGAGCGCTGAATATGCTCGACCGTTTCATGATTGGGGTCGCCCGGCGGCAGCCGCCGGTCCAGCAAGTTGCTGTACCCCAAAATCGCCTGCATCAGGTTGTTGAAATCGTGGGCGATCCCGCCCGCCAGCCGCCCCACCGCCTCCATTTTCTGTGCTTGACGATACTGGTCCTCCAGCTTCCGCCGCTCGGAGATGTCGCGCACGATGACGATGAGCATGAGCACGCCGCCCCGGGAAACCTCGCTGACCGCAAGGTCGATGGGCAGCGGGCTGGCGTCGGCGCGCAGCGCGTTGACTTCGATCACCCTGGGCGGGTTCTCGCCCAGATGCCGCGCCAGGTAATCGTCGTATTTCTGCCACTCGTCCGGGGCGAACAAATCGCGGATGCTGTGGTTGAGCACCTGGCCGGCCTGCCGCTGGAAAATCCGCTCCGCCGCCGAGTTGAAGAACGTCACCGCGCCCTGGTCGTCCAGCACGATCACCCCATCGACCATGCTATGGAGAATGGCCCGCGAGCGCTCCTCACCCAGGCGCAAGGATTCCTCGGATTGCTTTCGGCGGGTGATGTCCGTTATCACCGCCTGATACGCCTCGATGCGGCCCGCCTCGTCAAAGAGCGCCCGCACGGTGCATTGCTGCCAGACCAACTGGCCGTTGCCCATCAGCAGTTTGTTGTCAAAGGCCTGAACCGGCTCCGCGGGCGTCAGCCGCGCGAATTGTTGCAACGGGATTTCCCGGTCCTGCTCCGACATGTTCGGAAAGAAACTGGTCCCCAGCAGTTCCTCGCGCGTCTTGCCGTGAAACCGGCAGTAAGCTTGATTGACAAACAGCAGCCTGCCCTCCGGCGTGAACTGGCATATCAAATCGGTTTGATCCTCCACCACCCCGCGGTAACGGCTCTCGCTTTCCCGTGTCCGCCGCGTCGCGGTCCCGCCTTCGACCGCCGCCGCCGCCAGAAGGAGGTTGCCGACGGCGATGATTCCGATATAGCAGCCCGCCAGCATGAGGCTGGTATGATCGTTGCCCGCGTAGAACGGGCCGCGATGGTGGAGCAACTCGCGGATGGACAGCACCGCCACAATGAGCGTGCCGGTGGTCGCCCCGCGCTGGCCAAACCGCAACGCGGCCCAAACCAGAAACGGATACGGCAGGTACGCCAGCGGATAGGTTTCAAGGCCATAAGCCAGCCACGAATTGAAGGACAGTTGCATCCCCGCGATCAGGCCCAGCCCGCAGAAGGCGGCCTCCAGCCAGTCCCGCGAATTAAGCCGCACCGAAGTCGGAGAGCACCAGGCCAGGAGAATCGGGGTGACTACCAGCACGCCCAAGGCGTTGGGCACCCACCAGGCGGCCACGTTGGGGAACAGTTCGCCAAAGGGAATTTGCCCCGCGTAGCACAATCCCAAGACATTGAAGGCCGCATTGACCGTCGTTCCCAGCAGGCAGGCGAGAACCACGAAGCCGGCCGAGTCCCGCGAGCGTTCCATGGAATTGTTGAATCCGGCGAAGCGTTCCAGAAGATAGGCGCAGAGCACGGCGCCCACCGTGTTGCCCAGCGCGGTTCCGACAGTAAAAAAACCCAGGGGCGTGCCGCTCACCAGTGTAAGAAGCCAGGCTCCGGCCGCCACACCCCACCACACCCGGTATCCAAACAACAGGACCGCCGCAAGCGCGATTCCCGCCGACGGCCAGACCAGCGCGAAATCCCCCCCCCAGAACGAAGTGGCCCTGCCCGCCAGCCCTCCCGCCACATAGGCCGCCGCCACCAGCAAGGCACAGATTGGAGTGCTGAGGTCGGACAGTTTCATCATTAGCTATGTGACAATTCGCCGTACCGCGGCGGCGCAGCGACCGCACAGGGTCGAATGCCCGGCATCCGCGCCGACATCCGCTTCCCAATGCCAGCAGCGCTCGCATTTGACGCCGCCTGCCTTGGACACCTCAACGGTCAATGCTTCCCCGCCCGGCTGGTCTTGTACGATCAACTGGGATACATTTAATAACTCCCTTAATGATTCCGCATCGTTATCGGTCAGCGGCGCCAAAGCTTTAGCCGGGCCGCGCAGGACCACCTTCGCTTCCAGCGCCTTGCCGATATTCTTGGCCTGGCGCTCCCGTTCCAATAGCGGCAGCGCCAGTTCGCGGACCTCGAAAAGTTTCGCCCACCGCGCCTCTTCCTCCGCCGACAACTCGCAACGCCCCGGCTCCCACACTGTCAGATGAACGGATTCCCCGCCGGTTCCGGGAATAAACTCCCATGCCTCGTCCGCCGTGAAAACCAGGATCGGCGAGAGCGCCGCGCACAGCCCGCGCGCCAGCCGCCAAAGCGCCGTTTGCGTCGAGCGCCGGCGCGCCGAATCGGCCGCGTCGGTGTACAGCCGGTCCTTGACCACGTCATGATACACCGCCGACAACTCGACCGCGGCGAATTGGCTGATTTTCTGATATACAACGTGGAATTCGTAACGGTCGTAGGCCGCCGCAATCTCGGCTTCGAGCTTGGAAAACCGCGCCAGAACCCAGCGGTCCACGCTCGTCAACGCCGCATCCGCCACGCTGTCCCTGGCCGAATCGAAGTCGTAAAGATTGGAGAGCTGATACCTCAAGGCATTGCGCAGATGACGGTAGGTTTCGCCCACTTTGTTGATGCGTTCGTCGCTGACCACGATGTCGTTGCGGTAATCCTGAGACGCGACCCACAACCGCACCACGTCCGCTCCAAACTTGGAAATGTAAGCCTCGGCCGTCTGCGGTTTCTCGTAGCCGCCCTGTCCTTGCTTGCTCTTGGAAATCTTCTCGCGGTCCGCATCCACCATGAAGCCGTGCGTCAGCACTGTGCGAAACGGCGCGGTCCCGTTTCCCGCCAGGGAGAGCAACAGCGAGGATTGGAACCAGCCGCGATGCTGGTCGCTGCCTTCCAGGTAAACGTCGGCGCGCCATCCCGCCGGACTGCCGTGCCACAATTCCGGGCGCCGCATCAAAACCGAACGCGAAGACGATCCCGAATCGATCCACACATCGAGCGTGTCATTGGATTTGGACGCCGCTTCGGGGCCGTTCCATTCCTTGGGTCTGACGGCGGACCAGAGTTCAGCCGCTGATTTCTCGAACCAGATGTTCGAGCCGTGCTGCTCGACCAGGTCCGCCACGCGCCGGACAACATGAGCGTCCAGCAGGGCGCGGCCTTCCTTGTCAAAGAAAGCCGGGAGCGGCACGCCCCAGGCCCGCTGCCGCGAGATGCACCAGTCGGGCCGCGTTTCAACGGCGCTCTTGATTCGATTGACTCCCCATTGAGGCACCCAATCCACACGGTCGATCTCATCGAGGGCGGCCTGGCGGAAGGGCCGGCCTCCAAAGGGCTGCGCCAGATTGATGAACCATTGGTCCATGGCGCGAAAGATCACCGGCGTCTTGCTGCGCCAGCAGAACGGGTAGCTGTGGTGGTAATCCTCCTCGCTCAACAACGCCCCGCGCGCCCGCAATTCCTCCAGCACCGCCGTGTTGGCGTCGCTTTTCCCGTGCTTTTCCAATATGGATTTCCCGGCCATTTCCCGCGGCATCTGCTCTTCCGCCGGAAGATCCTCCGTCAGGCAAAAACAGCCGTCGTCATCCACCGGCGAATAGATCGGCAGCCCATGCTGCCGCCCCACGTTGTAGTCGTCCAAACCGTGCCCGGGCGCGATGTGGACAAATCCCGTGCCCGTTGCGCTGTCAACGAAGCTGTCGCCCGCCAGCAGCCGCCCCGATCGCGCGCAAAAGGGGTGCCGGTACTCCAGCCCGGCCAGTTCGCTCCCGCGCGCGGTGCGGACCGTCTTGGGGTCCTTCCAGCCGCATTTCTCCGCCACCGTTGCCGCCAGCGCGGCCAGCACCCAGTACTCCTCCCCGCCCGCCTGCACCAGCGCGTAGGAAAACGTCGAGTGATACGCCACAGCCAGGTTCGCTGGCAGCGTCCAGGGCGTCGTCGTCCAGATCACCACATATCTCCCAGGCTGGCCCGACACCGGGAATTTGACAAAAATGCTCCGGCTGACGTGATCGTGGTACTCCACTTCCGCCTCCGCCAGCGCCGTCCGCGCCGGGATGCTCCAATAGACGGGCTTCTTTCCCCGATATACGAAGCCCTTCCCCACCACATCGGCGAACAGCCGCAATTCGCCGGCTTCATACTCCTTGCTCATCGTGATGTAAGGATTCCCCCAGTCCCCCAGAATTCCCAGCCGCTTGAACTGCGTCCGCTGCTTGTCAATGTAATCGCGCGCGTAAGCCTCGCACGCCGTCCGCAGCGCCGGGGCGTCCGCCGTGTTCCGTCCGGCCTTTCGCCATTCCTGCGAAACCTTGAACTCGATGGGCAGGCCGTGGCAATCCCAGCCCGGCACGTAGGGCGCCCGCCGCCCCCGCGCGCTTTGGTACTTGACGATGATGTCCTTGAGTATCTTGTTGAGCGCGGTGCCGATATGCACGTCGCCGTTGGCGAAGGGCGGGCCGTCGTGGAGGACAAACTTCTCCGCGCCCTCCCGGCGGGTCTGGAGGGCTTGATACAACTGGGCGCTCTCCCATTGCTGGAGGCGTTTGGGCTCGCGCGCGACCAGGTCCGCTTTCATGGCGAAGCCCGTCTGCGGCAGATTCAGCGTGCTCTTGTAATCCATTGTCATTGCGCGTTTTAGTGTAGGGCCAAACGGACATGAGGGCAATCCATCGCGGGCCTGGCCTCAGATTAAGGCTTGTTGCCGCGCGGGCGCAACGGCATAGTTGACCCACGTGGACAAATCGGAAAAAAGCCAGATTGACCCGGTGTTTCGCCGGCGCATCCAGGAATTGATCGCGGACAAAGGCGGAGGACACAACGCCGATTTGGTCGAGGACATCATGGTCAACGCCCTCAAGCTCTTGTCCGACGTGGGCGACCGCGGCGACACCCGCATCATCGGCACCGCCGTCCGCGAACTGCGCCACGCCTTCCGCCTCTTCGCCCCTTACAATGACCGGCGCAAAGTGACCATCTTCGGCTCCGCCCGAACGCTGCCCACGCGCCAGGAGTATCTCGAAGCGGTGGATTTCGCCCGGAAAATCGCCGCCGAAGGCTACATGGTCATCACCGGCGCCGGCCCGGGCATCATGCAGGCCGGCCACGAGGGGGCGGGCCTGGAAATGAGTTTCGGCGCCAACATCCAACTGCCCTGGGAACAAGCCGCCAACCCCATCATTGACAAGGACAAGAAACTCATCTCCTTCAAATACTTCTTCACCCGCAAGCTCACCTTCATCCGCCATTCCGACGCCATCGTCCTGTTCCCGGGCGGCTTCGGAACGATGGACGAAGGTTACGAGGCCCTGACCCTCATGCAAACGGGCAAAGGCCGCATCGTCCCGCTGGTGCTCCTGGACCGCCCCGGCGGCACCTATTGGAAAACCTGGGACAAAAACAACCGCGAACACCTCCTGCGCGCCCAGTTGATTTCCCCGGACGATTTGCGCCTCTATCAAATCGCCGAATCCGCCGGCCACGCCGTGCGCATCATCACCCGCTTTTACCGCAACTACCACTCCAGCCGCATGGTCAACGACCTCCTGGTCCTTCGCCTCAAACACGCCCCCTCGGAATCCGCCCTGAGCGCTCTCAACGACGACTTCGAGGACATCATCCTGGGCGAAAAATTCCGCGCCATCGACGCGACCCCGGAGGAGCGGGAAGACAACGACCAAGTTGACCTGCCTCGCGTCGCCTTCGGATTCGACCGCCGCCAATACGGTCGCCTGCGCCAATTGATCGACGTCGTCAACGGCTTTTGAGCTGCTTCTCGATGAGCCGCATCAGGCCGAGGAAATCATCATCGGCCCAACCGGCGGCCATGCCTTCATCGTAGATGTTTTTGAGATGGGCCGTTTGGCGGAGGGGCAGCGAGAGTTCCGCGGCGGTGTCCAGCGCCAGGCGGAGGTCCTTGGCCATGTTCTTGAGCGAGAACTGCGGGCTGTAATCGCGCTGGCGCAACATCGGTTCTTTGAGATCGGACAGGCCGGAACGCGCCGCGTTGCACGCAAGGGCGCTGAAATAGACGTCGTCCGAAATTCCGGCCTTCCGGCACAACGCGAGACTTTCGCACAAGGACTGGGCGATTCCGGCAAGGTTGAGGTTCATGGCCAGCTTCAGCGACGAAGCCGAACCCAGCGGCCCGATGTGCAGAATAGTCTTCGACAGGGGTTGGAGGATGGGCCGCGCCTTTTCCACCGCCTCGCGGTCGCCGCCCAAATAATAAACCGTCTGGCGCTTTTCCGCCGCGGCCTTGCTCCCCGTAAAGGGCGCCTCCAGGAACCACGCGCCGGCCTTCTGAACCTCGCCGGCAAAATGAAGCGTCCACTTGGCCGAGATCGTGCTCGATTGGATCACCAATTGTCCCGGGCCGAGTCTGGGCACTATTTCATTCAAGACGGACTGCACGGCGGGCGGGTCGGCAACGATGATAAAGATGACATCGGCCTGTTTGACGGCCTCCTGAATGGATGGGGTGAAGTTGGGGAAATCCTTGGGGGTGCGGTTCCAGCAACGCACGTCATGCCCGTCGGCGATCAAGTTTTTCGCCCAGGCGCTTCCGATAAGCCCCAAGCCCAAGACAGTGATTTTCATATTCGTTTCTTTGGTTCTCAGCTCCTGAGTTTCATCCCCTCCAATTTGGCTGTCAGGACAGGATTTGGCAACCGATGAAATGACCGGAATATAAAGATTGCTTTTTTTGGATAAAGGCGGCAGATGAAGGCATGGCTAAAACATCGAAACCAGCAAAAAGAACACCGAACGCGGCTTTTATGAAACCGGTCACGCCGGACGAAAAGCTCGCCAAAGTTGTCGGTGACAAACC
>PLGF01000136.1 GCA_003138485.1 Verrucomicrobiales bacterium | reverse complement strand
GGAGAAGGTCAGGATGAGGGCGAGCCCCGAAGAATTTTGTCTCACACCTCAAGAGAAAGGACGCAAATCAGAACGAGTAAACGCGCCGCGCCAGGCTGCGGCGCAACGACCGCACGGCGATCAACACAAAAACGATGTTGCCTGCGAGAATGCCCAAATATATCCAGCTCTGCCCCGGTCCCATTCCCAGCAGCACCGGCCCAGGACCCATTCCCAGCAGCAGGGCGGCCAGGACGAACGTGACGACACCGCACACAGGCGCGCCCACCAGCGCCACCCAGGCGCCAGCCGCCGCCAAGATGATATTCTTGAAACGCAACGCGAACCACGTTGCATAGACAGGCAGCGCGAAGAAACCGAGGAAAAAAGCAAAATCCAACGGGGAAATCTCGGTGTTGTTAGGGCCCCAATTATAATTGTTCAAAATGCTCACAAAGTACCGGCAATAGGCCCAGCAACCTGCCAGGAGCAGGGCGGCCGGAAGGAACTGCTTCCACAGGCCCCAGACCCGCCCGAATAGAATCTGATTGACAGTTAGCGGAGTGACCAGGATCAACTCCAGCGCGCCGCTTTTCTTTTCTTGCAGGAAGCCGTTGACTCCGGCGTAAGTGTACGCGGCGGCCAGAATGGCCAGCAGGATCGATTGCTGTTGGGCGATCTCGCGAAAATTCCCGGACGCGGTGGCCATGCATTCCAGCACGACGAAGCCCAGGCAAAGCCCCCATTTGGTCAGACGGGCCTTCCACGAGTATTGTTGCAGCCAGGCGACCGGGTTCCACTCCAACGTGCGCCGCATTTGGCGCGCAAACCACCGTTGAAAAATCGGCGTGCAATAACGCCGGACCCAGTTCTTCCGGCGCTCGGACGGAATCCTGTCTTGCCAGGATCGTTCCACGCAGTACCCGGCAAAGCGCATCGCGACCCAGAGAACCAGCAGCGCGATGAGAAATTTTTCCGCCAGCGGCCCGAACGAAATTGCGACAACTTTGGGAGGAGCCCAAGCCGTCACCCACCCAGTCGGTCCGTAAAAGCCAGTGTAGGGATTACGGCTCATCTGCATGGAGATATTCGGCATCTGCCGCAACATCACATAGCTCGGAGGATTCACCGTCCCCCTCAAATGCAGCGCGTTCAACGACTGTCCCTGGTTCAATCCGGCATCCAGCGCCGCCGCCAAGGCAAACGCCAGCACGAATGCCGCGGCCCTCTTTTCCGTCAGGGACGACGCCACCATCCCCGCCGCCAGGCAAAGCATTCCCGCGCAAAGTTCGATGGAGAGAGAATTGGCGACTTCCGGCCATCCGACTCCGCCGGTCAGGAATGGGATGGTCAGGGCCGGCAGCACCGCGAGCCATAATGTCAGCGCCCGGAGCACCTGGACCAGGACTTTGCCAAGAACAATTTCCCACGCATGCAGGGGCGTCAGAAACAGCAACCCCAGCGTCCCCTCCCGGCGCTCGCGGGCGATGCAATCCGCCGTGATGGCCGGGACAACGCAGAAGATCGACGCGAGCAGGACAATGTTAAGCCCCTCGAAAATCTGACTGCCGGCCTCTGAGATGGGAACCTCCTGGAAGTTCGCGCCAAAAAGCACCACCAACGCGGCGCACAGCCCGGCGACCCGGAGCCAGTGGTTGAAGGGGTGGCGCGCCCCGGCTTGCAATTCCCGCCGCACCACCGGCCATATTCCGCGGCCAAACATCGGGCCTTCTCGCTTCTATTGCGTCTCGCCGCGGGTGACGCGCAGGAAGACTTCTTCCAACCCCAGTTCATCCTCCCAAAGGCCGGTGAATTTGACGCCGCCGCGCACCAGGGCCTCCGGCAGAAAGGAGGGATCGACGTCGTGATTGGCAAGTGTGACCTTGACTTGTCCGTCGATGGCAACGGCATCGGAGACTTCGGGGCGGGCCTTGAGCAGAGTGAGGGCGGGGCCGGAATCGCCGGGAACGACGAGCCAGTAAACCAAAGCGGCGGACATCTGGTCGCGCACACCCTGGACTGGGCCGCTGTAAATCAATTTGCCCTTTTCGATGATGGCGACGCGGTTGCACAAGGTCTGCAATTCGCTGAGGATGTGGGAGGAGATGAGGATGGTTTTGCCCAGGCGCTGGAGCTCCTGCAAAATGGCCATCATTTCGATGCGGGCGCGGGGGTCCAACCCGCTGGCCGGCTCGTCCAACAGCAGCACTTTGGGGTCGTGAATGAGCACGCGCGCCAGGCCCAGCCGCTGCTGCATGCCCCGGCTGAGGGCGCCGATGATCGCGCCCCGTTTCTCCGTCAGGCCCACCAGTTCCAAAACATCGTTGACAGTCTTCTCCCGCTGGCTGGAGGGGATTTTGTAGCAGGCCCCGAAGAAATCCAGGTATTCGGTCACCTCCATGTCCTTATAGACGCCGAAAAAGTCGGGCATGTAACCGATGACGTGCCGCACGGCGTCGGCCTCGCGNNAGGATGCGCAGGGTGGTGGTCTTGCCGGCGCCGTTGGAGCCAATGAACCCGAAGAGATCGCCCGGGTTGATGGAGAGGCTCAGCGAGTCAAGCGCCCTGATCGAGCCGTAAAGGCGGGTGAGACCGATTGTTTCAACCGCCGGGATGGGAGGTGCGTCCATAGCTTTGAAGTTCCGTTAAGTCACTTATAATTTCATCGGGATGACCAGCCGCAACAGGCTGCTGCGGTGGAGGCGCTTGGGATCGAAACGGTTCAGCGCCCCGCCCAGCCCGTGGTCGGCGTCCCAGGCCAGCAGGATGCCGTGGCTGTTGTCGGCAAAGCGGCTCAGGTCCAGGCCGGAGGGGATGGCGAAACTGTTCCAGCCCACGGGACCGCCGTTGGGAGAACCGACATCATTGACTGTGGAAATAAACGAGGCGGCCATCGAACCGGCGGCCAGATCGGGGAGAACGTTGACGTTGTGGCCGAAGCTGCTGTTGCGGCTGTTGACCGCGTTGCGAAAGGGGTCACTGAATTGCCGGGCCAGGTCGCCCACGGCGGTGCCCTGGCCGGCTTCCAACGACAGGGTTTTGGTTTGGCCCGCGCCCAGCGCGCCCAGATCGTAGATGCGCCCGCCCAGCACGGCGTGAACGGGAGCCAGCGCACGGTCCAGGTGGTTCTGGACTGTCACCTGCCAGGTCGTTCCCTGGCGGCTGGCGGTCATTTCCAGCGGCAACGCCGCAGGCTGGACCCAGTCGCTGACAAACAGATGGCTGGTCCACACCGGGACAACAGCCTCCGCCTCGAAACTGTCCCCCGTCTGCGTCACAACCGCCCGGCTGGTTTCCTGGTTGCCATTGAGGTTCCCTCCAAACTCCCCGCGCAAGGATGCGAATCTCTGGCTGCCCGCCATTTTGTAGCGGGCATTGATGGGCGAATAAATGGACACATAAGTCTGGCCGCGGAGAACGGCGCGGTCGTTGTCAGGCAGAATATCCACCATGCTCAACTCATTCCACTCCAGTTCGCCCGCGCGCAAATAGGCCCCGATGTAATAGATAAGGCCGGAGAAGATGAGCACGTAACAGGGGAACGTGATCCAGGTGAGCATCTGCCGGTTGATTTTCTTGAGCCAGTACTGGTCCAGCGGTCCGATCACCGCCAGGTACGCCACCAAAAGGGCCAGCAGCCAGCCCAGGGGAAGCTTGCGCACCTGCTTGCTGTCAATCATCGCTCCAAATATCCCGTCGCTGCTCATCCGGCCGCTGGGCATCACGGACGATTGGCCCTGTTGGAATGTGCCGGCGGGGACGCCAGCCAGCCGCGCCCAGAACCACGTCCGCCCTTTCCAGGAGACAAACGGCTCCCGCTCGGGACTGAACAGCAGGACCGTGATCTTTCCCCGGCCGCGGCTGGCGTCGATGGCCAGGGGCGCGGCCTCAGTTCCTATCAGGACTTCCCCGTCGCGCAGGCTTCCTGCGGCAGCCTGCAAGGGCGCGGTGGCAAACTGGGCGTCGTCCTCGGGGTCGGAAGCGGCAAAGACGGGGGCTTGGGGAGGGGCGACACGGATGGGGCCTTGGGGAGGGATGGCAGGGACGGGGCGGGGGGCGCCAACGGCATTGGTGCGGAAATTGGGGCCGGGGCCGCGACGGCTCGGGACGTTGATCGGGCGGATTGGAGACGGAACTCTTTGCGCGCTCCAATCCTGCAGCGCGTCGTGCTGGTTCACGGAGGCGGTCGTCGTCAATTGGCAAGGGAGCAATTCCCGCAGCCACGGAGTGGCGTTGACGTCAGTCAACTGTTCGACGCCGAGCACCAGGTGCCCCCCGTCTTGCAGCCAGGCCAGCAACGCGTTGACCTGGCCCACGCTCAAATTGGCCGCCCTTTCCGAGCTGAGGTAAAGCATCGCGATCCCGTCCAAAGCCAGAGGGTTATCGGGGAACAGCGCGGGTTGCAGCCGCGCGGCGGCGAACCGCGAATCAAGTCCCATCGCGGGCACGGCCGGATCGGGGAAGACGGGCGAACCTGCCACCGTGCGGGAGAGGCTGGCCACCAGGGGAAGGCCGCTTTTGATCACCTTGGCCGTCCTCAAAGTCTGCTCGCCGCGCATTTTCCCCCTGTCATCGTACAAGCGGACAGTCCACTCGCGCGCGGTGCCGAAAACGGGGATAAAGACGCGCTTGCGGGTATTGGCAGGGAGGTCCAGGGCAAAGCGCCGCGTCTGCGCGTCCCCGAAACCCTCCGCGGTGATTTCAATGACAGCGTTGAAAGACGCGCCGTCATTGTGCAACTCGCAGGCGACCGGAAACCAGCTTCGTTCAGGGAGGATGTCGTCGTAGCCCAAAAAGACATCGAATTGCAGCGCCGCGCGGGCGGTCAAGGCGGCGGAGAACAGAGCCAGCCCCAACGACAATACGCGGCAAAAAGTGAAAAGACCAGTCCGTCGCATGACCTTCTTTGGCAGCATAGATTGCTTAACTGAAGCCGTTATATCCGAACGGCGCCAGAAGCAAAGGGAAAAGGAGAGGGGCTGTGAGGGCGGGGCGCAAATCTGTTTTTGTAGCGCAGACTTCCAAGTCTGCTGTGCCGCGGGCTTCCAAGCCCGCTCTGGCGATGACTTTGCACGGCGCGCCGATTTGGAAATCGGCGAAACGGCAGACTTGGAAGTCTGCGCTACGGCTAAAGGCCTCGACAAAATCAGATTCGCGCCCGGAATCTTTGCCAGCTTGTATGCAATGCCTCGGTAGCTGCCACTGGGGGCGAAGATTAGGACGCGCCCGGGGAGATGGACCGCCTTGAATAGATTCGCAACAATGGCCCGTTCGAGCTTCGCGTTCGGAATCCGATGCCATCCGGTGCGAACACGGACGCATAGCACAAAAAGCCTTTGTTTGACAAAGTGTGTCAATTGCTTGCGCCCCAGCATCGCGGAGTCCATGTCATCCCACGATTGCAATAACCTGCAAAGGGCTGCCAATTGTTCCGGTTCCAGTTCATGTGGAAGGAACTCATCGGCGGCGGAAACATTCTGGCGTTCGGTGTGCGAGGCTTGGACGGACTTCTCGAATTGATCCAGGCGCGCGTACAGCTCCCGGATGCGATCCGCGCTCCCCCGGCGCTGAAAGTAACTGTGCAAAAATGGGACGGCTTTGGGCAGCAATTGCTCGTCTTCCGACATGGCCGTTTCCAATAACGATTCGCCTTTCGCGTCACCCGACTGGAGCAGAATCCGGCCGAGAGCGAAATTCGCCGGAACGTGCCGGGGATTCACGGCGAGGATTTGCTGGAGGAGCGCGGTCGCCGCCGGGTCTCCTTCAAGCTGGCTTACTACCTGCGCCTTGTCCCAGAGCGCGTCGGCGTCCGCGGCCTTCTTCGACGTCACTTCTTCGATTCCGCCCAGCCGAACCTGCAACGCCCCGGCCTTGCTGTGAAAAGCCCGCCATCGCTCCTCGGCGCGTTTGCGCCAGAATGCCTGCGTGCCTTCGCGCACGGCTCCGAGCGACGCGCCCAGCAAGAACGCCGCCGCGCTGTTTTCCCGCGGGACTGCGGCGCGGACGGAAAATTCCTGGCCCGCATCCGCCTGCGCGCCAATGGAACGCAAACGATCCGACAGGCACGGATGTGTGTCGGCGTCAGTCGTCGTCGCAAGGAACGCTTGTTTCAGGGTTTGGGTGGAATCGGCGGCGCCACTGGCCAGGAAATGGTTGGCTCTGTCAAGCGCATCGGATGGCGGCGATGCTCGACGGGAAGGAGGTCATTTTCGACGGCGAGCCATTTTACGGCTCGCCCATGCTGTCTGACGTGGTAAACCAGTCAAACGCCAGAGCCATACTTGTAAGAAGAGCCGAGCAGATGTTGAATTCCGGTTGATTTTTCCAGCAATCCGGCGACTTCATCGGCAGGAGAGGGAAAATGATTTCCTTTTCATTTTTCGGACTTGAACTATGCCGATAACCTGCCCCATCCCCCTGAGTCCGATGAATCAATTTGGGTCACGGGGTTGACAGGAGGGGTTGTGGATTATGAGCATCAGTTGCGGGCCTTGCTTGCCCTCACACCCCTGCGCACCATCCAGTGGATCAACCTGGCCCGGAGGCATGTGCAACTGGCGTCGTTGAACAAGTGACATGAAGTCAGAAAAATGGGGTCAGAAAAATGATCTTGAAATTAGGTTAACGCTTGTGTCCGCGTGTCCCCAGTACTGGTGACTGGCGGCTTTTGGGGGAGAGGGTATGGTGTGGGCAGTTGGACGTGCAAATCGCAGGGTTCCGTGTGTGTCAAAAGGCGTATATCTGCGGCGCCGCACGACAGCGGCAAAAATTTAAAAGTTTTGTTCTCAGACAAAGGGCCGGGTTTCCCCCGGCCTTCTGTTTTTTCGAATAAACCTGTCCCCTTTTCGGTTTGGCGTCCATGAATAGGTGGATGATGACCGACGACATGGAGTTGGTGCGCGAGTATGCCACCGCCCGATCCGAACCCGCCTTTGAGAAGCTCGTGGCGCGGCATCTGAACATGGTCCATTCTGCCGCCTTGCGCCGCGTCGGCGACCCGGAATTGGCGGAGGACGTCACGCAAGCCGTCTTCATCATCCTCGCCCGGAAGGCGGGGGATCTCGGCCCGAAAACCATTCTGCCCGGCTGGCTTTACCGCACCACGCGCTATGCGGCAGCCGACGCGCTCAAAACCCGGCGGCGCCGCCATGCGCGCGAACAGGAGGCCTGCATGCGATCCACCTTGAACGAGCCGGAGCCGGCGGCCTGGCGGCAACTCGCGCCGCTGCTGGAGTCCGCGATGGATTCGTTGAACGAAAGCGACCGGAACGCCGTGGTTTTGCGTTTTCTCGACGGCAAGAGCATGGAGGAAGTCGGCGCGGCAATGGGAGTCAGCGGAGACACCGCCAAGAAGCGTGTGAGCCGGGCGCTGGAGAAGTTGAGAAAGCTCTTTTCCAGGCAGGGCGTCACGCTGTCGGCCGCGCTGATTGCAGGGGCCGTTTCGGCCAACGCGGTGCAGGCGGCGCCTGTCGGTTTGGCCGCGACGGTCGCGGCAACGGCGGTGAAGGGAGCGGCGATGGGCGGTTCAACTTTAACTTTGGCGAAAGGAGCATTGAAACTTATGGCTTGGACAAAAGCAAAAACGGCCCTGATCGCCGCCGTTGCCATAGTGGCAACCGGCACGACCGCGGTTGTCGTCAATAGTATCGTTTCGCGGCCGCAAGCCGGCCGGAGTCAGGTCCTGGAGGACGGCTCGGTTCTGACGCTTGATCGCGTGGTGGTGGATTCGCGGATCCGGTTCGCGCATGGGACGGAAGTGGCGAAGCTTCTCGGCAACTCCATTCCCTCCAATGGCCTGCACCTGCTCAATCTCAAGCTGAACCGTCCGACCGTGATGAACTTTGATTCTTGGGGCAAGAGTTGGTTGGTGGCCGAATTCAGCCTGACCGGGACCAACGCGGCGAGCAACCTGTTGGTGAAATCCGCGTTTTTTCGTCAATTCCGATTCGTCCTTTATGGAGAGAGCGGGATCGAATATGTCCAGGAAGTGTGGCCCGATGGCAACTTCCGGTCCTACCCGGATGGTTACTACGGTTATATCGTGACCAGCCGCTTCCCCCGCGACTCGCGTTGGCTGGGGTTCCGTGTCGAAAGGCGGGAAACCCAGGACAAAGGCGGCCCGTGGCAAAAGGTCGCGGACCTCAAGATCAGCAATCCCGCCCGTCCAGTTATCCAACCCTGGGTGGCCGAATCCGCCCCAAACACCAAATCGTCCAGCGGACTGGAGTTCGTGCTGGGGCAAATCATCCTCAAAACGATTCCCTACATGACCAACGACATCTGGAATCACGTCGTCACAATGCCACTGGAGGCGCGGTCGAACGGAGTGGTGCTGACCAACTGGTCCGCGGCGTATCTGCATGCGGAAGATGCCAGCGGCAATTGGGACCTGTTTGCAAGCCATCGCAGCCTTGACCCAAGGTACGTTTGGAAACTGGAAACCGACTTCGAGCCGGTATCTGATTTTCCAACTGAGAACCTGGCCACAATCAGATTGCCGGCGAAATCGTCCACAATCACAACCAATGTCATGAACACGCCAGTGACTCTTTCCTGGGACGGATATTGGATGGACGCGAGCATCCCCACCAATGATCCAAATCGCGCGCTCAGGTTTGTCAGTGCCGCGGATAATGAGCGTGAAAATGTTGGCGAGCCAAGTGGCAGTTGGGATCAATATCGTTTCCGAAAAGGGAGTTTTATGACCCGGAAGGAAAACGTTCTAACAACCGATTTCAAACCGACGAAGGTGACAGTTGCGGTGGTTCCCAACGCGCACGTCACATTCTACATGGAGCCGCAACTGGTGGTTGGGCAAGTGACAAACTGAAACAGGAATCCGGGGAAACGAAGATTCTTTCGGCCAGTCAATTTGACAAACTGGTGCGCCAGCCTTTGATCGGATTTCTCTTTGCGGGAGAATGACGGGCGAGTTTCCAACTGACGGCTCCTTTTCCAAAGAAATCCTGTCGGAAGTCTTCATGGGCTTCAGGGAGGTCCCTTTTGGCTTGACGGAGACGCAGTTATTTGAACCCATCCTGCCTGCGCCTCCGAGCCTTGTTGACTGGAGAAAAACCGTCGCCACCCGAAGGCAAAGCTGGCATGGCTCGCACGAGTTCTCCCGCAGTGATTGTACGGGTGCCAACGGAGGTTCCACATTGGGCGCAAAGATACTCATGAAGCTCGCCCGATGGGAGCACCAGAAGCAGCCGCTCCCGCACCGGTTGCGAGCGCTTGCACTTGGGACAATAAATTTCGCTGGCTGTGAACTCGCCAAATTGCCGGCTCATGTAACGTGATTTCCTTCGCCCAACATGCCTCAAAAGCGTGCCGAAGGCAAAATCATTTACGGGGACTTCGGTAGATAAGCCATGCGGTTTTGCCAATCCCAGCGGCCGCCCTCGCTTTGCCAAAAGGCGGTCAATAGACGGGACTGATAGCCATAATCCCCAGCACGCACGATTCCTCGAAAGAGTAGGATCCCAGCGTGATCGTGGCCGGCACGAAGCAACTGCCCGGCATGCCAAGCCAGTGTCGCGCGATCAAAGCCCACCAATACGAGATTGGCTTCCGCGCAACAAATCAACAGAGCCTTGTCGTCCAGCCCCAACCAGTTGCCATCCTGCCAAGTTGCAATGTGAATGAAAGGGAAGGGGGGAGTCAGCTCTTGGCATGTGGTAATCAACCGATGTGATGTGTTTTCGTCAGCTAACAGCCGGAACTCCATGCCGTTCTCCTTCCCGTGATTGAATGATCTCTTCGGGGAACTCGGAAGCAAAGGCAAGAGCGCGCTTGACCAGCACTACAGGCCAATGGAAATGCTCCGCCGTTTTTGCAAGGGACTGAAATTCTTCGTGGGCATCGAAGACTTCCCAAACGGCCACACGATGACCCGTCAGGTATGCTTCCCGCCCTGACAACGAATCCCGGAACGAAATCCCGGGAAACTCGCTTTCGAGCGATTTTTCCACCACGTAGCGCGCGACCAGATCACTTTTCGACGTCCTGGCTGCGCGCGCCTGTTTTACCACGAGGCGCGCGTATCGCGCCGGCACGCGCCCGGAGATATATGCCGTGCTCATCGGCCACAATATTGTGCACAATGTGCACAAAGTCAAGCGCGCGTATCAGTGAACCAATCAAACCATCGCCACGAGGCGGCGGACCGCCCACTACACGCTTCGCTCACCAAGTCTCCACCGCGTCGGCGGCGAAGATCTTTTCCAGGAGCTCGTTGTAGTCCGGCGATGGCCCGGTCAAATCGGCCACCGCGATTTCATTTTCCGCGCGGCTGCCCTGAAGCGCGATGATCTGCCGCGCCAAGGCGTCGTCCGGCCGGGTGAGAATGTGCAGGACGCGGCGCATGTTCAGAAGCGGAGGAGGCAGTTGCGGGATGCGGCCAGATCGGCCAATTGCGCGTCGGTAATTTCCGCGAAGGGCAGGCTGGCATGGCCGAGGCGCGCCAGTTCCGGGGCGCCTTTTTGCACATAGACCGGATGCCCCGATTCCGCCAGTACCGGCAAATAGCGGGTGTAATTCTCCTCGTCAATCAAGTCCGCCGTGTCTTCGCCCAATAGCAGCGCCGCCGCGCCGCGCAGATAGAGGGCCACCTCAACCTTCTTCCACACACCCACGCCGGCGGCGATGCGCACCGCCTCGGCGGGCCGTCCACTGATCCGGGGGTCCGTGGTGATGACAAAGAGCGCGCTGGAATTCATCGGGTGGAATCAGTTGAAACTGAGAAAGCGGTCCGTGGCGGCCATCAAATCGCTCAAGGAAGCCAGGCCGGCCAAAGTGGCTTGATCGTTCAGGTTGATCTGGCGGCGCTGGGCGGCGTAAGCGCAGGCGAAGAGCTTGAGACCGCGGGCGGCCAGCGCTTGCAGGCGCGGTTCAGCCACGCCGCGCACGGCTTCATCCACGCAATAGACATAGACCTCCACCCCTTCGTCGAGGGCAACCTCCGCCAGGCACAATCCGTGTTGAAAGGCGGGCTGCCCGGGCGATGTGGAGAGCAACAGTCCCAGTTTCTTGCCGCGCAAAGACATCGCTGGCAGGCTAGGTTATATGCCCGCCGCTGTCAACGGGGCGGGGGACTGGAGCATCTCTTTTCCCGGCAATCCGATGGGCCCAAGCTGAAAATGACCAATGTCTAGCACCAATGACGAAAGAATGACCAAGCCCGAATGACTAAGCCGTAACTATGCAATAGGATTGGGAGCGCGACCGTCCCGGTCGCTTCCAGTCGGCGTCCCGCCGACTGTGTCGGACTCAAAAGCTATCACCTTCCGGTGAACCATCTCAGGGATCTGATACCTTCGGCGGGACGCCGAAGGCTGCGGGCGAGGAGGTTAGAACAAATTATTGGCTGCCCGCTCTGCGGGCTGCCCGCGCTCCCCAATCCTACTGCATGGTTACGGCTAAGGCACTCGAGGCGGCCATTTCGTCATTGAGTCATTTGGGAATTCTTTCGACATTCGGATTTCGACATTCGTCATTTTCCCCCGGGGTATTGTGGTTTCGCTCTTTGACCGCTCCGGGTTATGTTCCAATGTTAAGATGCGCCCGTGAACCGACGGCGCCATTGCGCGCGGGACATTTTTCCCCGCGCGTCGGGGGTGAGCGATGGGACAAAGCACCAGCGGCGCGGCGCCTGCCATGCTGGCAGCGTTTCCAGGAGAAACTGTTTCAACTCCGTTTCCCCCGCGCTGCCCGCCACTACCGCGACAATCATCTCCTCGCGCCCGGCGTCGGGGCTGGGCGCGCCGAAGACCAGGCACTCGCGCACGCGCGGATGCGCCAGCAGGGCGCGTTCGATGGTGTCCGGCGCCACCTTGCGGCCCGCCACGTTGATCTGGTCGCTCAACCGGCCTTGCAGGAAAACCAATCCGTCCCTCAGTTCGGCCAGATCGCTTGATTGATATTTCCCGCCGCCGAGCGCGCCGCCTTCTTCCGGCCAATATGTTTGGCCGGCGCTGTCGCTGCGAATGGTCAAACAACCCTCGTCGTTCAGGGCAAGACTGATGCCCGGCATCGGCGCGCCGGCCAGCGCGGCATCGGCGCGCGGCGCGGCCGCGGCGTCGTAGGCGATGCCGCCGCATTCGGAAGCGCCGTAAAAATTGTGGATTTTGATTCCGCTCACCGCGAAGACCTCCTGCTCCAGTGTCAGCGGCAGCGGCGCGCCGGCGGAAATGGCCGCCCGGACTTGGGGCGGGACGCCGCCGGCCTCGTGCCAGGCGCGCCACAGGGCGGGCACGGCCGCAAGGGTGACGCCGGATTGAGTGGCCGCGGCGCGGCGAACGATCTCCGGCAACGGCGACGGCGCCAGGATCAGCGGGATGCCGTGCAGCAAGAGAGGCAGCACCAGATTTGAAAACCCGTAGGAATGCGCCAGCGAAATCACCCCCAGGTTCGGCCAGTCCGGATGCAAGCCCATGGCCGCCACGATCCGGGCGGCGTCAGAGGCGAGTTGTTCGCCGGTGAACGCGATCAGCCGGGGGGCGCCGGTTGTCGCCGAAGTCCACTTCAAATGAATGCAACCTTCGGGCGGGGGCGGAACTGCCGGAGTCGTTTGGCCGGAGTCCAGCGGGCAGGCGATCTTTCCCGAACGCCACGCGGAGAGCAGCGCGAGGATGAAAGCAGGCGACTGGCCTTGCGGACAAACAAACACACCGCCGTCCGTCTCCTGCGCCTCGCCGGCGGCGAGCAGTTGGCCGAACGTCCAGCGCCGCCCGGAAGCAAGGTCGGCCAGCGCGAATTCGCCGCGCCGTTGGGCCGCCACGTTGCGCCAGAGTTCGTAAAGCATCGCCGGGGGCTTCATCCTCACTTGACCGCCGCCCACACCCGGTGAACGTCGTCGTGCTCCTCCAGCGCCTGGAGGAATTCGCCGACCTCCATCCGCTGCGCCTCGGTCAATTCGGGATGACTCTTGGGAATGTATCCCAATTCGCTTGTCACCACCGTCCAGCCGTTGGCGGCAAGCCATTTGGAGACCGCATGCACCGCCGCGCGGTCGCACACGAACCGCGCCCCAACCGCTGCCTCCGGGATGTCGTCATTCTGCTCCTGCGTGATGGTTTCGACTTCATTGGCGCCCGCTTCGATGGCGGCGGCTTCGCGGTCCGTGCCGGCGTCCGGGTGATGGGCTTCGACCAGGCCGGCGTGGTCGAAGAGATACTTGTTCCCGCCCGACGCGCCGAGTTGCCCTTTCTTGAAAAGCATCCGTATCTCCGGCGCCGTCCGATTGACGTTGTCGGTATAAACCTCAACGATGACCGGCACCTTGTGGGGCGCGTAACCCTCGAAGACGACGTGTTCGACGGCGAGCTTTTCCGGGCCAATGCCCGCGCCTTTCTTGATGGCGCGATCGATGGCCTCGCGGTTGACGCTTTCCTTTTTGGCCTTCTCCACGGCGGCAAAAAGGCGCGGGTTCATTGCCGGATCCGGGCCGCCCATTTTGGAGGCGACGGAGATTTCGCGCACAAGTTTGGCCGTCGCCCGGCCCTTTTTAAGGCCGGCGACCAGTCGTTTGGCATGGAGCCATTGTCGTCCCATGGCCGCACGCTACCAGAAGGCGGGCCGTGATACAACCGTCGGTTGCGGGCCCATCTCAGTTATTGGACATAAGCCGGAGCAGTCAAAGAGCGAAACCAGGGAAAATGACAAATGACGAAAACCTAATGACGAAAGAATTCCCATAGGACTCAATGACGAAATAGCCGCTCGGATATGCTTTAGTCATTGGAGCTTCGTCATTCTTTCGTCATTGGTACTTAGGCATTGGTCATTCCATCGCCTCCGTGCCCATCGGATTGCTGGAAAATGAGATGCACCCGTCCGTTGCGGGAGCGCCAGAATTCACTTTGGTTTGGCTTGGGGCTGTGCTATTCCTTTGCCGCGCCTATGAGCTACCGCATCGAAAAAGGCGAGAGTCTGGCCAAGGCCTTTGGCCGCATCGCGGCCGAGGAGATGGACTTGGTGATGCGTCAATTGGGCCGGCGCAATCGCGGCGAGGCGGTCCATAGCGCCCGCAAGGCCCTCAAGCGGCTCCGCGCCCTCTTGCGCTCGCTCCGCGTGGCTCTTCCCAAAAGACTTTTCCGCGCCGAAAACCGCCGGCTGGCGGCGGCCGGGCGGAAGTTCTCGCCTCTGCGCGATCTCCATGTCCAACTGCGCGCGCTGGACAAGTTGCCCGCCTCGGCCGGCCCGGCCCGCGACCGGGTTGAGCGCCAATTGCGCCGCCGGCAATCCTCCTTTATTCGGCGCATCCCCGCTTTGCGCAAGACCGTGCGCGGGATGCTGGGCGCGTCCCGCCTGAGCCTGGCCTCCCTGCCGCTGCGCAAGGCGGGCGCCGCGGACCTCGCCTCCGGCCTGCGGCGCATCTATAAGCAGGGCCGGGCGGCTTTCAAGATCGCGCGCCGCAACCCGACTCCGCGGAACCTCCACGAATGGCGCAAAAAGGCCAGATTGCTCGGACACGGGTTCGAGTTGATCGCCGCGCTGGGTCCGGCAAAGGGTTCGTCCGTGCTCCATTCCGCAAACAAGTTGACAGACGCGCTGGGGGCGAATCACGATTTGTTCATGGTGTTGCAGGCCCTGCGGCGGGAGGACCGGTCTCTGCCCGCCGCCGATTTCCGGCTCCTGGACAAACGCATTTCGCGCAGACGCGCCACCCTGCAAAAACACGCCTTCAAGATCGGCGCCCGCCTCTACGGCGAAAAGCCCGGCCTCTTCGGGCAGCGGCTGGACCGCCGCCTGCGCCGCGGCGGACGCCTCCACTCAAAGACTTGATAAGAATATGCAAATTGCAAAACAACTGGCTCTATTCCTGGAAAACCGGCCCGGCACTCTGGCCCGCGTCTGCGACGCCCTCGCCGCCGAGAACATCAACATCTTCGCCATTTCCAGCAGCGACACCGTCGATCACATCGTCGTCCGCATGATCGTCAGCGACCCGGCCAGGGCGCTGTTTGTCTTTGAAGAGCACGGCACGCTGGTCGTTGAGGATGACGTTCTGATGATCGCGGGCGACAACAAGCCCGGCTCGCTCGCCAAACTGGCCCACAAGCTGGCCGGCGCCAAAATCAACATCGAGTACGCCTATTGCGCCACGCTGCCCGAGGCCAAACGCGGCCTGTTGGTCCTCCGCGTGTCGGATGTCAAAAAGGCGATGAAAGTCCTCAATTCCTGATGGACCATCCGCTGGTCTTTGAGATCAACACCCGCTGCTGGCTGCGGGCGTTGTCCGACTCTTGCGCGCGCCCCGTGACGCTGGACTCGGTCCCCGACTGGCAATTTGCCGCGTGGCAAAACGCCGGCTTTACGCACCTGTGGCTCATGGGCGTCTGGCGCACCGGCCCCAAGGCGCTCGCCCTGGCTCGCGCTCAACCCGCTTTGCGCAACTTGTGCCGGGAGGCCTTCGGCGCCGTTCACGATGAAGATATCGCCGCCTCCCCTTATGCAATCGCCGACTACGCCGTCGCGGAATGTTTCGGCGGAAACGGCGCCTTGCGGACGTTTCGCCAAAGACTGCGGCGGCGCGGCATCGGGCTGCTGCTGGATTTTGTTCCCAATCATCTTGGTGTTGACCATCCGTGGGTGGCGGCCCGGCCGGAGTTGTTTGTCCACTGTTCCGAACCGCGCCCGGAAACTTTTCCCCTGGGCGCACGCTGGATCGCATGCGGCAAGGACCCCAATTCCCCGGCATGGACGGAAACCGCGCAATTGGATTATCGCGTTCCCGCGGCGCGCGCCGCCATGCGCGGGCTTCTGCAATCGGCTGCAAACCAGTGCGACGGCCTCCGTTGCGACATGGCGATGCTCGTGTTAGAGGATGTCTTCGCCTCGACCTGGCGCCATTTCCCCGGCGGCGCGCCCTCCGGCGGCGGGGAATTCTGGGCGGAGGCGATTTCGTCCGTCAAACGGGAGCATCCCGCCTTTCTGTTCATCGCCGAAGCCTACTGGAACCTCGAGCGCCGCCTGCATGAACTGGGATTCGATTATGCTTATGACAAGGGTTTTTACGATTGTCTGGCGCGGCGCCGCCCGGACGCGCTCCGGGGCCACCTCCACGGTGTCGGAACGGGTTTTTGTCCCGTGCGGTTTCTGGAAAACCATGACGAGCCGCCCATCGCGTCCATCCTCGATTTCCCGGAACAGCAAGCCGCTGCGGTCTTCCTGCTCAGCCAGCCGGGAATGCGCCTGTTGCACGACGGCCAGCTCACGGGCCGAAAGCGGCGCACCCCGGTGCAATTGGCCCGCTATTGGCCCGAACCGCCCGATCCGGCAACGTCCGCGTTTTACAGCGCCCTCCTGTCCGCCCTCCCGCAAACGGCCATCGGCGGGTCAGCAATGGCGCTTCTCGAAACGGACGCTCCCGGCGCCTTCGTGACTCAATGGAAGGGGGGGGAGGCGCGTGGCGGCCTCAGCGCGGTTAATTTGACCGGGCAGCCGATCCGGTTGGGCGTCGCCTCATTGGAGCCGGGGCCTTGGCGGATGAGGACCATTCTCGCCGGCGCCGGTTCGACCTGGAACCGAAGCGCCGGCCCGCTGCGAATTCATTTGCCGCCGCACGGATTTCTGATGTTGGAACTGGCCCGCTAACCGCTACGCAAAATAGCCCAACTCCCGCAGCGAGACGTAGTCCTTCCCATCGGGCGTGGAGCGGCGGCCCAGGATCACATGGTCGAGCACTTCGATCTTCAGGAGCTGGCCGGCGCGGATGAGGTCCCGCGTCACCCGGACGTCGGCTTCCGAGGGCGTGGGGTCGCCGGAGGGATGGTTGTGGGCCAGGATCAGCGCGGAGGCGTTGGCGGCGATGGCCTGCCTGAAAACTTCGCGCGGATGGACCAGGATCGTATCAACCAATCCCTGCGAGACGGCCTCGACGCGGATGAGTTTGCGGCGGGTGTTCAAAAGGACGACTTTGAAATGTTCGACGTCGTAACCGCGCACTTCCTCGCGCAGGTAATCCGCCACGCTGGAGGGAGTGTCAAGCATAGGCGCGTCTCCGTGCAGTTCCTGCGCCATGCGGCGGGCCAGCGTGAAGGCGGCCTTGAGGGCAATCGCCTTGTCGCGCCCGACGCCTTTGACCTCCCGCAATTCATCGAGGGAGGCGCGCTCCAGGCCGGTGAGAGTGCCGAATTTTTGCAGCAATTCCTGGGCGATTTCCACCGCGGACATCCCCTTGCGTCCAGTGCGCAGCAGGATGGCGACCAGTTCCGCGTGGCTCAACGCGCCGGCGCCCTTCTCCGCGAGGCGTTCGCGCGGCCGTTCGCTGGCGGGAAGGTCCTTGATGCGCAGTCCGTTGCTCATGGCGGCTTAGACATTAGTCATTCCAGCGCCTCCGTGCCCGTCGGATTGCTGAGCATTGAGGCGCGCCAGCGCCGCGCCGTTGTGCAGTTGTCGCACGATGAACGGCGCGAATTCGGCGTGGTAATGGGGCGGGATGCGGGCGCGGAACCGCGCCTGCTCGCCCGCGTAGTCCCGTTCGGTCACCTGCGCCACTTCATGCAGACGCGCGATCACGGCTGAGTTGTCGTGCGGCACCCGCAGCTCCACAAACTCCCGGATCGGCCGGAGCTGCGTGCTCAACTCCTCAACCAACGACGCAATCCCCTCTCCCGTCTTGGCCGAAATGCCCACCGCGACGGGATACTGCCGCAGAAGCTTCTCCACCGAGCCGTCGCCCGCGAACTGGTCGATCTTGTTCAACGCCATGATCGTCGGCTTGCCGTCCGCTCCGATCTCGGCCAGCACTTTGTTGACAGCCGCGATCTGCTCGTCCGCCTGCGGGTGGCTCACATCGACGACATGGATCAGCAATTCGGCGCGCACCACTTCCTCGAGGGTCGCCTTGAAGGCCTCCACCAGGCCGTGCGGCAGCTTGCGGATGAACCCCACCGTGTCTGTCAAAAATACGTTCTGGTTCGTCGGCAGCCGCAGCCGCCGCGTCGTCGGGTCCAGCGTCGCGAACAATTTGTCCTCCGCCAGCACCGCCGACCCCGTCAGCGCGTTGAGCAGGGTCGATTTGCCCGCGTTGGTGTAGCCGACAATCGAGGCCAGGGGCCAGAGGTTGCGCTGCCGTCCGTTGCGCTGCGTCGCCCGCTGGCGGCGCACGGCCTGGAGGTCCTCGGTAATCTTCTCAATCCGCTCCTGCACCCGGCGGCGGTCCGATTCCAACTGCGATTCCCCTTCGCCGCCGCGCATGCCGATGCCGCCGGATTGGCGCGAAAGATGGCCCCAAAAGCGCGTCAGGCGCGGCAGCAAATGCTGCAACTGCGCCAGTTCGACCTGCAACTTTCCCTCCCGCGTCCGCGCGCGCAACGCGAAGATGTCCAGGATCAACGCCGTCCGGTCCAGCACCTTGCAGCCAAAAACCTTTTCCAGGTTGCGGCTTTGCGCCGGGGAAAGCTCGTCGTCGAAGACCACCGTGTCAACGTCATTTTCGCGGCAGAACCTGGCAAATTCATCCGCCTTGCCCGGTCCGATGAAGGTTCCGGGAACAGGCGCCTCGATCTTCTGTGTGCCCTGGCCGATGACGGCCCCGCCGGCCGTGGCGGCCAGTTCGGCCAGTTCTTCGAGCGATTGCCGGATTTGCCACGGGGCGCCTGATTTGAGTTCCAAACCGATGAGGAAGACCCTTTCGGTCCGTTTGGTGATCGAAATGAGCGCTTTCAATTATTCAGTGCTTCTTCACTATCGCGCATGCCGTTTCATACCATAACATCTTTCCGCCAAAAGCCAAGGGCGCTTTGTCCGGCGTCAGGGCGCGGGCACAAATCAGATCTTGTAGCGCAGACTTCCAAGTCCCCCCACGCGCCAGCGTCTTCCCAACATTTTGTTCACATTTGCTCCGACCTCTCGCTCGAACCCGTTGGCGCCCCGCCGACGGAATCCTCCCAAAAAGCCTTACACCCTTCAATTTAAGCCGTAAATAGGCGTAATTTACCGTAATTTCCGTAACCAACGAACTCCACCCCATTGGGGAAACCCTCACCGCCGTCCATTTAAGCCGCAAATAGGTGCAAACAGGCGCAAACAACCCGTTTTTTAAATTGCCAGAGCTTGCCAGAGGGTGAAACTTCAGAACACCAGACACAAGGCAAAACAAGCTGTCTCGCGCAAAGCCGCAAAGGCGCGGAGAAGAATACCTCCTCTCCCCGGGGGGAGAGGATTAAGGCCTGTCCCGCCATAGCCAAGCGACGGCGGATGAGGGCGAGCCAAATTCCCCCCTCTCAAGTTGCGGCTTTGCGTGAGGGGAGCTTGATCTGTATTAACTTGCCAGAGCTTGACTGACCTTGACA
>PLGF01000052.1:5278-6276 GCA_003138485.1 Verrucomicrobiales bacterium | reverse complement strand
GTTTATTTGTCCATAAACAGCCCGGGGTCTCACCTGATAGCCGTTTACAGCGGAACCACCTTCAATTCTGGGTGGGTGGGAGGATGTGCGGGCACGGAAGGGGCCACGCCAAACTCCAGCTTTCTTTTCACAGGCACCTCTGGGACCTCCTATCAAATTTGCATTGATGGAACCATTCCAGGACCCTTCGTGTTGAATGTGGAAACCTTTTACGGAGCGCCCATCAACCAGTATGCCACCAACAGCATTGCCATTACCAACAATACGCCTACAACAGGATCGGTGTTCAATGCTCCCAACAACTCGGTTTGGTATTCTTTTACCCCCGCATGCACAGGACAATTGGAAGTGGACACGCAGGGAAGCAGTGCAAACACGGTTCTTACAGCATACTCCGGCCAGCTGAATGGAACATATTTTGCATTTGCCGGCAACACGGTCAATAGCATGGGGATGACAGTCAATCCAATATCCGGCCCGACCTACACCAATGACCCATCCTTGGATCCTGGAAGCGTACAGTCCTTGCAACTGAACGCGGCCAACAGCAGCTATTTGAACATTCTGGACCCATACGCTGCCGTCTCATCCTATTCTGTGGGAGTATGGGTAAAAGTCCCAGTAGTTCAAGCCATGGGCATTGTGGGACTCACCACCACAACCACCGGACTTAATTCCGGGACCTGGTCGCATGACCTGCATATCACAGCAGCAGGACATTTCGAACACTACACATCGCCATCCCGCTACGTTACGGGCAACGTAACAATTCAACCCAACACTTGGTATTACGTGGTCATTGAGGCGGCAGCCAACGGACAAGTGGCGCTTTACGTAAATGGAGCGCAGGATGGCACGCCTACGACCACCGGAAGTTTGTGGATGGGCGGAAACGAGTGGCAAGTTGGAGCGCCTCCACCGGGATACAACTATTTCACTGGTGAGCTTGGTGGCCTGGCTATTTTTCACAACACTATACTCACGCCAGCCCAAATTGC
>PLGF01000052.1:0-5225 GCA_003138485.1 Verrucomicrobiales bacterium | reverse complement strand
CGGTGGAACCATTTATTGCAGCTTGAACGGCGGAAACTATCAGCCTTTCACCAATGAAGGCCAGATTACGCTGACCAACATCCAAAACGTCACAGCATCCACCAACGGAGTGATTACAAAGACCGGAGGAGGGTATGCTTGGAACAACGCGGGCTTTACATCCGCCCAATCCATAGGAAGCAACGGGTTTGCAGAGTGCGTAGTCTCCTCAACAACGGGCCAGGATTCCATGTTTGGGCTGGAGTCCATATACAACTCGTCGGCTTACGCAAACATCGACTACGCCATTTACCTGTGCGAGGGGACGTTGAAACTTTACGAAGCTGGCACGCAGAAAGGAGCCTCATTCGGAACCTATAACATCGGTGATCGATTGCGAGTGCAAAGGAACGGCACTGTCGTCTCCTATTATCAAAACGGTGTCCTTTTTTACACGAGCACGATTCCGTGCAATTCTGGACCGATGTATTTCGCTGCCTCACTTGAAGAGCAGACCACCTGTTCCATAGGACCTTGTTATTTGAGCACTCCCCTGGTTTTCACATCGGGAGATGTTAATGGCAATGTCACAGTTTCAGCATACACAACAGCGGGCGAAACAAACACATGGAACTACACCATCCAAGCATCACAACCAACAGCGCTCCGGGGAGCCTTCCCGACATGGACCAATGGCTTTAGCAGTTCCCTGGCATTGTCCGGCGGCACCGATGGCCAAGTCCTCGCCAAGAGCGCCAGCCAAGGCACATGGCAGGGTGTGTTTTCCCGGCAAAACACAACGGGAGATTGCTCGATCGACTGGGTTGACACCGCTGTCACCAGCAGCGCCCGCGGTGCGGCTGGTTTGAGTTCCTCCAGCTCCTTCAGCTCGTTTAATGATATAACCTACGGGATTTACAACAACTATGGGGTCATGTTCATTTACGAGAGTGGAAACAACAGGGGGGCTTTTGGCTATTCCTCGCCGGGTGATGTTTTTCGCGTGGAACGCCGTGCAAATACTGTCTACTATTACCAAAACGGAAACCTCCTTTGCACCAGCACGGTGATCTCATCCGGCGCCTTGTCCGCCACCATGGCGCTGTTTGATGTTGGATACAGCATAGGGCCCGCTGCCTTTTATAGCGCCTCCAGTCCCTGTATTTCGTTCATCACCAACGGCTATGGAGCAGCAATACTATACACGACAACGGCTTATCCAGGGGCCCCGCCTGCCGTGAACGCCCTGTCTCCTGCAGCGATTGTTCCAACCATGACAGCCGTGCTTGGAACAGACTATGGATTTGCCAATTATCGCAGTGATACAATATCCAGCACACAGACAACAGAATGCGTTCCCGGCTTGCTTCCACCGGTGTTCCAGGTGACAAACACCACTTTTTATACGGCATCCGCTGTTGCGGTTACATCCCCCTCAGGCGTTGGAGGGCTGTGGAGCATAGCCTATCCATCCGGCACCACGTTTGTGACAAACGCGGGCGCCAGAATGAGCTTCACTCCAAATGGGGGTGGGCTTTACAAAGCATCCCTGCTGGCTGGAACCCAACTGGTGTCCAGTTTCACCAACCTGTATTTTGAGGTCGACGATCTAACCATCACCCCGACCACAAACTACTCCTCCACCCCATTCTATGTTTACGCCAACAGCTCCTGGCCTATGTCTATTTATTACACGTATTCCGCGACAGGAACACCCAACATTCTTTACACGAACGCCATTGCGCTGGGGGCCACAAATGTCACCATCAATTTCATGGGGGCGAGAACAGGTTACACGCCGCAGTTTGTCAGCGGAACTTACATCTACTCGCCTCTGATCTCCATCACACCATCAGGCACGTTTAACAATGCCGCCACGTTCACCATCAACTCGGGCGGATCATCCGGGGTGCAATACCTGGTCACGGGATCCGCCTGGCAGACCTATGCCGCGCCGTTCGTGCTGAATGGCCTTCCTTCCGGCAGCGGCTTCATTCAAGCATACATGCCGCTGGGCAGCGGGGAGTTCACCAGCACAAACACCACCGCTGTCACATTCCAGGCCGCGGCCGTCACGGCCAATCCCGCGCCTGGCGCTGTCAGCGGAAATTACGCAGTCACGGCAAACACGGCAACAACCAATGCGAACATCTACTGGGCCATGGGGGACAACCTGGGCAATCCCCCGTCCACCAACTCCGTGACAAACCTCTATGCGGGACCGATCAGCATGACCGGATCCAGGACATTCACGTTCATCGCGCGGGAGACCAACTATCAGGACAGCGTACCGGCTGCTTTTACATACGTTGCCCAGNNGCGGGGGACACCAACGGCGGAGTGTTCAGACTCACCGACCCGTTTAACAATGTTCAAAGTGCCGCGGCAACCAACGGCGCCGCCACCTTTGCCATCAACGCCGGCGCCGCCTACACATTATACATGACGAGAACCGGCTGGAGCCAGTCTCCAAGCGTCACGAACAACTATTACTTCGTCATGACCGACCTCGGCATNNTTCCCGACTGTTTACTACACGACAGACGGCAGCACGCCCACTGCGAGCTCCACGCTGTACACGGCAAACATCCCCATCACCCAGTCGGCCATTATTACAGCCCTGGGGCTTCGGCAAGGCTACACCTCGCAAATCATCACCAACGCTTACACCTACATGACCCCGGTGTCGGTCACTCCCGCGTCTGGAACATACAGCAATGCCTTCCAGCTGGTGTTAAGCAATTCACAGGCCACGACCCTTTACTATCAGATCAATGGAGGCGCCTGGCAGGTTTATGCCGGCCCAACCACCATTGACGGGGCAAGCAGCGGAATCGCGACGCTCAACACCCGTTACGACTCCACCGGCTGTCCCGGACCAACGAACCTCACCTCGTATGCATTCCAGGCGGCCGCACCGGTCATCNNGCGATCGGGGACACAAACGGGAACGCCGCGCCGTCATCCGCAATCACCAACCTGTACACCGGTCCCATTTCTGTCACGAGCACACGCCAATTCTTGTTTCAGGCATTCAAGACGAACTATATCAACAGCGCGCAGGCCGCCGAAACATACTCCAGCGCCATTCCAACTCCCTGGTTTGCCACCCCGAGCCAGACGCTTACAAACCAGACAGCCATCACTGTGGCATCGGCGCTCAACTCGCATCAGTCCTTCGTCCTAACCTATCCAGATGGCAGCGTCGTCACCAACTCGGTGAGCGGCGGCACAGCGACCTTTAACATCAACGAGCCTGGAATCTGCTCCTTGCAGGTCTTCGACCCGCCGTGGCTGCCGTCCGCGGCGGCTACCAACTCTTACACCTTCCAGGTGGCCGACCTGGCCGTAAATCCGCCGGGCGGGAACTTCGCAAATCCGCTCACTGTCACAGCTTCGGCGGGAAGCAACCCCNNTTGCTCTACACGAATTCGCTCACCGTGACCAACACCACCACGCTGCAGTTCATGGGCGCGCGCCAGGGATATGCTCCGGAGTACGTGACCCGCCAATACAATTATGCGCCAGGGGTTACGGTGATGCCGGGCACCAGCACCAACACTCAGGCCATCACGATCACATTTGCCACCAACAGCGGCAGTTCCATAGCTTACTATCGCTTTAACGGGGGAACCTGGAGCAACTACACATCGCCAATAACCGCAGACGGCTGCGGCTCTGGAACGCTGAGCATGGACGTGTATGCAGTCACCGGCCCCATCTGCAGCGCCACAAACACTTACGTTTACACGTTCCAACTGGCCCCCCTGGCAGTGTCCCCGGCCAGCGGAAATCTCAGCGGGCCGATTTCGGTCAGCGCGACCACCGCGACCCCGGGCGCCAGCATCTTTTACGCAGAAGACCTGTTTGGCAACAACCCAACCCTGGCAAGCGCCACAAACCTTTACACCGGAGCGATCACGGTGACCAACACCGCCTGCTTCCTGTTCAACGCAACCAAGTCCGGCTATATCAGCACCCAAGCGGCCATCATTTATTCCGGGCAGCTACCCGCACCAGCCTTTTTGACGCCGTCCCAGACGTTCTCCAATCAAGCCGCCATCGGAATTCAGTCTGGCCTGGCCGGATCAGGCTCCAGTTGGGTGATCGTCTCGCCAAGCATGGTTACGAACACGGTGACATCGCCATCGGGAACCCTGTACTGGAACATCAACGCATCTGGAACGTATCTCTTTCAGAACACGAAGCCAAATTGGCAGAATTCCGCCTTTGTCTCCAACTCTTACACCTTTGTGGTGCAGGACCTCAGCGTTACGCCGCCGAGCGGGGTTTACAACAGCAATTTGACCGTCACCGCACAAAGCAGCATCAGCGACCCGACACCCCTGGTTGTTTATTACACCACCGACGGGACCATGCCCGCGACGAACTCCACGATTTACGCAAGCCCGCTAACGATCTCGACCAACAACACCACGTTCATCTGGCTGGCGACGCGCGCAGGCTATACCCCGGAAGTGACGACCAACATCTACACCTATGTTCCCCCCATATTATTTGCGCCGGGGGCAGGCACATACTCCAACGCCATCACGGTCGCGTTGAGCACNNNNGGGGATGACCAACAGCTGGCCGTTGACCTTCGTCGTGGCTCCGCTTGCGGTCAGCCCTTCCAGCCTGACCCTGAGCGGACCCATCAGCGTGACCGCCGGATCGGCAACCATGGGAGCGAACATCGATTATTCGATCGATCCAAACTCGCTGGTCACAACGGCGCTGACCAACACCTACACGGGCGCCATTACCGTGAGCACGCGGAGCTTCCTGGTGTTCCAAGGATTCAAGTCTGGATATCAGAACTCGGCCCAGGTCTCTGAAAAATACATCGAGCAGCTGCCCGCNNCGCGCGTTTCCATAAATACATTGTTTGACATAACGGGACCTGATGGGGAAATTTCAGCCGAACAGAGGTCCGCCCCTGATGCCAATGGCTGGCCGTATGCCATCATCAACCTCAACGCCGGCGGCCCCTATATTGCCTATGTTTATGGACAGGATTGGGTCGCGTCGGGAACAGTCACGAATCACTATACCTTCATTGTCGGCGACCTGGTCACAACGTCGAACTGCCTTTTCAACACGCCAACCACTTCCGTAGCCGCTGCCGGCAGCCTCGGTGGCGGAAATCCAAAGCCTTTGATCATCTATTACACGCTCGACGGCAGCCAACCCTCCACGAGCAGCACGCCCTATACGGGCCCGATCACTCTTACCAACACAACGAC
>PLGF01000125.1:16722-17128 GCA_003138485.1 Verrucomicrobiales bacterium | reverse complement strand
TTCACGGTGAGCAACAGAAGCTTCCTGGTGTTCCAAGGATTCAAGAGCGGATATCAGAGCACCGCCCAGGTCACTGAGAAATACATTGAACAGCTGCCGGCGCCTGATTTCCTGACGGCCAACAACACCGTCTTCACCAACGTGGCCTCGGTCACAATTGAAGACCAGCGGGCTTCTGAAAACACAACCTTCGACATCACTGGTCCCGACGGGGAGATTTCGGCCGGGCAGCGCTACTACCCCGATTCCAACGGTTTTCCGTATACCATCATCTCGATGAACGCAAGCGGCCCGTATGCGGCCTACGTCTGGGGGCCTGACTGGATCACATCCAGCACCATCACAAATTACTACACCTTCGTCGTGGGAGACCTGGTGACAACTGCGAACGCCCTGTTCAACACGC
>PLGF01000125.1:6034-16662 GCA_003138485.1 Verrucomicrobiales bacterium | reverse complement strand
CCCGCAGTATGCCACAAACCTCTATGGATATGTGCCTCCAGTCACGGCGACTCCCCTCCCTGGAACCAACAACAACGCCATTGATATCACCCTGTCGGTTGCCAACGGGCAGCCAGTCTCCTACACCCTGGATGGCGCCACCTGGCAGGGCTACGACAATCAGCCGATCCACATCGACGGCTACAACAACGGCGTGCTGAACCTCTCCGCCACCTACACAGGCGGGCTGACCAACACTTTTACCTACTGCTTTGCCACGACTCCCCCCATTGTCACGCCGGCCGGCGGTCTCATCACCAGTAATATTCAGGTCACGGCCACGTCGGGTGGAACAACAGATTGCTTCATCTACTACTACGCCGGCGACCTTGGCGGTGGCACGGCCAACATGGGTTTGGCGCCCATTCTTTACATGGGACCGGTTGCTGTGACCGGCAGCCGCAACCTCGTGTTCCAGGCCACCAAAACCGGCTACACGGACAGCCCCCTGGTGAACATGGACTACATGGCCCAGTTGCCGCCGCTGCAAGTTCTGACGAGCGGCGGCGCCTTCACCAACATGGTTTCGGTCAGCTTGGCCGCAGGCTTGTCCGGGTTCGGCGGTACCTACAACATGGTGCATCCTGACGGTTCAACCACGGTCATAAGCAGCTCATCCCCCAGCGTCAGCTTCAACGTGAACGGCACGGGCACTTACACATTCTACATGGCGCGCGCCGGTTGGGTCAACAGCCCCTCCACCAATTGGAGCGGCACATTCCAGGTGACCGACCTGCAAATCAATCCCAACAGCCCGGTCATCAGCGATCCAACCTATCCCATTACGGCAACCGGAGATCCTTCAAATCCGAAACCCCTGGTTATCTATTATACGCTGGACGGGAGCCTGCCGACCACCGGGTCCCTCCTTTTCTCTGTCCCGCTGACCTGCAGCACCGACACCACGGTCACTTGGCTGGCCACCCGGGATGGATACAGCCCCGAATACCAGACCAATGCCTACCACTATATCGCTGGCGCAAGCCTCTCCCCGACCAATGCCGTGTTCTACAACGCGCAACAGTTTACAATCACGGGCTTTGGCACGGGCACGATCTACTACCGCACCAACTACAGTCCTTGGGTTGTTTACACGGGGCCGTTTACGACAGACGGCCAGGCCATCATTGATTATTATGTTTCCTCCTCGCAGGTCGCCAGCCTGACCAACGAGTTTGTGGCAAAATTCCAGGTGGCCCAACCCTCGTTTACCCCTGTGGGGCAAGTTGAGTCCGGCCCAATCACCCTCACGGCCAGCTGCAGCACCACCAACGCCGCCATTTATTACGACATGGGCGACATCAATGGCAACTGGCCGTCCTTCATAGGAGCGAGCAGCGCCACCGGACCGGTTTACTCCGGAGGACTGACGCCCTATACGGCATTCATTTGGCCGCCCGGAAACGTGAGCTTTACATCACTGGTAAACCTTTATACCAACAGCTTCGCTTTTGATGGACAAACCACTCGCATGTTCGTTTTCATCGGGCGCAAAGTGGGATACTATGACAGCGCCTTTACCAACACGGTGTACACGGCAATCCTGCCACTGCCGGTTTCCGCGCTGGGGAACAACATCACCATCAGCGTCCCGACGGTCAACACTCTCACGTCCAGCATTGCCGCCAACTGGTCCGGGCAGAGTTATGCCATCAATACGACGGCCGTCCAGCCCACGTATACCAAAGCCGGCGCCTACAGCTACACCACCTGGCGCTGGGCCTGGGCCAATTCCCCCACATTGACGGTCAATGTCAGTTTCGCCCAGCCTGCCAATTTCACCAACAGCCTGCCTCTGGAGATGGTGCAGCCGGGCACTGTTTATACCATCGGCCGCATGCCGGACCTGTATGAGGCGGTCGGCACCCTGGCGAACTCACCCACCATGTGGTATAACTGGACTGCACCCGCAAACGGCTTTGCCACGGTGGCTGTCTTGAACAACGAAACCGGCGCCAGCAATGCATTCATTTGCGCCATGGGACAAGGGTCGTCTTCGGCGAACTTTACCGCCTTGTCATCCAATTACGTGTCCTCCACGATCGCGGTGGTGGGCGGCCAGGAATATCAGATGGGGATATACCAATACGACCTGGCTTCGACGAACTTTCAGGTTGATTTGAGTTTTGTGCCAGAGCCGGCCAACGACAACTTCGCCAACGCGTACCCTCTTGTGTCCACCATTCAATCCGGGCAGCCTATCACCGGGTACACCTTCTCTTCCACAACGGAGCCGGGCGAGCCTGCCGGAGCAAACACTGTGTGGTTCGAGTATGATTGCTATCAGCCCGGCGTGCTGGCGGTTTATCCAAGCGGAGGGAACATCTCCCTCTGGCAGGGAACCAGCGTGGCCGGCCTCACGCCCGTCCCGCAGTATTACACAACCCCGATGGACCCGCGATGGACGGACATTAATTTCGTCATGGAGCCATGGGGTCCGAATCCTGAACCCAACACCTTATACAACACGAAAGGCGTTGATTTCAATCTGACCCAACCGGGAACCTATTATTTGAGGCTGAGCGGACCGCCCTCGGTTTACACCAACCAAGTGGAATTCCACCTCCGGCCCATCAACGACAACTTTGAAAACCCGATTGATTTGCCCACGGTCAGTTACTCTGGCACGACGGCGCAATTGCAGGATTATACCTACTCCTACAGTTATACATCGGAGGGTGCGACGCTCCAGGCCGGAGAGCCGGCCAATCCCATGGGCCCGGCCACCGTCTGGTATCGCTGGCAGGCTCCTGGCAACGGGGCTTTCAGCGTGGGCGCCACTTTGACCGCACAAACATTTGACCAGGACCCCGAAGCGCTGTTTTACCCCTGCCAGATTGACATGTACCAAGGAAACAGCCTCACCGAGCTGCAAACGGTGCCAAGCTCCTATACNNGTGACGGTGACCGAGCCCAACGGAGGCAGCGGCACATGGTGGTTCACCTATGTCAGTCCGGCGACAGGCACCATCACCGTCGACGCCGGCGGGGTCTGGTCGGTGGAAAGCGGCTCCCGCTTACAGGATGCAGTTCTCATCGGAGAAGCAGACGGTTACGGAGACAGCGGCCCGGGTACTTTCTCCGCCGTAAAAGGAGAGACCTATCACATACTGATTCCAGGTGGAGACCAGACCTTCGCCCTGTTCCCTTCGGGTTCGTACAACATCACGGCCCAAGCGGGGCAGCTCTACTACATCCGCCTCAGCGGAACCGGTTTCAGGCATACGATCACTGGATCATTCGCCAGCCAGCCCGGCAACGACAATCTGGCCAATGCCTCTGTCATAACGCTGACCCCCAACCTCTACGACAACGGCGTAAAGTCGTCCATCAACGTAAGCGGGTCTTTGGACGGCGCCAGCAGCGAACCCGGCGAAAACATTACGGCGGCCGACGGCACCGTCTCCAGCCACACGGTCTGGTATGCCGTAACCCCGCCTTTCAGCGGGAAAATGACCACGGACACAGGGGANNTTGTCCGCGGCGGATTTGCCGTTCGCGCTCTACATCACGCTAATAGAGCTCCCGGTCAACGACATGTGGAGCAACGCGTTGCCCTTGAGCATTTCGCAGTTTTATGCCTACAACAACTATGCCACCACGGAACCGGGTGAACCGGCCGAGCCGTTTGCACTGGGCGCCTCAGTCTGGTGGAGTTACAGCCCAAGCCGCAACGGCACCCTGGTGCTGACCACCTCGCCGCAGATCGCCTCCATTTGGCAGGGGAGCAATTTCCTCGACATGACCATGCTCTCCACGGAAATCCCCACCAACGACGCCTATGGCAACAACACCATGGTGCCGATCGTGCAAAACCTGTCCGCCGGCCAGCAATACTGGATAGCCGTGGATTCAACACTGGGCTACGACATGGGAGATGGGGACATCCAGGTATCGGCTTCGTATTATCCGTTCCCCTCGAACGATGATTTTTCACAAGCCACTCCGCTCACATCATGGACCACCTACCCGACGGACAACGGTGATTTCTACTTCTTCTGGACGAGCGGCGACAACTACGGAGCCACTTCGGAGGCGCAGGAGCCGGCCGGGCAAACCAATTCAATCTGGTACTCCTGGACGGCGCCCGCCAAGCTCCTGGTTTACCCCTCCATCTACTCTTCTTATATGGGCGGCGGCGGCCAGTGGGGCGGGCCCGAAGCATACTGGGCTGCATCCCAATCGCTGGTGGCCAATGTCTACCGCGGAACAAGTCTGCAAAACCTCCAGCCCGTCAACAACACGTTCTTCGTCGCGCAGCCTGGGGAGATCTACTACATCGCCATCTGCGGGGCTCAAGGAACCTTCCAGTTCGAATGGAACACCGTGACATTCCCGACGGACGACATGGAGGCTAACGCGATCCCCTTTGTGGGAGCCGCCTCCACCCTGGTTTTGGAGAATTACGGAGCCAGCCGTGAAAGCTTCGAGCAGACTATCTACAACAACTCGGTCTGGGCCAAATGGAATTCTGGTGCCGCCACCAACATGTTCATCGGCCTGGCGCAAGTTGGGCCAAATCCTCTGGTCTTCCCGGAGAACACCGTCAACGAGGTCACCGTTTATGACGATCAGATGAATGTTGTGACTCAGGAGACCAACAACATCCCGTGGTCTCCAAACATCCCGTTGATCAACATGCCGGTCGGCACCAACCGAAATTATTACATCTCGGCTGAATCCTCGGCTCCAGGAACCCTGCTCCTCCAGTTGAGCGCGAACCCTCAAGGACAGACCAACATTTCGAACTTGAACTGGACGCCGCAGAACATCGCGACCAACCTCAGCCTCTGGTCGGCCCCGGCCAACGCACAAGCGCCGACGCCCTGGTTCTACTACTTGAATCTCCCGGCCTCCGGCAACATCCTGGTCACCGGTGATGGAGGCGGTGGCATCGCCGCCGTGGCAGCGGACGGGTCGGCCTTCCTGATTCAAAGCGGGGTGACCAACAATTACACCATGCTCATGCCGGCCACAGTGAACCAAAATGACATGATTGGCTTCCCCGATGCCGGAGGCACTCTCATCGTGGACGTCTTGCCGCCCGTCAACGATCTCAGGGCAAATGCAATGCCAATGCCCCTGACGGCATCCGGGCGCAACTTCACCACCACGTTTACCACCTGCAACTGGATGGGGTCCACCGAAGGGGATGGCATGGTGGACAGCGTTTGGTACCAGGTTTACGTCCCCGTCAACGGGGTGGCCCAGATCGTCAACAGTCCCTTTGTCAATGCCTCATCGAGCACCACCCTGCACTGGATCCAAACCGATGCGACCAGCCTGGGGACAATGGCATCGGCCAATCTCATTAACGACCAGGTGTGCCAGTTGAGCGGCGTCTACGCAGGAGTCATCAACGTCAACGTGGCACAGGGTTACTATTACGTGGTCCAATCCGACGGACCCGGCCTCGCCACCTTCGGTGTCACGGTCAGCCCGGCGCCCCCCAACGACAACTTTACCAACGCCACCCCCTTCGCATGGGCAGTCTCAGCGAGCTACAGCAACGGAAAAACCTACGCCGCATCCTACCTCGTTGACGTCAATGGAGCCTCGGTTGAGCCCGGGGAACCCCCGACAATCGGGCAAAGGACCGTGTGGTATAGCACGACGGTGCCGAGCGCCGGCCAGATCACTTTCAACAACCAGGACTCGGTCTATACGGGAGATGGCACCATGGCGGGCCTGCAGGAACTTTTCGGTGCGGGCCAAGGCACTGGCGCGCTGAACGTCACCGCGGGGGAGAATCTGTGGATACAAGCCAGCGGATCAGGAACAGCCTACATCAATCCGGGAGCGCACTCCATGCAACTGCTGGTTCAGCCATTCAACGACAACATAGCCAACGCCATCAACATGGCCAGCTACACCCAGGTGACGCCGACCAACTGGAACGGCCAGCAGGTCTATATGTACACATTCCAGGCTCCTGCTGGATTTTGGACGCTGGCCAGCGACGGGCATTACGTCCGAAATTGGTACGGTGTGCATGGCACGACGAACCTTCTCAGTGTAACCGTCTCGCAGCCGGACAGCGCGGCTGGATATTACGACTTCGGCGCAGGCATCGCCACGGAGATGCAGTATAACCAGGTCGTTTACGGGCCGGGCAGCCATTTCTATTATCCAAATGTTTGGGGCTATTCGCCTTATGACATTAACGTCCCGCAAGTCTGGGCCTACAACGAAGAGCAGCTGCTCTACAGTCAGACCGGCACGGATCCGACGTACCGCGGACTGTTTGACATGACCGCGTTCCCCACGGGGCCGGGCATCTCATATCTCTACGCCGTCCCCAAAAACATTCTGTTCCAAAGCGTTCAATCCGTGCTCCTGAGCAACACCCCGCCGTCAACGGTGGCATCGCCCAGCCCCTGCACTTACACATTCATCCTGGCCCATCCAGACACGATCTGGCTGACGCCTGTGTTTCCCTGCGCAGCCTCGCAGCCGATCCTGCTCACGGCCCAAGTGCAAACTCAGCAGACCACGGCCTACGATTACCTGGCCACGATTGAAACGAACGAGGTTACCCAGCCCGGGTCTTACGGATCCGTTTGGTGGTCCATGACCATGCCATTGTCAGGCGCGCTCACGGTGACCGCCAAGCCCAACAGCAGCATCAGCGGGTCACAGGCACCCTTGATTTACATCTGGAGGGGCACGGCCATGAACAACCTTCAAATGGTGGCCAGCACGTATAGCAACAACCTCGCGTGCGGACAGTTCAATGCCGGTGATCCAGTCATGATCAGCGCCGACATCGGTCCAGCCGGACCGGGGTTGTTCGACCTGACCATGACCGAAGGCCCTCCGGTCATCAATGCCACACCAGACCAGTCCGAATACATGCTGCCCTATACCAGCGTGGCCTTTGAAAACGGCAGCGTCTGGGACTACAGCCAGCAATATACCCTTCAATTGGGGGCGACCAACCTTTGGTATCGAATCAAAGCCGCACCCGGCAGCGGCTGGTTGCAACGCCTGGACGCCGATCCTACGACGGTCGTGCTTTACCAACCAGTACTGCAAGACCTGCAGCTTATTCCCCCCAGTTGCGCCTTTTCGGGCACCTTGACCGTAAACGTGAGCACGGAGAACGACGTCTACGGGCCCATGGCGATCTATTACACGACAGACGGCAGCACTCCAACGACAAACTCGCCCGTTTATACGGCGCCGTTCGCACTGACCGGCACGACCACCATCAACCTGTTGGGCGTCAGGCCGGGGCGCACCCCGGAGACATGCACGGCCACTTACTCCTATCAGGGAACCGTGCAATGCAGCCTGGCCAGCGACGGCAACTACTCGGGACCGGTCACGTTCACTTTGAGCGACAACAACACCAACGCCACTCTGCTGTATCGCATCACCGGTGGAAATTGGATCACTTACACCAATGCCGTCACCCTGGACGGGATCAGTTCCGGCAGCGGGTACGTTTACTTCACCCAATTGGTCAACGGGCAGACGAACGCCCTGCAGTTTGTGCATGCCCAGTTCACAGCCGGCCCTCCGCAGGTGAACCCGCTCAACGCCGTGTTTCAAGGCAACAACATCGCCCTCTCCGACACCACAGGCGAAACGGTGAGTTATACGAAGCTGACCATCAATCAACTGGTGGCGGGCGGGTTTGCTGACAACGCCGCCGTTTCGGCAAATCAAAGCAGTCCGGGGACGTTCACAGGTTCGCTGGCGCTCACTCCAGGAAATTACATGTTCCAGTTCCAAACGCAAAAGGCCGGCTACCAACTCAGCATGCCTGTCACCGGAACCTACTTGCTACAGCCCCAACCCTGATGAAGATGCTACCCAACATACCATGTGGCCGAAACCGCAATGCGGTGACGCAAGAAAACCAAGGAGGCCCTAAAATGAGAGCTATGGTTAAGAATTTGCCCAAGGGATTCACCTTGATGGTTGCGCTGGCGCTTTGGTTGTTTTCCGCCACCATGGGAGGGGCTCAAACGGTAGATCCCAACCTCCCGGCCCTCGGAGTCATCTGGCCGGAACTCAACCAGGTTACCACCGTGAGCAGCAACGGGCTTTTTTACATTACCGGACCGCCCGGCGCCATAACCCAGACAACATACGGAATCATGTGGGGGAACGGATCGATGCTGGACGGAAACATTCCGCAACCGGGCATGATTTACTACCAGGTCGACAACGGACCGTGGACCGTGTACAACCGCGCCGTCTCGCCGGTTGTTTTTTCGGTGACCAACACCCAGATTCAGGTGTATGGCACCATCGGCGGGCAGGTTTCTCAAACCAACACCTATGTATGGGCCATTCAATACAATGACCTGCTGTTGTCGCCGGCCAACTACACTTACACCATCGACACCAACGGCTGCGCCCAGCGCAGCGCGACGCCGACGGCAACCTACGTATTTACGAACTCTGTCACCGTGACCGCGCAAACCTTTGGCCCGAACAGCTGCAGCTTCATGTCTTACACCCCGCCGCCGCTGCAAGTATCCTACAACACAGACGGGTCCGACAACTGGATTTCCTACACCGCGCCCATCACGCTGACCAACAGCACGACCCTCTACTGGATGGCCGCGCGGCAGGGATGCGCCACGCAATACGCCACCAGCGCCTACGCGGCTTTCATCAACGTCGGCATGGTTCCAGGAGGCGGTTCCTTCCAAAATCCCATCACGGAAACGATTAACACCGCCGGAGCCGCCGTTCAATACAGCGTCAATGGAAGCGATTGGGCGGCTTACACCGGGCCCTTTACCGTGGACGGAAACGATCCGCGCAACCCCGCGGGCTACGGGCAGAACAACCCGGGATCCAGTGTGCAATTGCGCTACCTGTCCGGAGGATTGTACGTCACCAACACCTACACCCCTTGCTTTTCCATCGCCCCCTTGGTTACTTCCCCGGCTCTGAACAACATCCACGGCGGATGGGCGGCCGTTTACGAGCTTGGCTACCAGGACGCCTCCACCCCGTTCCTGACAAACTTTGTTCCGTTGGAAATCAACAGCCCGGTGACCTTGACAGCATCGACGGCCACAGCCGGGGCCACTATTTGGTACTCATATTACACGGACTGCTCCCGCCAGGACCAATATTATTCCAACGGGGTGGATTCCCACGAGACCAATGTTTACACGGGGCCGCTCACCATCAGCAGCCGCGCCTACCTGAATTTCGAAGCAACCAAGACAAATTATTACCGCTGGTCCTCGCAAGATTGGGACGTTCAGTACACCTTTCTTACGCCGTTGAGCGCGCCGGTCTTCAGCGTCACCGGCGGAACCTTCAGCAACCAGTTCACTCTCACGCTCACGGAATCAAACAGTTTTGAGCCCACCTCCTCCCAAGCGTTTTACCTGGGAACCCTGGGTTATTATGCGGCGCCCCAAGGTCCGTATACCGTGAATGGCGACGGCAGCATCAGTCAGAACTTCACGGTCTCAGGCACTGGCACCTACACGGCATCCATTGTTCCCGGGTCCTGGGGGGAAACCAGCCCGTCCGCTTCCGCCGCTTTTAATTTCCTGGTCAACGAAATGGTCACCACCGCCAACCAGACATTTGTGCAAAGCCCCCTGGCCGTCAGCGCCGGCAGCCCGACCCAAAGCACCGACTACCCTGGCTTTGCGGTTTACCACACCACTGACGGAACGCTGCCCACGGTTCTCAGCGGTTTCGCCCAGACCTTTGAAATAACCAATACCACCACGGTGGTCTGGGAAGGCTACCGGAACGGCTACACCCCGCAATACGTCACCAACACCTACACCTATGCGGGACCGGTCATGGCCAGCCCGAGCCCGGGCACCTACGATCAGAACATCAATGTGACGCTGACAGGACCCGTTGGAAGCTCCGTCACTTACAGCCTTGATGGAACCAACTGGCTCAGCTACACCGGCCCGGTTTCGCTCGCCGGCTACGTGGATGCCAGCATCACGATCCAGGCCACCTACAGCGGGGGACCCACCAGCCAGTTTGTTTATTCCTTCGCAGGGGGCGCCTCATCCAGTTATGCCGGACTGGCCCCGTTCCTGTTCCAAACACCCCAGTATTGCACCAGCGTGGGGGGAATCTATTACATCACAAACATGGAGATGGAAGCGGCTGGTTTTCTGGCGGTATGGACAGACGCCAACGGCGACCCCAGCGGGCTTCCCTTTTCGAGTGGAATCTATTACCGGATCGACAACGGGGCCTGGCTTTCCTACTCGGGCGGATATCTTCCATTCAGTTCAGCCGTCAACACGCAGCTGGACCTGACCGGCTACGTTACAGGGCAGCCCACGCAGACCAACACGTATAAGTTCAATGTTTCAGAAGACGACATCGTAGTCCAACCCAATGCCGGGTATGCCTACACCAATCAGGGCACCATCCTTATCGGCTATGACGCCGCCAATGGAAACCAGCCCATTTACAGCGCCTGTTCGCAGCGCAGCGCCTCCCCCAACGCGCTCTACGTTTTTACAAATTCGGTTTCGGTCACCGCCTATACCCTGCCCAACAATTCATGCCAGTCGATGACGACCCTTCCATGCCAGTTATGGTATAACACGGATGGGTCCAGCAACTGGACGCTTTAC
>PLGF01000125.1:0-5981 GCA_003138485.1 Verrucomicrobiales bacterium | reverse complement strand
GCGTGAACGGAAGCGCCTGGGCGGCTTACACCGGGCCCTTTACCGTGGACGGAAACGATCCGCGCAACCCCGCGGGCTACGGGCAGAACAACCCCGGATCCACCGTGCAATTGCGCTACCTGTCGGGGGGCCTGTATGTGACCAACACTTATAACCCGCTCTTTTGCATCGCTCCCCTGGTTGGTTCCCCCGCTTTAAATAACATCCACAGCGCATGGACGGCCATCTACGAGCTTGGCTACGTCAACACAGCCAATCCCTTCCTCACGAACTTTTCACCCCTGGAGATCAACAGCCCGGTGACCTTGACGGTCTCCACCGCCACGGCCGGAGCCACCATTTGGTATCAGTATTCCTCCGATTATCTCCATCAAGACCAGTATTATTCCAACAGCGTGGACTCCCACGATACCCTCGTTTACTCCGGCCCCATCACCATCACCAATCGTGCTTACCTGGATTTTCAAGCAACCAAGCCAAACTATTATCGCTGGGGCAACCCGGATTGGGACATCACCTATTGCTTTCTGACGCCCCTAAGCCAGCCGGTGTTCAGCGCCCCCGGCGGATCGGTGTTTACCAACCAATATCTCCTGACCGTAACCGAGCCCAACGCGTATCTGGCGGGGCAGGTTGCCTTCTATCTCGGCAATGGCGAGGGCTATTACCTGCAGCCCACGGGAACCGCCATTGTCAACGGGGACGGAAGCGTCAGCCAGAATTATTGGATATTTGGAAGCGACACCTACACCGCGACGGTGATTCCAGGGGGAGACGGGGAGACAGCTCCGCCCGCTTCCGCAACCTACACTTTTGTGGTCAACGAGCTGGTGACCACGCCCAGCCAGAANNACCACCAACGGAACCCTGCCCACAGTCAGCAGCCCGCAGTATAGTTCGGCGCTGACACTGACCAACACAACCACCGTCATCTGGATGGGATATCGTCCCTCTTTCACGCCCCAATACATCACCAACATCTACACTTACATGTCGCCGGTCTCGGTCAGCCCAGGTCCGGGACTGTACAATCAAGCCATTGATCTTGTTTTGACGCCTGCCAACAGCGGGATTGCTTACAGCTTGGACGGAATCAACTGGCTCAGCTACACGAGTCCGATCCATCTGGACGGCTATGGCAACGGAACCGCGACCCTGCAAGCCTATTACCCCGGCGGCTTCACAAACCAGTACACTTATACGTTTCAAGCCAGCGCGCCCCAGGTTTCCCCGGCCTCGACCAACTTCAACGGAGCCATCACGGTCACCGCAGTTCCGGGGGCCAGCGGAGGGAGCATCGCCTATTCGATCACCGACCAAAATGGAAACCTGGTCCAAGACACGACCAATTACAGCGGCCCCATAAGCAATACAAACACGGCCGGCTATACGTTCCAGGTTTTCAAGGCTGGCTACACCCCCAGCATTTTCACTCTGGCAACCTACGTCAGCATGACGCCGACCCTGCTCATGGTCACCAACCTCAGCACGCTGACCATTTACACCAGTCAGCAGTCGGGCAGCCCCTGGTGGCAGATTTACGCGGGAAATTCTCCAAACAATCTATCCACCGCCATGACCTATGCCTACACGATGCCTGGACAAACGGCCAGCCTCTCGCTGGTCAACGCGCCCTACACCTACTACAGCTGCTACATCACCACCAACGGGGGAACAAACGCCCTGGTCATTCCGTTGACCATGGTTCAGAACAACACCTCCGCCGTGATCTGGTCCGCTTCGTATAACGGACAAGGAAATACGAACACCACCAGCTATCAAAACCCGGGGGTCACCACCATCGTTGGCCTCACCAACGCCACCGTTCAAACAGCCCAGAACCCAAGTCCGGGGCAGATGCCTGTATTCCAATACACGCCCTGGCTGGCGGACCCGCTGACGGCCCAGCTGCTCAACGGCGTCCTGTGGATGAATTCCAACCAGGATTACCTGGTGTCAATGAACGGATCGGTTTCTGGAAACTATGAGCTGGCGGCAGAGTTGCGCCAGCTTCCCTCCAATGATGCGTTGACCAACGCAATCACATGGGCTGTGAACGCATCGAACAACTTGCCGATTTCGCTTTCTTCCATGGGTTATAATATTTACGCCTCGACGGAGACAGGGGAACAAATGGTCATGGGCGGCAAAACCGTCTGGTATCAAATCACCCCGGCGCAAGGGGGCACTTTCATGGCTCAAGTCACTCCTTATTCCGACACCCGGCTCCACAACGGGGCCAATCTGCAGCCGATCAACTTTGAGCTTCTAAATCCGGAAATGACCATCTGGCAGGGCACCAACATGGCCAGCCTTACCCTGGTCGCTGACTCAAAAGTCCCGAACCCAAGTACATCGATCAACCCCTACAATTTCCCGTCCCAAANNCGCCCAGTTGCTGCTCTCCACCGTCAGCACCTACGACAACGGCATTCGCTATCGCTATGCCATAACATCGGGAAATTACGGCGCCACCACCGAAGCCGGCGAACCCCTGGCCGACTCTCACAGCGTTTGGTTTGAAATCATCACTCCAAGCAGCGGTTATCTGGCATCATCCGTCATCAGCACGGTCCAAAGCAACACTGCCGCGGTTTACCAATACTTGATTCCATCCAATTCGGTGGTGGCGGTTTCCAACGTGGTGGCGCTTCCCCAGGGCGCATTCCTGCCTGCGGGCACGGCCGTTTATCTGGCGGTCTGCAGCACCGCCACCAACGGAACGACCTTCGACTTCAGCGCGACCCTGACCGAGCCTCCAGCCAACGATTACACCACCAACGCGCTGATCCTGTCCGGTGATGAACCCAACACAACGCTTTTCTCCGTTTATGATTCCTACTCCAAAGCGGATGAAAGTTTGGACGAGCAAATTCCGGGCGCGCTCAACTCCATCTGGTGGACTGTGACCCCGAACAACCCGGGCACGCTGACGGTGCAGAACCCCGATGGAAATTATCCAAACACTTATTGGATGCTTTTTGAGAACGGGCAGCAATTGCCGGTGTTTGACTCCCGCGCGGACCGCCGCACTTACCAGCTGAACGATGTGGCCGCATATCTGTTCAAGCTCACGGAACCCGATGCCAATGTGGGGGACGGCCAGTTGAATTTCATGCTGGAAGCGAGTCCAACCAATTACGAGAATAATCCCACGCCCATCACCTCTTACACGATGGTGCCTTATGCGAACGGACCGGTCTACAGTTACTCTCTGGCCGGCATCGACAACGCAACCAACCAGGCGGGCGCGCCCTTCAACCATGCTGTCTGGTACTCATGGGAGCCTCCGCTTCCGAACAGCGGACTGGCTCAGGTCAGCCTCACTTCTTCACTTGTCAGCTATCAAGTGACCCTGGACGGAAACGGACTCGCCACCAATCCAATTCCATGCGCGCCGGCGGACAACCTGCTGATTGCGGTGGGCGGAAGCATCGACACCTACATCCTTGGCATGGACTTTCGTTCTCTCCCCAGCAACGACGAACTGGCCAACGCCATACCCGTCCCGCTTGGCCAGGACTTCTTGTTCTACACCAAATACGGCACCATGAGCACCAACGTGTTCGGCACCAATACAGTGCAAGGGGCGGCCGATCTCTGGTGCATTTACGACCCGCACAATGAGAGCAATGCGTCCTTCTACATCTCACCCATCACCAACGGGCCATCCATTACTCTGCAGATCATCCAAGACAATCAAGTCCTCGGGCAGGAGACCGTCGATCTCATGAATGATCCCCCCTTGAACATTACATTCACCAATTTGGACACGGCGGTCCTGCGCATCATTGTGGCCCAGCCCAACACGGACGTCAGCCTGACCATCCAGAGCCAGGCCCGCAACGACAACTTTGCCAACGCCGAGGTCATCAACCTGGTTCCTTCGTCCCAGACTGTGGCCGTGGCGGGAGGGACGATGACGCTCACGGAATACACCTCTCATATTGTGTCGGACAACGCCAATGCCACGCTGGAGCCCGGCGAGCCCTTTTCCGGCTTTTTCACGCGCGATCCCGGAGACTTGGCCGGGCAGTCGCTGTGGTGGCAGGTCACCACGCCCGTCCAGGGTATTTTCAGCATTAAAACCCGCGCCACCTCGGTACCTCTCGACATCGAGGTAACCCAGAGCAACACCCTTCCACACAGCATCTATGACTTCATTGCCTGGAACTCAACCACGATGACGCAGAACTCACTGGCTGCGGACGGCACCGTCGTTTTCACTTCAAGCCCCGGCCAATCCTACTGGATCCGCATAGACACGCTGGTGGGCAGCACTGGGAGGGTTGATTTCGATGTCTCCCAGATTCAAATGCCGGCGGGCGACGATGTTTACAATCCCCTAGTGCTCTCACAGACGGGCGGCCCGCAAACCTCCTACTACCTGGGCCAATATCCCAGCACGACCGGGGGATATAGTTATGGCGCGGTGGCCACAATATACGGAGCCACCAGGGAGTACATCCAGGGGTTCCTCGAAGACGCCTCCAAGGTTTACTTGAGCACGGGAACTGGTCCGCTCAGCCAGCAATATGCCCTGGGCGAATTGCCGCTTTACCCGGCATGGCAAACCCTGTGGTATACATTTACCCCGAGCGCAACCACTCGTTATGTGATCCAAAACTCGGCCAACTTCACACCCATCATCCTGCTCACTCAGAGCGACCCCACCATGNNTGGGCGGGTCATTCGCCTACATTGACAACAACTCAGAAGTGACGCTCCTCCAAGGGCAGACTTATTACTTCACAGTCGACGCGCTGGTTCCACCTGCAGCCACCTTCTCCGGCAACCCCATCTTCTTCCAAATGAGCGCCATGCAGCTGTGCGATGATCCCATTGACGTTGGACTCCAGGGCTTGAACTCGGACATCAACAGGGACTGCGAGGATTCCATTCCGGGGGTTATTTCGTTGAGCCTTGTGCCCAGCGCGNNTTCCGGCAAATGATTCCATCCTGACCCCGATCGCGCTGAATCTGAGCGAGGGTTATGTGCGAGACAGCTGCGTCAATCCCTTCGGAAATTACTTTGTCCGCTATGCCGAGGAAAATACAAACGCGACCGCGGAAAACGATCCCAATTACGTCGATGCGGATTACCTGGGCGGCGCCGGAAAAACACTGTGGTGGACAATCACCCCCACCCTATCCGGCCCGCTGTACATTGACACTTCGGCCAGTCAAATGCCCGTCATCATCAAAATCTTTTCCGGAAACGATTTCTCCCTCGGGTCCCTCTTTAGCAGCGGACAGGCGGATTACCTGGTGCAAGCGGGGGTGCCCTACCTCATCGGCATGGATTCGGCGGCCGGCACCAGCGGCATGATGGCGTTCACGATCTATCAGACTCCCACCAGCCCGGTCAACGACATGTTTTCCAGCGCCGAGGAAATTACCACTCCCCAGGTTTGCGGAACCCTCAACTATTCAACGATCGAGCAATTCGAAAGCATCGGGGCCACCGGCAGCATCTGGTACAGAGTGGAAAACTACACCCAGACAAATGAGGCCTATGCCTTTCAACTCACCGCGACCAACGCGCTGATGGACCTGTATCAAAACAACGGGGGACCCATCCAGAATAGCATCCCGGAAACATTGGGGGCATCCAACTTCAACTGGGTGGCACAGCCGGGAGAGCAAGACTACATTCGTGTCTGGACGACAAACTCGCCGGCCATGGGCAGTATTACGATCAACAGCACCTTCGACCCAACCTGGTATGCCGGGCAGGAATATATCACTCCCTCGGGTTATTTTGTGGGATATTTGACCATCCAGGCCAACAGTCAATCCAGCGCGCTGCCCTTCGTTTACTACTCCCCGGCGAACACCACCACCAACAGCACCGTGTATACAGGACCGTTCACGATTACCAATTCCCAGACCATTGACTTCATGGTGGTGATCCAGAACATCATGAGTTACCATGTGACCAACACCTACATCCAGCTGCCGGATGAGTACATCACGCCATC
>PLGF01000025.1 GCA_003138485.1 Verrucomicrobiales bacterium | reverse complement strand
TCGGCGGGAGGCCGACGGGTGAAGCTTGGACGTTTTATTGCCGGATTCAGAAGCCAACCCTGAAAGGGATTGGATAATTCAGCCCAGGGTTGCGAGGAACGAGCCACCCTGGGTAAGCATGGCAAAATTGATGCCAATCCCGAAAGGGATTGGATAATTCAGCCCAGGGTTGCGAGGAACGAGCCACCCTGGGTAAGCATGGCAAAATTGAAGCCAACCCTGAAAGGGATTGGATAATTCAGCCCAGGGTTGCGAGGAACGAGCCACCCTGGGTAAGGCGGTGTAAATAAATAACATTTACAAGTAGTGATGGCTGTGTTTGGTTATTACACATGGTATCTCTGCGAGACGTACAGCAAAAGTTACGCACTGTCTGGCCGCACCTTAACGAACGCTCGCGGCGAATGCTGGCCACCGCCGAGGCGGCGCAGATTGGCTATGGCGGGGTGTCGGTCGTCAGCCGGGCGTGCGGTCTCTCCCGGGTCACCATTATGAAAGGCGTTCAGGAGTTGAGAGGCCCCGCTTTGCCGCCCGACCGCATTCGCCGGAGCGGGGGCGGGCGTCGCGCGGTGGTCGTGCGAGACCCGCAGATGCCCGGTCTCTTGGAGTCACTGGTGGAGCCTTTGTCACGGGGCGATCCGGAGTCGCCGTTGCGATGGACCTGCAAAAGCACCCGCACCTTGGCCGACGAACTGACGGACCGCCAACACCAGGTCAGCCATCAAAAAGTGGCTCAACTGTTGCGCGGCATGAACTACAGCCTTCAGAGTAATCGCAAGACCGAGGAGGGAGACGATCATCCGGATCGAGATGCGCAATTCCGCCACATCAACCGGCAGGTGCAGACCGCGTTGCGGCGGGGCCAGCCCGTCATTTCCGTGGACACCAAGAAGAAGGAACTCGTCGGCAATTTCCGCAATGCAGGCCAGCAATGGCGGGCCAAAGGCTCAGCGGAACGAGTGGAGGGGCACGACTTCCCCGATCCATCGCTGCCCCGCGCCTATCCTTACGGCATTTACGACCTCAAAGAGAACAGCGGGTTTGTCAATGTGGGAACCGATCACGACACCGCCACCTTTGCCGTGGCTTCCATTGGCGGTTGGTGGCGTCAGGAAGGACGACGATTATACCCCGGGAGCACACGCCTGCTCATTACCGCCGACGGGGTAGGCAGCAACGGCTATCGCGTCCGTCTTTGGAAATGGGAACTCCAACGCCTGGCCGACCAGACCGGTTTGGAAATTGCCGTCTGCCACTTCCCGCCCGGAACCAGCAAATGGAACAAAGTCGAACACCGCCTCTTCTCCTTCATCTCCTCCAACTGGCGCGGAGAACCGTTGCGCGACTATGAAACGGTCGTCGGGTTGATCGCCTGCACCACGACCGTCAAGGGGCTGAGGGTAACTTGCCGCCTGGACCGCCGCAAATATACGCTCGGCAGAAAAATTACGCCCGAACAAATGGCCAGCGTCAATTTGCAGCCCGACCAATTTCATGGAGAGTGGAACTATGTTATCAGGCCAACTAAAGACAAGTTGTAAATGTTATTTATTTACACCGCCTAACATCGCGCAATGGGACGGCAGCAATTGGTCGGCCCTCGGTTCGGGGATGAACAACTATGTGTATGCGCTGGCGGTGTCGGGCAGCACGTTGTATGCGGGCGGCGGTTTCACGACGGCGGGCGGCAGCGCGGCCAATTACATCGCGCAATGGAACGGGAGCAGTTGGTCGGCTCTCGGTTCGGGGATGAACAACTATGTGTATGCGCTGGCAGTGTCGGGCAGCACGTTGTTCGCGGGCGGCTATTTCACGACGGAGGGCGGCAGCGCGGCCCATGACATCGCGCAATGGAACGGGGGCAGTTGGTCGGCCCTCGGTTCGGGGATGAACAACTATGTGTATGCGCTGGCGGTGTCGGGTAGCACGTTGTATGCGGGCGGCGGTTTCACGACGGCGGGCACCAATGTCTCTGCCTACGCGGCCATGGCCAACCTGCCGGTGCCGCCAAAACTGTCCATCATCGCGGATGGCACCAATGCGGTTTTGACCTGGTCGGACGCCGCCACGGGTTTCACCACCGGCTACACGCTGGAGTTCGCCACCAATCTGATTTCGCCGGTGGCCTGGCAGACCAATTCCACAACCCCGATCGTCATCGGCGGGCAGAATGTCATCACCAATCCCATCACCGGCCCGCCACAATTTTTCCGGCTCTTCAACCCGTAGTTGCTGGTGTCGTTGTCCCTTCCAAACTGATTTTGCCATTGCATATGCTTCCCCGCAATCGGCCATCGCGGAAATTCCATGCGCATCCATCCGAGATTGAAGCCGTGGTATGCCGGGCAATAGCGGCTTGGCAACTTTTGGTCTCGGCAAAGGCGGAATCTGGACTTCATTGGATTCTGGAAACACCTGTGGAAGACTATTGGGGTCGTACTTAAACATTTAACATTTCGTCTGACGCGGGTTCGGGGCCGGGATTAAGGTGACTGAATGATGGTGGAGAATCCGTGCCTCAGTTTTGTGGGGCCGGCGTTGATATGGCTGGCATGCGCCTTGTGGTTCTGGCGCGCAGGTTAAGATGTGAGTTCCATGCCAGGGGTCCTTGGAATGACGTAAAACGCCTTGGTGTGCCAACGTGGGGTGGCCCGTTGCACCATCTAAACAGCCTTGATTATCAACGATTTATGTTGATTCATTAAAATAGTTGTTGCGCAATCAAATCATATTGTATAGTGTATCCAGACAATATACAATATGGCTGCCTAACTGAGGTGGCGGTTGAAACATGAGCGAAAGGCGGTTATGAAAATGCTTCTGCGAGTTTTGATTTTGGTTTCGATGGCGGTCGCTATTCGAGCACCGTTGACCGTGCAATCCGCGGCTGTCGAGGTCACCAGCGCGGGCAAAAACTTTGTCGAATTGCTTGAGAAAGGAGATTTCGCCGGAGCGGTTGGGCAGTTCGACGACACAATGAGAACCGCGCTGCCCGAACCGAAGCTCCCGGAAACCTGGCAAACCCTCCAGGCGCAAGCCGGGTCGTTCCAGAAGCAGCTTGGGGTTAGGGCGACCAAGCTGGCCGGGTATGACGCGGCGCTGGTGACGTGTCAATAAGGAACCAATGCCAGCGCAAGGTGAAATGCCAATTCTGCGGATAGACCTGGGCAGCCCCACGCCGGTCTATCGGCAGATTGTTGACAGCCTTCGGGCGCTGCTCGTCAACGGCGCCTTTGCGCCGGGAGCGCGGCTGCCGACCGTGCGGGAGGTCGCCATTGATTTAGGAGTCAATCATAATACTGTCGCGGAGGCCTATCGGCTGCTGGCCGAAGAAGGGTGGCTGGATCTGAAACGGTATCATGGAGCGACTGTCCTCCAGCGCCCGCCGCAACAGGCCGAACCGGCCCGGCAAGAAGACTTCGTCCAGCGGTTGCGCGAATTGGCCGCGCGAGCCATAGCCGATGGCGTGGATAAGGAAGAGGTTGCCCAATTGCTCGGCGCTTTGGCCGAGGATCTGAAACAATCGAAAAAGGAGATTTTATGAACTGGAAGATTCTACAAACCGTGCTCACGCCGCTGTTGTTGCCGTTGATGTTGATAATACCCGCCTTTGTCCTGCTGACGGCGCGCCGCACCCGGCCGGACATTTTCTTTGGCTTTACGGTCGAGCCGTCGCTGCGCCAGGCGGCAGCCGGCCGGGCGATCCTGCGCCAATTCAGCCAATTGGTGATTGTTTTCAGCCTCATCGGCTTGGCGCTGATTTTGTTGGGAGCGTTTGCCGGTCTGGCGCCGGGGCTGGCAGTGGCGCTGATACTGGGAGGCGCGACGGTGGGATTCGGGGGGATGATACCGGCCTACGCGGCGGCGCGACGGCGAGTCAGGCCACATCGGGTGGAGCCTTCTCGAGAGCGGGAAGTGATGGTCAGGCCACGCCCAACCCGGCCCGTTGGCGGATGGTTGGGACAGTCGGGTCCCTTCTTGATTCTGGGCCTGGTGGCTCTCTGTCTCTGGCTGCGCTGGGATGGGATTCCAGAGCGGTTTCCGATTCACTGGGACTTGCAGGGACAGCCTAACGGGTGGGCCGTCAAGAGTTGGCGCTCGGTCTTTGGGTCCGTGCTTCTCGGCAGTTTGTGTTGTTTCTTTTTCAGCATTCTGTTCCTCAGCTTCTCGCGGGGCGTGCGACGCGTTCACAGCAGCGGCGTGGAGGGAGAGAGGGAATCGCGTTTTGTCAGAACGATGCTGGTGCTGGTGCTGACGCTGGAGTACTGCATTGCCGGCATGTTCGCTGGCTTTTCGCCGGTCGTTCCGCCGCGGCTGGGGGGCATATTTGTCGCGGCGACGTTGCTGGTAGGTTTGGTTGTGGCGGTAATGGCCTTCCGGAGCGGCCAGGGCGGCTGGCGCTTGCGGGGACATACCTCCGCGTCAACGCCGACCAACACAGCTCCGGTCGGAGACCGCACCCCGGATGACTGCTGGAAATGGGGGCTTCTCTATTTCAACCCCGCCGACCCGGCTTTGTGGGTTGAGAAGCGGTTCGGCATCGGCTGGACGTTCAATTTCGGCAATCCGCGCGCATGGTTTGTTCTGGGGGCAATTCTGATCTTCGCGGCGGCTGTGCCGGTGTTGTCGATTCTGCTATTCAAGTGAATTTATGAAAATGAGAATTGAGGGGCGAACCTCAGCCGGGATGAAGGTCTGGGTAAAACGCAGGTTGCTGAATGGGCCAATACCGCTTTTGGCGACGTTGCTGATTGCCGCCCCTGTGTGGGCGGGAGAAGAGGACGACCGATGGTGGCCGACGCAAGCGTTCCCCAAGACCATGGTTCGAACGGCAAACCAGCAGCAGTTTCCAGAACCCCGCGTCGCGCTCCAAATGATGGTGCAATCGGTGGCGGGGTTGGCTGCCAAGGCGGTGAACGAAGGCCGGGGTGATGAATTGGTTTGGGTCAACAACGGAGATGGCGACCTGGAGAAATGGTATGCGCGCCTGCTCGCCCGGCGTCCCGATCTGGCAATACCGGGCTCTTACGAACCTTGGGATTTGGTGGACCGCTATGCCAGGCGGGGCATCATCAAAGGCTATATTCTCTACCGCGGCGACAAATCCAAGGGTGAAAACAACACCGGCCGGTTGGGCATGAATTACTCTGTCAACGTCGCCACCAGTCTGGCCGGATTATTGGACGGCATTATCGTTGACGAGGATTTGGAGAGCATGGCGAAAGCGCGCGGACTCAAGCTGCTGCTGGACGCCCGGGAGAAAACACAACCCGGGTGCTTTCAAACCTATAAAAACCAGTTCAATCGCCGGATGCTTTGCTTTCAAGATCCGCGAATACCCCACGTTCGTGATCTGGCCATCGCGCAAAAAGTGTTCACGGCTTATGGCAACAACGATTTGCCCCGGCTGGCAGTGGCCTGGCTGGAACCACTCTCACCTATTCTCGGCTGGAACAGCGGTGACGAGTTCGAAAACACCGACCTGTCCACCGGCTTTGGCGACATCAGGACGGCCACTGACTGGCGCCTGAATCTGCCCGTCTTGATGGCCGGAACCAACGACAATGCCGAGAACATGCCGCAGGAAGGCGCGGCAACCGATGGTGGTGTCCGTGGATATTCTCCGGTCATTTGGTGCGTGAACGGTTGCCAGCCAGCGTCCGCGTTATCAGCCCTGAGGAACTGGTCTGGCGCATCCGCATGAGACACAATCCATCGCAAACCAAAGAACTGATGAGCCAATTCCAGTGATCTTGGGCGGAGCATTGACGGGATTGCGATGCGAGGCTTTTCTATTATATTAACTATCGGCGTGATGTAGCGTAATATTTTCTGGTTATGAGAATTAGAAGAGCAAACGAACGCGGCCATGCCGATCACGGCTGGCTGAACACTTTTCACACTTTCAGTTTCGCGGATTATTACGATCCGAATTGGATGGGCTTTCGCACCCTGCGCGTCATCAACGACGATCTCGTGATGCCGGGCAAGGGGTTTGGGACGCATCCGCATCGGGACATGGAGATCATCACTTACATGTTGAGCGGCGCGCTGGAACACAAGGATTCGATGGGGAACGGCCGTGTCATCGCCACTGGCGAGGCTCAATACATGGCGGCTGGACGAGGCGTGCTCCACAGCGAATTCAATCCGAAGCCGGACGAACCGGCGCACCTGCTGCAAATCTGGATTCAGCCTGATGAATTGGGCGTCGCGCCGCGCTACGCGGAGAAATCGCTGGCCGCGGCTGAAACCGGAAAGTGGCATCTGGTCACCAGCAAGACCGGGCGGGATGGTTCGATGGCCATCCATCAAGACGCGGACCTTTGGCTGGCGAAGTTGGAGGCCGGGCAGAAGGCGGCGCATGAATTGGCCGCAACGCGCCACGCGTGGTTGCATGTTGCCGAAGGCAGAGTTACCGTGAATGGAAAGGCGCTGGACGCCGGAGACGCGGCGGCGCTGGACGGTCCAGGCACGGCGGAAGTGAAGGCGCTCGAAGGTTCGCAAGTCCTTTTATTCGATCTGAATTGAAGCAGCAGACACGCAATTTATGAACACAACCATGGCACCCGAACAATTGATCCATCAGCTCAACTGGCGTTACGCCACCAAGCAGTTCGATCCCAAACGAAAAATCCCCGACCGCGATTGGGCCGCGCTGGAGCAGGCGCTCCTGTTGACTCCGTCCAGTTGCGGGCTTCAGCCTTGGGCTTTCATTGAGGTGAAGGACCCGGCCGTGCGCGCCAAACTCCAGGCCGTCTCGTGGGGGCAGTCGCAAATCGTCGATGCCTCCCATCTGGTCGTTCTAGCCTACAAGTCAAATCTTGGGGAGGGGGATCTGGACGCGCATATCAAGCGAATTGCCGAGGTGCGCGGTGTGGAAGTCAAGGAACTCGCCGGCTTCCGCGCCATGATGGCCGGGTTGCTGATCCAAGGCCTGGACGGAGCGGGCCGTGCCGCCTGGGCCAGGAACCAGGTCTATATCGCGCTGGGTAATCTTCTGACCGCCGCCGCCGTGCTTGGAATTGACGCCTGTCCCATGGAAGGAATTGACCGCGCCCAATACGACGCCATCCTCGACCTGTCCAAGAAGGGCCTCGCCACGGCAATGGTCGCCACGCTGGGCTACCGTTCGGACGCGGACAAGTACGGCGGCCTCCCGAAGGTGCGGTTTTCCAAGAAGGACGTGTTCATCGAAATTTGAACCGCGGACGGGGATTTCGATCAGGATTAGGATTCCGGCTCGGACATTCTGGAGCAGGGGGCCAGGATGGCGGTGCTCATGCCGTGGATGATCTTTTTGTCCGCGGGGCAGATCGTCGCAAGCACTCCCGCAAGCCCGGCCCGGGCACCGTCGCCCTCGCCGGTCACGAAGTAATACGGGCAGAGGCGCACTCTGCCGGGCATATCGACGACCTGTTCCTTCTCGAAGTCGAACCATCGGGCCGGGACAAGGGCGGGCTTGTGGTACCGCTGTAAAACATAAGGCGACTCCGCAAAAGAAGCGATGGCCGCATCGACGGCGGCGGACCAGTCGGCGGCGGAAAGGTCGCCGCCCAAAAAGACGCCGCGGGCGCCCCAGGCTTTGTCGGAAAAGCCGGAGACTTTGAGGACCAGATCGCGCTCGCGCTGGGAGAGGGCCTTCAGCTCGCGCCAATCAGTCAAGTTCAATTCCGGCAGGGCCGCGTGGGGCGGCAGCGGGGCCGGGTCAACGATCCAGGTGTAGGGGACCAGCCGGAGCAGGCGCGCGTAAAATCCCCCGCCCAGTTCCCGCCGCCAAAAGTCGCGCAGATGGCGGTTCCAGAGCAGGCCCAAAAGCATCTTTTCCTCAAAGACCGGCTTGGGCGGAGCTGTCAATTGAATTGCACCGGAACGGGCCAGGTCCAGGATGGCCGGCGCGCTGGGGACGTTGGGCAAATCGAACAGTTCAAAAAAACGGTACACGGCGTCGCCCCGTTTGAAATCGGCGAAGCGCCCGTCGCGCACCTGGAACCCGGCCCCAAGGCGGCCCGCCAGCCACTCCATTTCGGGCCGATAGGTTTGCGCCTCGTCGGAAATGACGATGTGGACGGCGGACGCGCCGTTGAAGATGCCGGCGAAGCCGCGCGTCATGCCGTCAGGGCCGCCGATGACGGGGTCCGCGCCTTGCGGGAGGGCGGCGTAGGCGTCGTTAAGCCACGCGGTCAGGCCGATGCCGCCGGGGACGCTGTCCAATTCCGTGATGCGCGGGCCGGCGTCGGTGAGGAGGATGTCCGGGCGGAGGACGCGCGGGAGGTCATTTTTGAAGGCGGCGTCGCGCTGGAGTTCGAGGAGGGCGGGGGGCTTGCCGAGGTCGAGCCACTGGGCGACCCAGGGGGGCTGTTTGCCGGCCAGGCTTTGGCGGTAGAGCAGGTTGACGCAGCGGTTGAATTGAAGCAGGACACGGCCGAATCCTTCCAACTCGTCCGCCAGTTCGCGGGGGAGTGGAAAGGGAGCCGGGGCGATGCGCCACTCCAACCCGGCGAACAAGCCCTGGCTGGGAAGGCGTGAGCGGATGAAACGGGCGTTGGCGGCGGCGGTTTCCGGGGTGGCGGATTGGTCAAGCATATTTAAGGGCGCCCAACGGCGCCAGGCGCCGCGCGAGCCTGTTCCACTGTGCCGCCGCGTCGCTCTTCACGTTCGCAATTGGCCGTTGCCGAAGCCGAGCCATTTGTAGGAGGTCAGTTCCTCCAGGCCCATCGGGCCGCGGGCGCCGATCTTGTCCGTGCTGATGCCGATCTCGGCGCCCATTCCGAATTCCGCGCCGTCGGTGAACCGGGTGGAGGCGTTCCAATAGACGGCCGCGGAATCGACGCGGGCCAGGAACTCGCGCGCATGGGTCTCGTTGGCGGTGACAATGCTGTCGGAATGCGCGGAGCCGTAATGGTTGATATGGTCAATGGCCTGGCCGACGCCATCGACCACGCGCACGTTCAAAATGCAGTCGTTGTATTCAGTGAAGTAGTCCTGTTCGGAGGCGGTTTTGAGGACGCCCCCCGCGGCAAGGCCGGCCTGGAGAATCTGGCGGGAGGCCTCGTCGGCGCGCAGTTCCACCCTCCTGGCCTGGAGCCGCCGGCCAATGAGGGGCAGGAACGAGGGCGCGACGGCGCGATCGACGAGCAGGGTTTCCATCGCGTTGCACACGGCGGGCCTCTGGCATTTGGCGTTGAAGGCGATTTCCTCCGCCATTTTCAGGTCGGCGTCCGCATCGACAAACACGTGGCAGACACCCTTGAAATGTTTGATGACCGGCACTTTGGAAACTTCCGTCACGGCGCGGATCAGCCCCTCGCCGCCCCGCGGCATGCACAAATCGACATACTGTGTCAACGATAATAATTCGCGGACAGCCTCGCGTTCGGTGGTGGGCACGATCTGGATGCAATGGGCGGGAAAGGCGGGCAATTGGCGCGCGGCCGCGGCGATCATGAAATGCGCGATGGCCTGGTTGGAACGAAGGGCCTCCTTGCCGCCGCGCAGGATGACCGCGTTGCCGGATTTGAAACAGAGGCTGGCCGCGTCGGCGGTGACGTTGGGGCGCGACTCGTAAATGATGACCACGACGCCGATGGGGGTGGAAATCTTTTGCAGGCGCAAGCCGTTTGGGCGCGTGCGCTCGTCGAGGATGCGGCCGACGGGATCGGGGAGCGCGGCCACTTCGCGCACGCCCCGGGCCATGTCCGCGATCCGTTTGTCATCCAATTTCAGCCGGTCCAGCATTGCCGCGGAAAGTCCGGTTTCAGCGGCGGCTTCCATGTCCAGGTGGTTGGCCTGCTCAATGGGGGCGCGGTCAGACTCGATCGCGTCGGCCATCGCCAGCAGGCAGGCGCTTTTCTGGGCAGTGGTCAACTGCGCCAGCGCGCGGGATGCCTCGCGGGCTTGGCGGCCCAGGCGGGTAATTTGTTCAGTCAAAGTCATCGCGGTAAATTACGACAAAGATTACGCCGATGCCAGTCGTGTCTTATTTCACGGATTTCCGGCGCGGACTGCGGCGCAAGCCGTTCTGGAGCAGGAGCCGCCACACCATCGCGAGCGCCTCCCAGACGATTTTTCGGGACATCTTCGAGCGCCCTTGGAACCGCTCGCTGAAGATGATCGGGATTTCGACAATGCGCATTCCCTGGCGCCACAGCTTGTGCGTCATCTCGATTTGGAAACTGTAGCCGTTGGAACGGACCGCGTCGAGGTTGATCGATTGCAGGGCGTGGCGGCGGAAGCACTTGAACCCGCCTGTCGGGTCCGTAAAGGGCATGCCGGTGATGATGCGCACATAGCGGGCCGCGCCCGTGCTGAGCAAGAGGCGTTTGAGCGGCCAATTGATGACGCGGATGCCGTTGCAATAGCGCGAGCCGAGAACGAGGTCGGCATCCTGGGCCGCCTCGATAAAACGCGGAATGTCGTCGGGGTTATGGGAGAAATCGCCGTCCATCTCCATGATGAACTCGAACTCCCGTTCAAGCGCCCAGGCAAAACCAGCGCAGTAGGCGCGCCCCAGCCCGTTCTTCTCGGCGCGATGCAGGACATGGAATGAAGGGTTCCTGGCCGCCAGTTCATCGGCGATCTGCCCCGTGCCGTCGGGAGAATTGTCATCGACGACCAGGAGGTCCACGCCACCGGGCAGCTTGGCCAAATGGCTCGCCATGGCGGGCAGATTCTCCCGCTCGTTATAGGTAGGAACAATGACCAGCGTTTTATTCATGCTCGACTTCCGACGGCAATGTCCCATCAGGAAAGCCAATTTCGCCCCGGAATTCAAGAAGCAATGTGAGGCTTTTCAATGGCCGCATCTCAGTTCTTGGACACGCCCGGCTCGGCGGGAGAG
>PLGF01000005.1 GCA_003138485.1 Verrucomicrobiales bacterium | reverse complement strand
ACAACGGCTTGAACAATGGCGGTCAGATCGTCTTTTCTTACTCGCTGGCCAACGGCGTCGAAGGCATCGCCGTGGCCACGCCCACGAACGGCTCCACGCAGGTCTCGCCCAAAATCCTAATCCAACAACCCGATCCGCTCCACATTACACTCATCTGGCCCACGAATGCCGCCGGCTTTTCCCTCCAACACACAACGGACATCACGCGCAGTTTCAGCGCCGTGACCAACGAACCGGTCATGGACGGAACCAATTACTTGGTGATAATGCCCTGCGTTTGCCCGGCGGAGTTCTTCTGTCTCAAGAGCGGCCAATAGCCGGCCGCGGCGGGCGAATTTTCGCTCGCCCGGCGATGGGCAGTTCCGGGGGACAAGGTTTCGCGGATATTCCGAGCCACGCCGGCAAGTCGGTTTGGCGCGAGGCGGGCCTGAGTTGTCCACAGCCACTTTTTGCAGGCCGGAGGGCGTTCAATCCAGCGAACAATGACGACACAGGCACTTGTAGGGGTGGAGCGCTCGCGTGTTGGCATTCTAAACCATGTCCGATCTGGCGTCCCCGCATTTTGCAGCAAGGAACGCGACGGGAAAATCTTTACACCTCCGGGGCTTGCGAATACGGTGGTCGGCAATGGCATACGAATCTGTGGACAAACTACAGAAGATGCTGGCTGACAGCGTCTTCGATTACGCACAGGACCGCAAGAAGGCTGCTCGGCGGGCACTAGGAACGCTGGTTGAGATAATCACTTTCTACCTGCTGAAGAGCTGGGGATTGGAAGCCGGCGTCGCAATCGAGCGCGGCTTGGGGGAATATAGGAACCCCGCCATCTCGCACAACGTCGAGTATTCCCTCCACCCGGTTAAGTTTAAGGAATCGCTGATCCTGGAGAGGTACGGATTGCCGCTTACTTCCAGCAAGATTTTCAGGCAGTTCATGGAAAAGCTGGAGCACCTCCGGGAGTTTAAGCAAAAAACCAACCAACTTCTCAGCAGCGAACGCATACTGCGCAACTCATGCGTCATTGGCGAGACGGAAGATTTGCTTCTTGTGGGGCTTGTGAAAGAACTTCAATGGGTTGGCCTGGCGATGGACCTGGTCGCACAATACAGGTCGCCATACGCTGTGTTCGAATGCAAGCGGGTGGGTGTTGAGAACGGGATGAAAAAAGGGCCGCAGACAATTGAAAAGGCGAAGCAAGGGGCGTATGTGGCCAGGACGATGTCCTGCCTCCAGAAAATCCGTGTTCATTCCGGTGAACTCCACGGAGTCGTTTCCAGGCCAGATGGCACACTTTACTCGAAAGCATATCCAAAGCTGATCGAGGAAATCGTCAATTGCTTCGATCCTGATCTGCTGCGCAACTTTATTCTAACGGTTGGCGTCGTTAGCAATCACGGCAACTGGTTCACCTCAGAAAACCAGAACAAGGAATTGATGGTGCTTGCTCAGTCTTACGACTGGCTGCTGTTCTTAACCGATGCCGGCCTGTCCAAATTCATCCGAGATGTGCTATTGGCCGATAACCCGGAAATGGCGCCCGCCCGCGCGGCTTTCAAGTCCAGCTACAGTGCGACCAAGACTAAGAACTCGTTTACAAAGGTTCAAATGGCGTTGGAAGCTGACACCGTCCTGCGAAGATACTTCACCAGCAACGGCGCCAAGATAGCCAAATGGTTCAACGTAATTACACCAGAGGGCAAAGATCTTACGATTTTGCGAGGCCAGATCGCGAAGCTCGCCGGAAAACAATGGCCGCGGATTCACACAGCATGAGCGCTGGAAGAAAAATCGTTACGGATAACAAGGATTGGGGCACACCCGCGAAGTATGTCGCTGCTGTGCGAGACTTCTTCAATGGAGAGATCGACCTTGACCCATGTTCAAACGAGTGGTCAATCGTAAATGCCCTTGTTGAATATCGGTTGCCAAAACAGGACGGGCTTAAGGCAAGCTGGAAGTTCAAACGAATTTACGTAAATCCACCCTATGGACTGGATCGCAAGAGCGGCACTGGCATCAAGAGTTGCCTTAACAGGTGTGCCTACGCGCACGACTGCTATGGGGCGGAAGTTCTCGCGCTGGTGCCGGTGGCAACAAACACGGGGCACTGGAAGAAATACGTTTTCGGAAAGGCGCGGTCGATCTGCTTCCTTGCAGATACCCGGCTCAAGTTCTTGGTGAATGGAGAGCATGGTGGAAAGGGAGCTCCGATGTCGTGCGCGATGATTTACTGGGGGCAGGATCACGACCGATTCAAGGCTGTGTTCGGAAGTTCGGAGCTGTGCTTTCGCTGGAAGAATTGATCGGGTTGTCGCAGGAAGAAGAAGCGACCCAGGCGTTGCTGATAGTGGAGGGTTAGCGGATTTCAAAAGCAAATCTGCCGCATAAACAGTGTATGAAAACGAAACCGATCTCAATGCGGACACGGGGCAGGCAGGCCAGCCGATCGAGTAATGGACTTGGTGGCGGGTGTCCGCCTCCGCCGTTCGCCGTCGCTCAAGTTTTGGCGGACAGGAGGCTGCGGCGGACAAGATGGCGGGAGTGGCGAGGCTCGAACTCGTAACCTCTGCCGTGACAGGGCAGCGCTCTAACCAATTGAGCTACACCCCCGCTCGGAACCACAAAATCTATCCAATCGGTCGCCCGGCGTCAATGGCCAACGTCAATTTTTTCCCTCTCGGGTGTGAGACGGAATTCTCCGGGCTCGACCTCACCACGGCCCTCTCCTCCAGGAGAGGGAGCATCATTCACCGTCCCACCGCAAAAGCACGCGGCTGGATTTGCCGGACGCTCATTCGCAAGACCAGAGATGTGCGACATCTGTTCCTTCTCCCCGGGGGAGAAGAGGTTTGGATGAGGGGGAGCCATTTACAAAAACAGATTTGCGGCTCTTCTCTTTTTTGCGCTTGCGCTCCGGGCGGCAGGCGGCACATTAACCCCCGGTTCATCGTGAAAAACCACGTCACCCTGTTATGAGCGATATCCCAAAACGACGGAGGCTGCCGCGCGTTGTCAAAGCGCTGATTTGGCTCGCCTCAGCAACGCTGGCCTACACCTTGGCGGGCTTTCTCGTTGTCCCTGCCATTGTCAAGTCCCAGATGCTCAAGCGGCTGCCGCCGCTGACTCATCGCCAGGCAGCGGTGCGGGAGGTCAAAGTCAACCCCTACACCTTCGCGCTCACCGTCGGCGGACTCTCGCTCACGGAGACCAACGGCGAGGTCTTTGCCGGGTTGGACAGCCTGCACGTCCAATTCCAGGCCCTTTCGTCCCTTGGCGCCCGCGCGTGGGTTTTCAAGGACGTCACCGTGACGCATCCTTTCGCCCAAATCACGCGGCGCAAGGACGGCTCGTTCAATTTCGACAATCTGCTGCCAGCCGGCGCCACCAACGCGCCCGCCGCGCCCGCTTCGCCGTTGCCGTCCGCGGTGGTCGAGAGCCTGAGCGTTACTGACGCGGCTATCATATATGACGATTTGGCGGCGGCGGCCCCGTTCCATGACAAGCTGGCGCCGATCAATTTCCAGGTGACTCAATTGTCAACCCGGTCCAACGCCACCGCGCCCTACGCCTTTTCCGCGGTGACCGACGCGGGCGAGGGAATTTCCGCCTCGGGCCGGATCGGCGCGCAACCGCCGCAATCCACGGGCCGCGCCCAACTCACCGGCCTGGCGCTGAAACGATACGCCCCCTATCTGGCTGATTTCACGACAGCGGAAATTCTCGGCGGCACGCTGGACGGTGGAGCGGACTATCAGTTCGCACTCGGCGCAAAGGGGCTTGAAGCCAACGTGACCAACGGCGCGGCGCGGTTGGCCGGATTCCAACTCAAAGCGCCCGATGCCGCCGAGCCGGTCGTTTCCATCCCCAAGCTGACCGTCGATCAGGCTGAAGCCAGCCTCGGCAAGAAATCAGCTCGCGTCCGCTCCATCAAATCTTCCGGCGGCTCGATTGTCGCGCGGCAGAATCAGGACGGCACGATCAATCTGCTGGCGTTGCTCAAGGGGCGGCCCGCTCCCGCCCAGCCGCCGTCAACCAACGCCGCGCCCTGGACGGCGCAGGTCGATGAAGTCGCGTTCGACTCTTACAGCGTTCAAATCGAGGACCGCAAAACCGTTCCGCCGGCCAAGATCGACGCGCGCGACGTGGCGTTCAAAGTCACCGGGTTTAGCTCCGCCCTTGCCACACCCATCGGCGTTGTCGCGTCGATGCGCCTGAACGGGCAGGGGATGCTGTCAATTACTGGAACAGCCACCCTGGCGCCGGTCTCCGCGGACCTCGCGGTGGATTTGGCCGGGTTGGAACTGGCTCCATTTCAGCCCTATCTCGCGGACAAGGTCAACGTGGGGATCACCTCCGGCCAGGTTCAGGCGCGGGGCAAGGCCCATTACGCGGCGGCCCCGGCCGCGCCGCAGGCCAGCTTCATCGGGGATGTTTCCGTGACCAATCTGGCCACGTTGGACCCTGTCAACCGCATCGGCCTGGCCAAATTGGACGCGCTGGCCGTCAACGGGATCGACTTCGCATTTCAGCCTAACCGGGCGCGGGTCCGGGAAGTCCGATTGACGGGCCTGGACACGACGGTTCTGGTGGAGACGAATCGCCAGGTCAATTTGCTGAATCTTTTTCCGCCGCCAGCGGCGGGCGCGACCGTTTCCACCAACGCTGCCGGGGCGTTTTCCATCGCGCTGGAGACGCTGGCGCTGGAGCGGGCGTCGTTGCATGTTCTGGACCGCTCAATCGAGCCGAACTGCGCGTTGGACGTGTCGGAAATCAGCGGCGACGTGAAAGGCCTCTCCACCGATGACAAAGGGCCGGCCACCGTAAAGTTGGCGGGGCGGCTGGGCGACTTTTCGCCCTTCTCCGTCACCGGCACGGTGGACCCTCTGGCCAAGGACATCTCGTTCGACCTCGCAGTGTCGTGCAAGAACCTTGACCTGTCCGGCTTTACGCCCTACATGGAGAAATACGGTGGCCACAAGCTCCAGAAAGGAACGCTGCTGCTGGACCTGCATTACGACGTTGCCCGCCGCGCTCTGGCCGCGACGAACAAGATCACCGTGGCGAACCTGACCCTCGGGCCCAAGAACAACAGCCCCGACGCGATCCCGGAGCCGGTGAAGCTGGGCGTGGCCCTGCTGAAGGATCGGAACGGCAATATCATTCTTGACGTTCCATTATCCGGCCGCCTGGACGATCCGAAGTTCCGCGTGATGCCCATTGTCTGGCAGGTGATCCGCCAGAGCATCGCGAAGGCTGCGGCGGCCCCGTTCACGCTGCTGGGATCCCTCGTCGGCGGCAGCAAGGGCGAAGAACTGAGCTACGCGGAGTTTCCGCCGGGCAGCGCGGTGCTTCCCGCGGCGGAAGAGGCCAAAATCCGGAAATTGGGCGCGGCGCTCTACGAACGGCCCGCCTTGAGCCTGGCGATCGCCGGCGCGGTCGATCCGTCCGCGGACGCCGCGGCCCTGGCGCGCGAGCGGTTGCGGCGGCGGCTTCAGGAATTGCGCGCCGGGGAATTGGCCGCCTCCGGCGGCGCGGCCCCGGCTGTCGATACTAATAATATCGACGCGGCGGATTACCCGCGCCTGGTTCAGGCGCTTTACGCGCAAACTTACGGGGCCGACGGCCTCCCCGCGCCCGCGCCGGCGCGGCCGCCCAAAGCCGTCTTGGCCGCTCCAACCGGCCCGCAGCCGGAGCTGATCACGACTCCGATTTTCGCCCATCGCGAATTCAGGAAAGGCGGCGAGATGATGATGCAACACGCTTCAGCTTCCTCCGAGGCGGCCGAGTCCATCAACCCGTCCCCGGCTCCGCCCCAAATCGCGTCCGCTTCGACCCCGCCCGGCCAGGCGCCGTCCGCTTCCGACGCGGCTGATCTGACCCGGATGGAAGAGCGTCTGCTGGCGGACATCCGCGTGAGCGACGACGATTTGCGCGACCTTGAGCAAGGCCGCGCGCGCGCGGTGGAGAAGGCGTTGCTGGAGTCGGGCAAAGTGAGCGCCGATCGGGTGGTCATCCTGCCCGCGAAAACGATCAACCGCTCCGCCCCGGGAGAGACCCGCGCGAATTTCTCGGTGGAGTAGGGGGCTGATGGTTCTCTTCACTTTTTTGGGCAAGTCCTGTTGGGAAAGCAACACGTCAAGATTTCGGACATTTCGATTGAGAATTGGTCATTGAGAATTTGTCATTGGTTATCGGAAGACGCCGATCTGGCCGGCAACGTGCCGGCCCACGCGGGTGTCCGGCAGGGCGTCCACCACTTTGGCCACGCGGGCGGCAAACCGCCACAATCGATCTGAGAGTTCCTGGGGAGTCATGGCGATACTGCTTAAATATCAAATGACAAACCTTCAATGACCAATTCTCAATCCTTTTACTCGCTGAAATCTTCCCTAAGA
>PLGF01000090.1 GCA_003138485.1 Verrucomicrobiales bacterium | reverse complement strand
ACATTCGTAGCCACACCGTAATCCCAGTTGTTTACAAGGATATTGTTGCTCGATTGTCCGTCGTCAAACACGGTCGAAGCATAACGCCGGACGCAATCATAACCGGCCACACTGTTGGTGTTAATGTTCACGTTATTAGAGAGGGTGTTGAAAAAAGCAATGTTAAGGAATGAAGGCGTGGGGCAATTGATGGTCTGGTTGGCAGAGACAAGCGTGTTGGACGATTGCTCATCGAGATAGATGGCGGGGCGGAACTTGTTTACCGCCGCGGAGGAATTGGTATTTGCGGATTCGTTGTTGTAGTTGGTGCCGACGCACTGGAATAAATTACTTATAATTGACGCAGGGGTCAAACCATGGTTTTGACCGTTTTTGGTGTTTTCAGAACTGTTTCTCATTTCTTATTCTGGGTGAGGAAGTCCAGTGAACCGCCCGCAAATTGGACAAAACTATGGTTTGACTCCTTGAACGAGTTGGCGGAGAAATCGCCAGTCAGCAGGAAGAAGGGGCTTTACGTGTCCGGCGGGTTGTGGCATTACGCAATGTGCGTAACGCAACTTGCGTAATATGAAAAACCCATTCGAATATGGCGGAGTGGTCGGCGGTGGCGCCTTCTGCAACCGGGAGAAGGAACTAAAGGATCTTGTGCGGGCGATGGAGAACGCCGAAAAGTTGTTCGTCTTTTCGGAACGCCGCTACGGCAAGACTTCGCTCGTGCGCGCGGCTCTTCGCAAGTTGCCAGGAAATGGGTATGTCTCGACTTACGTGGATTTATGGCCGACGGACAGCGAGGCGACTTTTGTCACCACTGTCGCCAGGGTGATCGCAGAATCCCTGAGCAGTTCGGTGGAGAAGATGCTGCAAACGTCGAAGAAGTTTTTTGGCAGCCTGTCTCCCAGCGTGACGGTGGATCAGCAAGGCAAAGCAACGTTGGCATTCGGTTTGGCCAAACCGGCTCAAGTTGAGGCCGCTCTGGAGGAAGTCCTCGAGACTCCGGCGCGAATCGCGGCCAAGGGCGGGCCGCGCGTGGTGGTGGTGTTTGATGAATTCCAGCAAATCCTGGAATACGGCAATGACCATGTGGAGCGGAAACTGCGCAGCGTCATCCAGAATCACCAAGAGGTGGGGTATCTGTTTCTGGGCAGCCGCAAACATCTAATCCAGAAAATGGTTCTGGATCGCAAACGCCCGCTGTATAGGGCGGGCGGACATTATCCGCTGGGTCCGATTGCCGAGGAACATTGGCAGCCGTTCATCCGCCAGCGTTTCAACGACGCGGAGAAGCGGATTGATGAGCCGCACATCCATGAACTTTGCCATATGACGCAGGGGCACCCGTTTTACACGCAGCACTTGTGTCATCTGCTGTGGGAATTGTGCGAGCCGAACGCCGAGGTGAGCGGAAAAATGATTCAGGCGGCGGTCAAGGTGTTGCTGGACCGGGAGAGTTACGCCTACACAACACAGTGGGAGTCGTTAACTCTTCCCCAAAAACGATTCTTGAAGGGTCTGGCGGCTGAGGCCGCCGGAGTTAAAGTTTTTGCCGGCGAATTTGTGCATCGTTACGGTTTGGTTTCAGCTTCCAACGCGCAACGCGCCGTTCAAGTCCTGCTCGCAAAGGACATTATTGATCAAGACAATGGCTCGTTCCTGGTTACAGACAGGTTTTTCCGATTGTGGATTCAATCCGCCCAGAGGGCATGAGCATTTCACGGGAGCAAGCACAGTCCTGGACGCCATTGGGAGGCCATTGGCGGGGAGGCCATTGGGCGCGTAGTTAAACATTTGGTTTTGATGAAATATCGCAAGAACACCGTCATTGCGGGATTCGCCCTCGCGGCCATCGCGCTTCATCTGCTCCTCCGCTTTGGCTGGCGCGCGGGGGCGGGCGCGGTTCAGGCGCCCCTCTTGGCGGCGTTGATTCTGGGCGGCGCGCCGCTTGTCTTCGATCTGCTCAAAAAGGCCTTGCGTGGGGAATTCGGCTCTGATTTGCTCGCGGGCATCTCCATCGTCGCCTCGGCCGCTTTGGGTCAGTACCTGGCCGGCACCATTGTCGTCCTGATGCTCTCGGGCGGTGCGGCCCTGGAAACTTACGCTGTCAAGAATGCCTCCTCCGTCCTTCGCGCCCTGGCCAGCCGCATGCCCTCCGTCGCCCATCGCCAGCGCGAGGGCAAACTCCACGACATCCCCGTCGATCAAATCGCCGTGGGCGATTCCATCGTGGTTTTCCCCCACGAAATCTGCCCCGTGGACGGCGTCGTCGCCTCCGGCCACGGCCGCATGGACGAATCGTTCCTGACCGGGGAGCCTTTTGAGATGTCCAAGGCGCGCGGTTCCCTGGTCATTTCCGGCGCTGTCAACGGCGAATCCGCCCTGACCATTACGGCCACCAAGCTGGCTGTCGATTCCCGCTATGCCAAAATCACCCAGGTCATGCGCGCCTCGGAGCAAAATCGCCCCCGTCTCCGCCGCCTGGGCGATCAACTGGGCGCCTGGTACACCCCCTTTTCCGTCGCGCTCGCCCTGGCGGCCTGGGCTTTGAGCGCCGATCCCATCCGCTTCCTGGCCGTCCTCGTCGTGGCCACCCCCTGCCCGCTGCTCATCGCCATACCTGTCGCCATCATCGGCTCGATTTCCCTGGCCGCCCGCCGCGGCATCGTGGTCAAGAATCCCCTTGTCCTCGAACAGGTGGACCGATGCCGCACCGTGATTTTTGACAAGACCGGCACACTGACTTACGGCAAACCCAGCCTGGCCGAAGCGGTGGTCGCCCCCTCTTTTTCCGGCGAGAATCTCCTGGCCAAAGTCGCCAGCATCGCGGTTTATTCGCGCCATCCCCTGGCCGGCGCGATTGTCGCCGCCGCCCGGGACCAGCGCCTGGCGTTGCTGGAGGTCGCCGAGGTCGCCGAAGCGCCGGGCCAGGGAATGGTCGGCACGGTGGCCGGCGACCGCGTTGAAATCACAAGCCGCCGCCAGGCCGCGGCCCGGGCTGCCGCCGGCCTGGACCGCCTGCCTCCCGCCGCCGGGGGCCTGGAATGCGTCGTCATTGTCAACAACCAGTACGCCGCCAGCTACCGTTTCCACGACGCCCCGCGGCCCGACGGCCTTCCCTTTATCGAACACCTGGGACCCAAGCATCAGTTCAACCGCATCATGGTCCTCTCCGGCGATCGCGACACGGAAGTCCGCTACCTGGCGGCCCAACTGGGCATCTCGGAAATCCACTCCGAAAAAACCCCGGAGCAAAAACTCGCCATCGTCCGCCACGAAAACACCCTGGCCAAGACCCTCTACGTCGGCGACGGCATCAACGACGCCCCGGCCATGATGGCCGCCACCGTCGGCCTGGCCATCGGCCAGGACTGCGACGTCACCGCCGAAGCCGCGGGCGTCGTTGTCATGGAAGGCGAGTTGAAAAAGATCGACGAATTCATGCATATCAGCCGCCGTATGCGCTTGATTGCGCTGCAAAGCGTCATCGGCGGCATGGTCCTGAGCGTGGGCGGAATGCTCCTGGCCGCGGGCGGCCTGATGACGCCCGTCGCCGGCGCCATCGTCCAGGAGATCATCGACGTCGCCTCCATCACCAACGCCCTCCGCGCGGCGTTCCCGCCCAAGGAGATTTCCGACTTCTAGCCCGGGTTAAGGTGTCAGAATTTCAATATCCGGCGCCACGTGCTCAAAGTGGGATGGGTTGCGCGTCACGATCTGGATCGCCTTTTTGCGGCGGGCGTAGGTTGCATGCAGGGAATCGTAAATTCCCCCGCCCATCACCCCCCGGCTGCGCGCCTCCCGAATCGCCGTTTCGTAGTCCGCCAACGCCAAGGCCTCCACCACGACCGAATCCCGCAGACTCAAAGTCAATTCCGTCGCAACGCCCGCGGGCACCTTGTAAAAGCCTGTGAGTGTGGCGAAAGTTTCCGCGATTGCGTGGGCGTTCGTGAACGGCCGCACGGAATCTTCCAGCGCCGCGAGGCAGGCCAGATGTTCAGGGTGGGACTTCAAAACCGCCCCGACCATGATCCCAGTATCAAGGAAGGTCATCGGGTGTAATGGCGTGATTGTGCAACAGCCTCCTCTATCGGCGTGGCCGGAACGGTCCCCGTCCAGACCTTGAGTTTGCCGCGCTTGATGATGCGCCCGGAAGCGTTGGCCTCCATTTCCAAAACGATGCGCCCCGGCGTNNAGTTCAATGGTCGTTTTCATGGCATTACTATGGCGCGGTCATGGCGTATTTGCAAGCGCTCTAATGTTCCTGCCCTTGACTCGTATAACGGAATCTCATTAGCCAAGGACGATCCATGCCGGCAACTTATCGTTCTCTGCCCATCGCATGGCAAGAAATGGCCAGCAATTCACAATTCCGGCAAAGCAAGATTTGCGAGCGTCATCCATTGTGGCATCGAAGAACAATGAGTCACGCCGGGGCCGGTGGAATGAGTGGGAGCTCGTTGGCAACCGGGGCCGCTTTTCGGCCCGATGCACGCTGGCGTGACAAGCGGTAAAAGTCTGATAATCTGAGAACTATGAAACGAACGAAACTCTGTCTGATTCTTCTCGCGCTGGCCGCCAGCACCGCGGCCGTGAGGGCCGACGCCGACGCAAACTGGGACAAGACCTGCAAGAAGTGCCATGGAGCCGATGGCAAGGGCGCGACTCCCATGGGCAAGAAAATGGAAATCAAGGACCTGACCGACGCCAAGTACCAGGGCACATTCACCGATGAGCAGGCCACAAAGGCCATCAAGGAAGGCATCAAAGACGGCGACAAGACCAAGATGAAAGCCGCCGAAGGCCTGTCGGATGACGACATCAAAGCCTTGGTGGCCAAAGTCCGCGCTTACAAGCAGTAAGACGGGCCGGTTCCCAGGCCGCAAGGCCGGAGCCAGACGCGCACAACCAAACGGCCGGCCGGGACCGGCAAGGGTTTGCTTTGCCAATTGACGGGACAATGAGATGAAGCGCTTTTTAAGCATGCCGCCGCAGATCACCAGGCTCGTCCTGCTGACTATTGCAATCATCTGCGCTTATTTTACCGCGCGCTACCTGCTGACGCCGCAGTCTTTCGGCCAATACGGCCACTACCGCGGCGCGGCCCTCCAGGAGATCGCCGGCCGCGAACCGTTCTGGGCCGGGCGCAAAACCTGCGACACCTGCCACGGCGAGATCGTCCAAAAACTGGCCAAGGCGGAGCACAAAGGCCTTTCCTGCGAAACCTGCCACGGGCCCGCCAAGGCGCACGTTGACAATCCGGAAGTCAAACTGCCCAAGCCCGGTTATGGCCAATGCGTCCGCTGCCATGAGGCCAGCCCTTCCCGGCCCGCGTGGATTCACCAAGTCACCCCCGCCAAACACTATACCGGACAGGTCTGCACCGAGTGCCACGTCCCCCATCAACCCAACGAGGTTCCATGAGCGAAAATGTCACCCGCCGCAACGTCCTCAAGAACCTGGCTGGAATTGTCGGGGGCATCCTTGCCCTGCCAGCCGCCCGAACCTGCCAGGCCGCCGTTCGCAACGTCTTCGCCACCGCCCAGGCCCCCAAAGGCTACGATCCGTTCAAACACAAATGGCTCATGGCCCTGGACGTGGACCGCTGCATCGGCTGCGGTTTCTGCGTCGAAGCCTGCAAGGCGGAAAATAGTGTCCCGCAAGACAATTTCCGCACCTGGATTGAGCGCTACGTCGTCACGCGGCCCAAACCCGGCTCCGGCGAGAGCCGCGGCGACACTTTTGTCGATTCGCCCGATGGCGGCATTGGCGGTTTCAAGCCCTCTCTGATACCCAAGGAGGACGTCCTCAAGTCTTTCTTTGTCCCCAAGCTCTGCAATCAGTGTGAAAACTCGCCTTGCTCCCAGGTCTGTCCGGTCGGCGCCACCTTTGAGTCTCCCGACGGCGTCGTGCTGGTGGACAAGAACTATTGCATCGGCTGCGGCTTTTGCATCCAGGCCTGCCCTTATGGCTGCCGGTTTTTGAACCCGGAAACCCACACCGCCGACAAATGCACCCTGTGCTATCACCGCATCACCCGCGGACTCCGCCCGGCGTGCGTGGAGATTTGTCCGTCGCAGGCGCGCATTTTTGGCGATCTCAAGAACCCAATTGCGGACGATCCGCTCCAGCGCTTCATCGAAAACAACAAGACCCAGGGACTCAAAGCCCATCTGGGCACCAAACCGCGCGTGCGCTACGCCAACCTGGATGAGGAGGTCCGATAATCCCCATGAACGCCGATCTCCTCACCAATGCTGTTGATTTGATTCCGCAGGTTCAGGGCTACGCCTACCCCAACGAACGGACCTTGCACCCCCTCTGGAGCGTGCTCATCGTCGTTTATCCCTACGTGACCGGCTTGGTGGCGGGCGCCTTCATCATGGCTTCGCTCGTTCGCGTCCTGAACGTCAAGGCGCTGGAGCCTATCTACCGCCTGGCTTTGCTGACCGCGCTGGCGTTCATGCTTTGCGCCACCCTGCCTCTGCTCTTTCACCTCGGCCACCCGGAACGCTGTTATGAAATCATGATGACGCCCCACTTCACTTCGCCGATGGCCATGTTCGGCTTTGTCTATGCCTGGTACCTCATGGCCGTGCTCCTTCTGGAACTTTGGTTTGATTACCGCCGCGATTTTGTCGATTGGTCCAGGACAGAGTCCGGCCTGCGCGGCCTGATCTACCGCGCCTTTACGCTGGGCGTGACCGATCTTTCCGAGCCGGCCCTTCGCCTGGACGCGCGCATGGGCCGCATCATTTCCGTCGTGGGCATCCCATCGGCCTTTCTCCTGCACGGTTACGTCGGCTTTATTTTTGGCTCGATCAAGGCCAACCCGTGGTGGGGCAACGTGCTGATGCCCATCATCTTCATTCTCTCGGCCGTTGTATCTGGCATGGCCCTGTGCGTGTTCGCCTACCTCTTCCTGTGCTGGACGCGGCGGGTGACGGCGGACATGCGCTGCCTGGATTTGATGACCAGCTTTCTTTTCTATGCGCTGGTCATTGACGCCACCATTGAAGGGCTGGATTGGTTGCACCGCCTCTATTCCGCCGAGGAGGGCATAGAGGTCTTGCGTTCGCTGGCCTCCGGGAAACTCTTTTACACCCTGCTCCTGGGCCAGGCGATGATGGGCACGCTGGTGCCGCTCCTGCTGCTGGGTTCGCTGCAACTGGCGCGCAAATGGGTTTCGGACTTGAACCGGCGCCGCGTTTATTTCGGCTGCTCGGCGCTGATTCTGCTGGGGGTCCTGGCCATGCGCTGGAACGTCGTCATTGGCGGCCAGCTCTTCTCCAAGAGCATGCGCGGCTTCATGAGTTACAAAATGGAATTCGCCGGCCATGAAGGCTGGTGGCTTTCGCTCGCTTTGCTCGCCCTTCCGTTTATCATTTTGACCGTTCTCATCAAGTACTTCCTGGCCCTGGACCTGCCGACCATCGAGAACGTGGTCCCGGGCGCCGTCCGGCGTCCGCATTCGTCCCAAGCGGCTGAGGGCCGGGCCGGCTGAGAGAGATTTCCCGGCGGATCGGCGTTCGCCGCCGGGATTGCAACGCCAACGCGCGAACGCACAAAGGAAACATGAAGAAAAGCATCATAGTCGCAGCAATCGTTTCCCTCCTGGCGGCATCGGCCGCGCGGGCGGAGGACAACAAGGCGCTCTACGACCAGCATTGCGCCAAGTGCCATGGCGAGGACGGCAAGGGCGATACCAAAATGGGCAAGAAACTGGGCGCCAAGGATTACACCGATCCCAAAGTCCAGGACGCGTTGAAAGATGACGCGGCCATCAAAGCCATCAAGGAAGGCCTCAAGAAAGACGACACCACCATCATGAAACCGGCCGAAGGCTTGACCGACGACCAAATCAAGGGGCTTGTCGCCTATATGCGCGCCTTCAAGAAATAGAGACGCCCATCGCGTCAGGAGGTGTTGGAGCGGCGGCCAAGGCGTCCGCTCCAACGCTCCGGCGCCCCGCTTATGAATTCACCCGCCCCAACCGGCTCTCCCCGCCCGCCCTCTCTCTTTCGCAACTGGGTGTCGCTTGCTGGGCTGGTGCTGATGGCTTCGAGCATTTTTGCGTTTCTTCTCCTGTTTTTCATCGACACGGTCGCCCATTCGTCCAACCCCTACGTCGGCATTTTGACTTTCCTTGTCGCGCCGGCCTTTCTGGCGGCGGGTTTTGTCATCTTCCTTTTTGGCGCCTGGCGCTGGCGCCGCCACCTGGCCAAGGTCCATGGCTCCGCGCCTCCCTTGAACATTAACGTGGACCTCTCCCGCCCCCGCGACCGGCGGCTCCTGGCCATTTTCGTTCCCGCCAGCATTTGTTTTCTTCTGCTGACGGCGATGGGCAGTTATCACACCTATCACTTTACCGAATCCGTCCAGTTTTGCGGCGAGTCGTGCCACACGGTGATGCAACCGGAATTGACGAGCTATTTGCATTCGCCGCACGCGCGGGTCGCCTGCGCTGAATGCCACATCGGAAAGGGCGCCGAATGGTATGTGCGCTCCAAGTTGTCGGGCACCTACCAGGTCTATGCGACGCTCGCCCACAAATATCCCACGCCCATTCCCACTCCCGTCAAGAGCTTGCGCCCGGCCCAGGAAACCTGCGAACAGTGCCATTGGCCCAAGGAATTCGTCGGCAATCTGGACCGCACCATTTCCTACTACCTCCCGGATCAGAGCAACACCCTCTATTCGGTTCGGCTGCTGCTCAAAGTGGGCGGCGGCGATCCCACCCACGGGCCTGTCGGCGGCATCCATTGGCACATGAACGTCGGCAACAAAATCGAATACATCGCCACCGATGACGCCCGCCAGAAAATACCCTGGGTCCGCATGACGGACTCCCAAGGGGTCGTGACCGAGTTCCGCTCGCCCAGCTTTACCAACGACGTCAGCCAGCTTGCCAAGCGCAGAATGGACTGCATGGACTGCCATAACCGGCCGGCCCACAAATTCCAGGCCCCGGAAAGCGCCGTCAACCTGGCCATGTCCCTGGGCGGCATTGATCCTTCCCTCCCTTACATCAAGACCAACGCCGTCGGTGTCTTGTGCCGCGCCTACAAAAACGAGGCCGGCGCCATGCAAGGCATCGCCACCACCCTGGCCGACGCCTACCCCCGCAACGACCCGCGCGTCCACGACGCCATCGGCACGGTCCAGCAGATTTATAAAGACAATTTCTTCCCCGAAATGAAAGCCGATTGGCGGGCCTACCCGGACAATATCGGGCACAAGGATTGGCCCGGCTGTTTCCGGTGCCATGACGGCAAACACGTCTCAACCGTCGGGAAGAGGACGATAAAAGCCAATGACTGCAACGAGTGCCATTTGATTTTGGCGCAGGGCAGCGGCGACCAGATTAACCAGATCAGCCCGAAAGGCCTGAAGTTTGCGCACCCGTTGGAGGAATATGATCCGGCTTACCAATGCACTGACTGCCACACCGGCGGAATGTAAAAGCTTGGCTCTCGCCACAGCTCTTTTGCTGTCACTGGCCTTTCCACCGGGGGCGCGGGCGGCCGCCTCGCTGCCGTCCAATCAGGATTGCATTGACTGCCACACCGACCCGTCGGTCAAACGCTACGTTGGCAATCAAGTGGCGCCGATGGCGCTCTTTGACACGAACGTCTTCTTGAAATCGGTCCACGCCAAGCTCAATTGCACCGACTGCCACGACACTGTCAAAGACATGGATCATCCCCGCGGCCTGCCGCCCGCCCAATGCGCCTCGTGCCACAAGGACGAGGCCAGGCTCTATGCCGGCAGCATTCACGGCATGAGCAGGGCGATGGGCGCGTCCGGGGCCGCCTCGTGCGCCGATTGCCACGGCTCCCACGACATTCAGCCGGTCAAAAGCGCCGACTCGCCCGTCGTCAAATTCAACCTGCCGCTAACCTGCGCCAAATGCCACAGCAACCGCGGCATCACCGCGGAGTACCAGATGAAATATCCGGAGGTGGCTTCGCAGTATTCCGAGAGCATTCACGGACGGGCGCTGGCCGGCGGATTGGTTCCCGCCCCCTCCTGCAACAACTGCCACGGCGTTCACGACATCAAGCGCAGCGTGGACCGCAGTTCGTCTGTCAATCATGCCAACGTCGCCGCCACCTGCGGCGCGTGCCATTTGGGCGTCGAAAAAACCTACAACGCCAGCGTCCACGGCCAGATTCTCGCCAAGGGCGACCTCTCCGGCCCGGTCTGCACCGATTGCCACTCCGCTCATCAAATTGAAGCGCCCGGCGGCAGCGACTTTAACGCCCGGAGCGATGAACAGTGCGGGCGCTGTCACAAGGACCGCCTGGCCAACTACCGCGAGACCTATCATGGCAAAGCCATGGCGCTGGGCCAGGCTCATGGCGTCGCCGAAGTCCCCGCCTGCTACCGCTGCCACGGCTACCACGACGTGCAGCCGCCCTCCAACCCGGCCTCGCACCTTTCCAAGGGCAACATTGTGGCCACCTGCAAACAATGCCATCCCGGCGCCACCGCCAGCTTCGCCAAATACGTTCCCCACGCCGACCCGCTGGATGCCAAACATTTTCCGCAGTTGCATTGGACCTTCGTGGCGATGACCTCGCTGCTCATCGGCGTCTTCGCCTTCTTTGGCGCGCACACCGCCCTGTGGCTCTTTCGCTCCGGCTATCTCTATCTGCACGACTCCAAGACCTTCCGCGAAGCCAAGGTCGAAGCGCAGCAGGGGGACGTTTGGTTCACCCGCTTCGCCCCCTTTGAGCGCTTCCTCCATTTCCTGGTCGTGACGAGCTTCCTGCTCCTGGTCATCACCGGCATGCCGCTTAAATTCTACTATACAGACTGGGCCAGGGCGATCTTCAGCGTCCTGGGCGGCGCCGAGGTCGCCCGCACCCTGCATCGTTGCGGCGCGGCCGTCACCTTTCTCTATTTCGGGCTGCACCTTTCCAATCTGGCGATCAAGTCCTGGAATTCCCGCGCCCGCTTTCAGGGCGGCACGCTCCGTTCCAAGGGCGAACGCCTCATCGCCGCGCTCTTTGGCCCCGACTCGATGATCCCGACCTGGCAGGACGCCCGGGATTTTGTCGCGCACCAGAAATGGTTTTTCGGCAAAGGCCCCAAGCCGCAATTCGACCGCTGGACCTACTGGGAGAAGTTCGATTACTTCGCCGTTTTCTGGGGCGTCTTCGCCATAGGAATGTCGGGGCTGATCATGTGGTTCCCCCAATTCTTCTCCCATTTCATGCCCGGCTGGGTGATTAACATCGCGCTCATCGTTCATTCCGACGAAGCCCTTCTGGCAGCGGGCTTCATCTTTACAATCCACTTCTTCAACACCCATTTCCGGCTGGAAAAGTTTCCCATGGACACCGTCATCTTCTCCGGCCGCATCTCCAAGACCGAGATGCTCCATGAGCGCCGCCGCTGGTACGACCGCCTTCTGGGGGCGGGGCGCCTGGACGACCTGCGCGTCAAAGACGAATGGGAGCGCTGGAAAGCCATCGCCCGCTCCTTTGGCTACCTCTTCTTCGGCCTGGGCGTCATCCTCCTGTTCCTGATCCTCTACGCCATGGCCTCCCGCCTGGCGCATTGAAGGGGGCTGGAGAAGGATGTGGAATGCCGTTCCGTGGCGGCAAGAACCAGCGGCGGAGGCCAGGAAGGCCATCAGAGCTTTTCGCTCCGGCAAACTCAAGACTCAGCCGGCTGAAAACCTGATCGCCAGATTGCTCAAGAGCAAGTGAGCCATGGCGGAGCGGCGGACAAACGCGCTCCAGCATGGGTGGATTGCGGGCGACAACTGAACAAATTGTCAAGATGACGCTGACGCGTGGGGCGGGCGCGAGGGCAATGCGGTTTTTGGCGGCGTCGCGGGAAAGGCGGGATCAATCCTGCCCGCTCCTTCACAAACCAAATAGCCGGAGCAGTCCCTCATCAATGGCGTCCAGACTGTCCTTTGGCAATGGGCCGAGCAGCCTCTCGATTTTGGCGTTGTCCACTCCCACAAGCCCGATGAGGTTGACCACGGACTCTTCCGCCAGCCATTTGGCTATGGAAAGGGCACTTCACATTCGCCTCCTCGAATCTCCGTGGTCAACGGCGCAACCACCGACATGTTGCGCCGGCTGTCCGTATTGGGGATGGAGATGACGACGCAGGGACGCACCGTGGCGACATAGCCCAAATCCACCAGGACCACGTCGCCGCGCTTAAAGCTGGTCATAAAGGACGGTTGGAGCCGGTCCGAGCTTATCCCAAGTTTCCGCCGCCGCTTCCGCAAAATCAGACTCTCCGGACACCTCCTCGCGAACATGGGGCAGACCGAATTTAATGGCCTGACGCATGGCGTCTGCCATCGAAAGATGAGCGTCCGCCGCCGTTCTCTTAACCTCTTCCATGAGTTCTTCGGGCAGTCCCAGTGGATAAGTTGTCATGCTCATGAGGAAATGATAGCTGCACCTGGCGATATTTCAAGCCCGCTTCCAACCGCCGCAATTGCCGGGTGCGGATGGGCATTACGCTCCTTCCGTCCGACTGAAAAAAGTGTCAAAAGTGAGGACTGACACCGATGTTGACGGCGAGCCAGCTTGACCTTCTGCCTGCCTTCAGCCGCCCTTTCAGGGCTTGGGAAAACGGCGTAGCCAACCCAGGGCGTCGCTCGCCAGCTCGCTTTGCCCTGGGCTATTCTCTTTCGCCCCGCCGGGGCTGTCAGGAAGATGGCGTGACGCTCCGCGCACGAGCGCAATTACTGGGGAGTCCGCAGGATAGAATGCAACGAATGAGCCGCGAAAACGCTCAAGAAGCGCAGAAGTTCGTTTGTTTATGCGTCCTTTGCGCTTTTTCGCGGCTATTCCTCTGGCCTCACATGTAGTCTATGCAACGGACTTGGCAGTAACCAGCCCGCCCCATTCCCGGCGCGTCTGCAATTCGGATGCGGGGAATGGCCTTTTGTTCGGTTTTACTAAAAAGAACTTATGCAATGTAATCTTCGTGGTATTGTGGCGGCAGTGGTTGAGGACGGTTTGTTCATTTGAAGTTCTTAATCCTTCTTTGGCGGCTCGCTCGCTTCCACGGCCGGGGCAAATTGGGGGTAGAGGCGTTTCATGCAATCGGGGCATATCGAATGGGAAAACTCCGCCCCGGAATGCTCGCCCACGAACGTCTCCAGTTGCTGCCAGTATCCGCGGTCGTCCCGGATTTTCTTGCACGAGGCGCATATGGGCAGCAATCCGCTCAAGGTCTTCACCTTGGAGAGCATCTCATTCAAATGCGCGATCAGACGCGTCCGTTCCCATTCCATCTTCTTCCGCTCCGTCACGTCGGAGGCGATGGAGGAGGCGCCCACCATCTGGCCGTCGCTATTGCGGATGGCCGACAACGTCAGGAACACCTCCACGGGCGAGCCGTCCTTGCGCGCCCGCGTGGTTTCCACTTGCACCAGGCCATCGGCCCGCCAGAGCTTGGCCATCAATTGCTCCCTTTCGCCGCGCAAGGCCAGGGGCACGATCAACGAAACGGGGCGGCCGACGGCCTCCGCCGCCGTGTAGCCGTAAAGGCGTTCGGCGCCGGTGTTCCAGGTGGTGATGACTCCCTCAAGATTCTGCCCGATGATGGCTTCCTCGGCCGAATCGACCATGGCGGCGAGGTAGGAGAGTTTTTCCAGCGCCGCCGCCCGTTCCCGGCGCCCCCGCGCCTCGCGCAATTCCCTCTCGATGGCGGGGATGAGGCGGCTCAAGCTGCCCTTGACAATAAAATCACTCGCGCCGGCCTTCATCAAACCGACGGCGCGCTCCTCGCCGATGGTTCCCGAAACCACAATGAGGGGCACGTCGAGCTTGAGTTTCCTGAGAAGTTCCAAGGCGGGCAGGACTCCGAAATCAGGTAATTGGTAGTCGCACAGGATGACGTCCCAAGTCTCGGTTTTGAGGGCCTCCTCCATGTCGGCTTGGGACCAAACCCGGCGGTGGCGGGCGTCGTAGCCGTTGGTCTCCAAGTGGCGCAGCAGGAGCGCCGCATCGAATTCCGCGTCCTCCACCAACAGCACCCGGAGAGTTCGCCTCTGGCTGGGAGCGGTTGGAGGGGCCTCAACTGGCTCAATCGGTTTCATATCACCTTCCCGTATAAACCGCAGCACTGAGTATGCCATCGGGTTGACATCCGGTCAATTCCAATCCATTTTACAAAAAGTGCGGCGCAGGAACGCCTGTTGCGCTCGACGATGCAGGATACCGGTTCAATTCAGTGTCCCTATTGTGGACAGTGCTTCGAGTTGGCGCTTGAAACCAGCCAGCCGAAACACGAGTTTATAGTTGATTGTGAGGTCTGTTGCCGGCCCTTGCGCGTATCCGTCGCCTGCGACGCCGGGGAAATCCTGGAGGTGCGGGCCGAGGCCGATTAACGCGGGAATTTTGCCATGCCAAACATATCTGTGACTGTTTTGTGGATCTATATCGTGCTGCTCCTGGCCGGGGGCGTGATGGGCCTGGTCAAGGCCGGCAGCAGAATCTCCCTCATCACCTCCGCCATTTTCGCGTTGCTTCTGGCGCTTTGCGCCACGGCCGTCATCAAACCCTTTTACATCGCGGACATTCTGGTGGGACTGCTCCTGGTGGTTTTTGGAGTCCGCTTCGCCAAAGGCCGCAAATTCATGCCGTCGGGTCTCATGCTTGGATTGTCGCTGGCGGTCTTGGCGGTGTTGCTCCTGGCCCGCTGACGTTTGTCTCTCCTGCGCGCGTCCGTGCAAACCTCGCTTCCGATCTGGCAGTACCACGGGTCGATTCTCCAGGCCTTGCGGCAGGGCAACTGCCTGGTCCTGGTGGCCCCGACCGGCTCCGGCAAGACCACCCAGGTCCCTCAAATGCTGCTGGACAGCGGCTCTTTCCCCGGAACCATCGTGGTCCTCCAACCCCGCCGCGTGGCGGCCCGCGCCGTCTCCGCCCGCGTCGCCTGGGAGCGCGGCGGGCGCCTGGGCCAGGAGGTCGGATACCAGATTCGATTCGAGGACCGCACCAGTTTGGGCACCCGCCTTTGCTTCGTCACCGAAGGCATCCTCCTGCGCTGGCTGCAGGACGATCCGTTGCTGGCGGGCATCGGCGTGATCCTTTTTGATGAATTTCACGAGCGCAATCTCTTCAGCGACGTCGCCCTGGCGCTGGCGCGCCGCTTGCAGCTCTCCAGCCGGCCGGACCTCCGCCTGGTCGTCATGTCCGCCACCCTTGAGGCCCAACCTGTCGCCCAATACCTGGGAGATTCCCCGATCCTGGTTTGCGAAGGGCGGGCATTCCCCGTGGCCATCCGGCACATCCCCATGCGCGACGAGCGGCCCGTCTCCGATCAGGCGGCCGACATTGTCGAGCAGATCGTCCAGTCGGGCGATCCCGGGGACATTTTGATTTTCATGCCTGGCATGGGCGAGATCAACGCCACCATCGCCGCCTGCCGCGCCGGGCGCCCGGTCGAACCGCTGGCGCTGATTCCCCTTCATGGCGAGTTGCCGCCCGAAGAGCAGGACCTGGCCTTCGCGCCCAATCGCAGCCGCAAGGTGATCGTCGCCACGAACGTCGCGGAAACTTCCGTCACCATCGACGGCGTTATACATGTCATTGACAGTGGATTGGCCCGGATTTCGCGTTACGATCCCGAGCGCGGCATCGGGACGTTGCTCATCGAACCCATCAGCCGGGCGTCGGCCGAGCAGCGGGCGGGCCGAGCCGGGCGCACCGCGCCTGGAACGTGCCACCGGCTTTGGACCGAAAGCGACCACCTCAACCGGCCCGAGCGCAACACGCCCGAAATTCAGCGCAACGATCTGGCTGAAACCGTTCTGCTCCTTCATTCCTTGGGCATCCGGGACGCCGCCCGGTTCGATTGGCTAGACCGCCCCGACCCGCAGGCCGTCGAACGCGCCGAACATCTCCTGCGCCTCCTGGGCGCGCTGCCGCCGTCGCACGCAACCCCCGACCCGCCGGGCACCGCCGCGGACCTGACGCCCATTGGCTGGCAGATGCTGCGCCTTCCGATGCACCCGCGCTACTCGCGGATGCTGGTCGAAGCCATGAAACACCGCTGCGTGCCGGCCGCCGCCCTTTGCGCCGCCCTGGTGAGCGGACGGGACCTGCTTGTCCGCCTGGGCCGGGACGACCAGCATATCGCCCAGGCGCGCGAGCTTTTTGAGGCCAGCGACCAATCCGACTTCCACACCCTCATGCGCGCCTGGCAGTTCGCCCGCAACAACGGCTTCCACCCCGCCCAATGCCGCCGCTATGGAGTCCATTCTCAAATCGCCCGTCAAGTCGAACAAACATTCGAGCAAATCCTCCAGGCCGCCCGCGTCAAACCCGCCGCCGAAAACGACGCCCCGCCGCCGGAGGGCGACGCCCTCTTGCGGTGCCTGGCCGCCGGGTTCATCGACCAGCTTTGCCGCCGGCGCGACCAGGGGACTCTGGAATGCGAGGTGGCCGGCGGCCGCTCAGGGACGCTGGCGCGCGAAAGCGTGGTGCAAAACGCCCCGTTGTTTGTCGCGGCCAGCATCCGCGAAGTCGCCGGCCGCACGGGGCATCTGACCCTTCTTGGATTGGCCACCGCCGTGCGGCGCGAATGGATCGAGGAGATGTTTCCCGATCTGGTCAGCGCGCGCGTCGAGCATCTTTTTGACCCCGTCCACAAGCGGGTCAGCGCGGTCCGGGTGACGCGATGCCAGGACCTTGTCATCGAGCATGAACACCAGCGCGAAGTGGACCCGGCGGCGGCGGGGCGCTGTTTGGCGGAAGCCTATGCCCGGCGCGCCTTCGAGTTGCCGCTTCTGGACCATCAACTCAAGCAGACCATCGCCCGCATCAATCTGGTCCGCGCGGTCATGCCGGAGTTGGATTTTCCCGCGGCGGACGGCGCGTTCCTGACCGGCTTCCTGGCAGGCGCCTTTGCGGGCCTGACCCTCGCCAAGGAAGCCCAAGCCACTCCCTTGCGCGATCCTTTCCGGGAGTTCTTCGGCTCCGGCCGCCTGGAATGGCTGGACGAATTGGCACCGCTTTCTCTCAACTGGCCTGATGGCCGCAAACTCAAGCTGCTCTACCCCGATGAAACGCGCGACGACGATGGCCGGCCCAACTCCCCGGAAGCCCAGGTCAAACTGCACGAGACATTTGCCCTCAAGGAGCATCCCAGCGTCTGCGAAGGAAGACTGCCCGTCAAACTCTGGCTGGCCGCCCCCGACGGAAAACGTCTTGACTCGACCACCAACTGGCCCGCTTTCCGTGCCAACACCTATCCCAGACTCAAACCCGCCCTGCTCAAGAAATACCCCGGTTTTCTCTGGCTGTGATCCCAATGCGCTCTTGACCGGGCGCGGGGGAAGGGCAAGAGTTTGCGGCGCCGTATGAGCGATGAGGCCGCGCCGCGCCGTTTGATTGTCAACGCCGATGATTTTGGGCGGTCGCCTTCCATTAACCAGGCGGTGGCGCTGGCCCATCGGGAGGGGATTTTGACGACCGCCAGTTTGATGGTCAATGAGGCCGCGGCGGACCAGGCCGTCGCGCTGGCGCGGGAGAACCCCAAGCTGGGCGTCGGTTTGCATCTGGCGCTGGTGTGCGGACGGGCGGCGTTGCCGCGGGAACGGATTCCAAACCTGGCCGGCGCGCCGGGGAGGTTCTCCGACAACCCGGTCGGCGCGGGCCTGTCGTATTATTTCAAATCGAAGTGCCGCCAGGAGTTGCGGGCCGAGATCGCGGAGCAATTCGCCAAGTTCCGCGCGACCGGCCTGAAGCTGGACCATGTCAACGGGCATTTGAACATCCACTTGCATCCGGTGGTGCTCAACATCCTCATGGAAAACGCGGCGGCGTGGGGCATCCGCGCGATGCGGCTGACGCGCGACCCGTTTTTTCTGAACGCGCGACTGGCGTCGGGGCAGTGGGGCTACCGCGCGAGCCACGGCTTGATTTTCGGCTTGCTGTCCAACTGGGCGCGGCCGCGGCTGGCGCGGCACGGGGTCCGGCACACGGCGGCGGTCTTCGGTCTCCTGCAAAACGGGCGGGTGGACGCCGGGTACGTGGAGAAGTTGCTGCGCCGGCTGCCGGCGGGAGATTTGGAGCTTTACTCGCATCCATCGCTCGACCAGTTTAGAAACGAGTGCGATGCCCTGGCCAATCCGGCGCTCCGGAAACTGGCGCGAGAAATGGGCATTGATTTGATCCGCTACCAGGACTTGTAACCATGACCAAAATTCTTCTTATACTTGTCATCGCCGCCGTCATTGAATCCATCGGCGTCGCCATTCTCAGCAAAGGGCTGAAGGAAATCCCAGAGGCCAGGGAGATGACGGCGCGGGAAATCGCGCGGGTGATCAAATGCGGGGCGATGAACGCGAAAGTCTTGACAGGGACCGCCTTGGAGGCCGTTTTTTATGGTGCGCTGCTCTACATGCTCAAGGTGCGGGACCTGAGTTTCATTTGGCCGCTGACCTCGATGGGTTTCGTTGTCACGGCCCTGGCGGCGCGGTTTCTTCTGGGGGAGAAAGTGTCGGGGTTGCGCTGGAGCGGGGTGCTGATGATTGCGCTGGGGGCGTTCCTGATCAGTTACAGTGAGCGCGACAAGGAGCATCGGTCGGAGGCGGGGCCGGCGGCCAGTTCAGCTCCGTTCCGCCCGGAGTAGGTCTTCCAGGACGGCGCCCAGCCGGCGGGCAGCGTCGATGGTCTGGCGCTGGAACTCCAGGAGTTTAAGGATGCAACTGGGTCGGCTGAAGACTGTCCAGAGAAGCTTGAGGTAGTTGATGCGGTCTTCGGAGGTCATCAGCGCGTTGAAATCCAGCGGCAGGTCCTGGAAAGCGGCGTCCGAGATGACGCGGATGGTGGCGCTGGGGACCTTGCATTCGCGGCAAATGGTGCGGATGACGGAGGATTCCATTTCCACCGCGTCGGCGCCGGATTGACGCCACAGGACGCCCTTTTCGGCGGCGGTGATGGCGACGCGGCGGTGGCAGTGAAACTTCCCGGCAATGGCGCCCAGGCATTCCAGCTCGCTTCCAAAACCGGCATCGAAATCCTCTTCAAACACAATGTCGCCCACCTTCAGGGCCGGATTGAGACCGCCGGCGAAACCAGCCGTGATGACGCGGTCGGGCCGGACTTTGCCGAGAGCTTCGCGGATGTTGTCCGCCGCGTTTCTGCGGCCGATGCCAGTGACCCAGACTTGCGTGCCGCCAGGAGAGCGGGAGGGGTCGCGCAGGCGGCTGGCGGCGCTTCCGAGTCCGGCTCCCTTTGCGCGGACGGGGATGCCGTCGGCCGGATCGCGGAAGAATTTCATTTCCTCCTTGACGGCAAAGCAGAGGAGGAGATCGACGGGCGGTTTGGCCAGGCGCCCGGCCGGCCCGCAACCTTTGTTAGAAAGCGGCATGGGAGAGGGTCATTTGATGGCGGCCAGGCGTTCCCTCCAGAAGCGGTAGAGTTCGAGCGTGGCCTGCACGTCGCCCAGGCAGTACTTGGCTATCTCGCGCCCGCGGCCTTCACCGGCCAGCCGCGTGACATCCATGCCGGTTATGCCGTGGCCTTTGGGGGAGGGAATCCCGAAGGCTTTGCAGTAAAAATCCAGATTGAACCGGCGCGCCGCACCGTCCCGCCCGCTGACGCCGTAGAAGGTCAGTTGTTCGAGCAAATCGCAGTGCGGCTCGGTCTGGAAGCGGTATCCGAGCCAGTCCTTGCGCGAGACCGGGACATTGAGGATGGCGGATCGCAAATAAATGAACGGGACATCGAACCCCCGGCCGTTGAAGGTGACAATGGAATCGTAATGCAGGGCCACTTCCCAAAACTCAACCAGCAAGTCGGATTCGTCGGCGCACGGGAGGAATTCGACCGCGGTGGGCCAGTCGCGTTCCGGTTCCGTGTTCTTGTCCAGAAAGAGCACCTTGCCCCTGAAACTATCGACGTTGAGCATGGCGATGCAAACCACCTGGCCGGTCAGGGGCCAAAGGCTGAATTGCCGGTGGATTTCCTGCCGCCGCGCCAGCCGCGCGGACGGCTCCGGCAAGTTCTCCGCCTCGCGAAACAGGTACTCCTGCTGGACGGCGTCGAACTGTTCCAGCGGCAACGCCGATGTTTCAATGTCGAAGACGAGCTTGGCCATTCGCGCGAAAGTGTAACCGGCGCCGGGCACGATTGCCAGCGCCAACCGCCGCCCCGAGGTGGCACGGGCGCATCTCAGTTTCCAGCAATCCGGATGCGACAAGCTGAAAATGACTAATGTCTAAGCACCAATGACGAAAGAATGACGAAGCCCCAATGACTAAACCGGCTCCGAGCGGCCACTTTTCGTCATTGAGTCATTTGAGCATTCTTTCGTCATTCGTCATTCGTCATTCGTCATTTTCCCCCGGGCGTATTGTGATCCCGCTCTTTGACAGCTCCGGCTTATGTCCAAAAACTGAGATGTGCCCAGGGTGGCGCCGGGCCGAGGGCTTGCCGACTGGCTTATTCACGGCGGGCCGTTTATCATGGGAGACGTGGTCGAAGAAGACGTTATCAGGCATCTCTATGTGCATGTGCCTTTCTGCGCCAGGAAGTGCGGGTACTGCGCTTTTTACTCGGAGGCGGGCGAGGGCGCGCTGGTCAGCCGTTACGTGGAGGCGTTGGTGCGGGAGTTGGAGTTGGTGGCGGGAGACCTGCGGCCGCGGACGGTTTTCTTCGGCGGCGGCACTCCGTCGCTGCTCACACTGGGGCAATGGGAGAGGATTCTCAAGTCCATGGACCGGCTGGGCCTGCTGGGGGCGGCGGAGTGGACGGTGGAGTGCAACCCGGCCACAGTGTCGCCGGACAAAGCGAAGCTGCTGCGGGATTGGGGGGTCAACCGGGTGTCGATGGGAGCGCAGTCTTTTGACGAAAGCTTGTTGGAGCGGTTGGGGCGGGTTCATAGCCGCGCGATGATCTACAAGTCTTTTGACGTGTTGCGCGCGGCCGGTTTTGAGAACGTGAATGTGGATTTGATGTTCGCCATACCGGGTCAAACGCTGGAAACATGGCGCGCCACGCTGGGCGAAGCACTGGCTTTGGGCAGCGAGCATCTCTCCTGTTACGAGGTCATTTACGAGGAAGACACGCCGCTCTTCGAGCAATGGAAGGGCGGCATGGCGCGAGTGGATGAGGACCTGGCCTGCGCCATGTATGATGAATTGCTGGGGGCGGCGGCAGCGGGAGGATTTCAGCAATACGAGGTGGCCAATTTTGCCCGGCATCTGGCGGGCGGGTCGGCGGAAGTGCCGGACCGGGCCTGCCGCCATAACGTCAATTGCTGGCGGGGCGGCTCGTTTTACGGCCTGGGTCCGAGCGCGGCGGGTTACGTTCGCGGAGCGCGCACACGGAACCGGGCGAACACGACTCTGTATTGCGAGGAGCTGGAGCGGGGCCGCCGGGCCATAGAGTCAAGCGAAGAACTGGGGCCGCTGGCGCGCGCCGGGGAGATTGCCGCCTTTGGGTTGCGCATGACGGCGGGCTGGCCGCTGGAGCAATTCCGGCAGCGCACGGGATTTGATCTGCCCGGGGAGTGGCGGGAGGAGATGCGGCGCATGATCGCGCTGGGCTACGGCGAGTTAAACGGGGAAAGATTCCACTTGACGCGGGAGGGTCTGCGTTTCGCGGATTGGGCGGGAGCGGAGTTCCTGAGAAGCTGAGGTGTTGTTATTCGGGGCCGTCTTCGATGCCGGGCGGCGCCGGCGGACCGCCAGCCGCTTCATGCACGAGTATATTCGCCGCCTGCACTGACCGGGGCGCCGGAGGGACAGTCGAAACGGGCATTTGATACCCGGTGGACGGGGTGGTGAGCGCGTTGGCAAGTTGACCGGCCACTGAGTTGGCAGGCGCAGCCACCGGGGAGGTCGGCACGTACGCCGGCGCCCCGCCCGAGACGACGGCACTACTGGAAGAGAAGGAAGAAGTCGAGCCGGATGACCCTCCGCCGGCCACGACGGGACTCGCATAGGAACTTTCTGACTGCGTGCCGCCCGCAATAACGGCAGAGTTCCGGCCCGGTGCGGGGGAAGTGCCCGCCGTGGGCATGGCTGTTGGCGTCGGAACTGGACGGTGACCCATGGGAGGCGCGCCGGCCGCCGCTGGATTTGGCGCAGCCGCGGCGACGATACTGTTGCTCTTCAAAGTCAGGGTCATCGCCCTGCCGGTATTGATAATTTCAACCTCTCCCTTGTCAGGGTCCATTTTGACCAATTCCAAGGGATCGTCCCGCTCGCCCGGCGCCAGACTAAAGTATTTCGTCACCGCCTTGGGGTCCTTGGCCGTCGCCGGCATGGAGAACAACACGCGGGTGGTGTTGCCCATCTTGAGGAAGCCGCTGAAGTACACTTTGGGAACCTCTACGGGTTTCTCCTCGGGAGGGGCGATGATCGGAGGCGGATTGAGGTGAAAGACGTTCCGGTCGCTGATCACCGCGTAGGGATTGGCGTCGCCGCCGGCGGCGTCCGTCAGGGCCATAGCCCCCTGGATGCTGGCGAGCGCAACGATTGCAGTCGCCAAGACCATTGCCACTCTGAGTTTCACACTCAACAGTATAGCCATAATTGGTATAAACACCAGCGCAATCCCTTGGTTCCGCCAGCCAGCCACCTGTCTGTAGATGCGGCACATTCGGTCGCCGGCGGCGGCGAGGGAGAAGCGGGCGGCGACTTTGTCGTGAAGCTGGCTGCGCCGCGCCAGGTCCCAGCGCTCCTGGCGCGCGCGGCTCAACATGGCTTCCGCCAGCTTTTCCACCGAGCCGGGCGGGACGAGCGCGGCGCTCTCGGCGTCGATCAGCGCTTCGGGGATTCCATCCAGGTCCGCGGCGATCACCGGCCGCCCGCAAGCCAGCGCTTCGCAGATCACCAGCCCAAAGGCCTCCGTGCCCACCGCCGGGTGGACCAGGCAGTCGATGGCATTCATGGCGCGGGGCATGTCCGGGCAGTAGGGCGTCAGCCAGGCCTTGTCCCGCAGCCCCAATTTGACGATGTCCTCTTGCAACGTCTCCGCCAGGCTGCCGCGTCCGATGAGAAGAAAGCGGGCGTCGGGGATTTGGCGGTGGATGCGGGAGGCGGCCAGAAGGAAGTCCCGCTGCCCTTTGCCGCGCGGCTTGTCATAGGAGCCGGCGACGGCGAAAAGGAAATCCCGCGCCCCGGCCTTCCATGCCGCCCGCAGGTCCGCGCTGTCCATCGGGCGGAATTGCTCCGTGTCAATGCCGCCGTGCGCGGTGAAGATTTTCGACTTGTCACCACGCATGGGAGCGCGGGCGCGGCGTTCGGGTTCGGGTGAGGCCGGTTCATAAGCTCCTTCGCGCAACACCTTGGCCACAAAATCGGAAACGGCCACCATCGCGTCGCAGCGGGAGAGCAGGAATTGGCGGCTGGCCCAGGAACCCGGGCTCTTGGCCAGATGGCGGCTGAGGATGATTTTGGCCGGGCGCCCCGAAAGCCAGACCGCGAAGATGGCCGGCCAATAATCCCGCCCGTGATGGGCGTGAACGATGTCAGGCCGCCGGGCGCGAATGCAGCGCGCCACATGCAGAATAAAGCGCGGCTTGCTCCGGCGCAGCGCCGGGTCGCAGAACAAGCCGGCCGGCCCCAGCGCCGCGTCGAAACCGGAGCCGCCGGGACCGGCCACCCACACATGCTGGCCCATGGCGCGCAAGACCTGGGCGAGGCGGACACACGATTCATCGGTGCCGCCGCCGGTGAGAACGGAGTTGACCTGGAGGATGCGCAGCGAAGGCGGCGGCGGGGCCGCGGGCGCGGCGGGGATCAGGGCTGCTGCCGTGACTCCCATAATTTGGCATATTTGAGGTAGGTGGCGAAGGCGCGTTCCCAGGCCAGCGCGACGCCCAGCGTTCCTTTGCGGAACCCTCCCTGCAAAAGGTAGGCGTTGAAAAACGCCCCCGCCGTCCGTCCGAGCAGCCCGGCGGCCCCGATCCGGCGCCCTTCCCTGGCCAGCGCCTGGGCGGAGAGGGTCGAATATTTGTTGTCCTTGGCGATGCGGGATTCCCACGTGTCAAAAACAAGGTGGGACAGGTAGGCCTCGCCGCCCGCGGGCAGGTCCAGTATCCCGCCATCAACGTCCGGGGCGCGGTGAATCCGCTCGGAGTACCGCACCCGTTCCCGGCGCAACAGGCGCAATTGGGCGTCTGGGTACCAGCCGCAGCAGGTCAGCCATTGGCCGCGGTAGAGATTCCGGCGCGGGATGCGGATGGCGGCGGCCGAGGCGCTCTCCAGGTGGATGACCATCCAGGCCATCAGGCCGGGGGAGACCCGCTCATCGGCATCGACGACCAAAGCCCAGGCATGACGGGCCTGGGCGAGGGCGAAATTGCGGGCCGGCTCGACGTATTCGGCCCGCGGGCACATCACCACCCGGCAGCCAAAAGCGGACGCGATGGCCGCCGTGCGGTCTTCGCTGTGCATATCGGCCACGACGATGTCATCGGAGAAGCGCAGCGATTCCAGACAGCCGGGGAGATGGGCCTCCTCGTTCAACGTATTGATCACAACGGATACGGGCGTCATTCGAGGAAGGCAATCTAAGCCGTCAGCTTTGTTTTGAACAGGAGTTAATGAGGAGTTGCCCCGGCCCGCGGGGGCGGCTATAATCTGATCTTGGTCATTGAGTCCATCCGCGAGTTCACCCGGGCGGCGCCCTTTGAGCCGTACGAGATTCACATGGTGAGCGGAGAACACTACGTGGTGCCTCATCCGGATTTTATTCTGGTTGCCCCCAAAGGCTCCTATGTCATCGTGACAGACGCCAAAGAGCGGCCGCATCATTTGAATGCGATTTTAATTGAACGCGTCTCACCCCTCAATGGCAGCCGCCGCCGGGTAGTGTCTTAATTTGAAATTCATTTGTATTTTTCCTCAAGTGGCACGGGTGCTTCTGAGGAAAGCTGGGTGAGTTTATCCCAGAGGACGTTGCCATCGGCATCAGAAAGATTCCTTCTGAAAATCTCTATAAATTTGTCCAAAACTTGCTCGTATTCGGCCAAAAACTCCGCATTGCGCTCTGCGGCCTTGTCGCCAATGGGTTCCACGATCTTGACGTAAAGCTGAGGATCGCCGGAGATGAACTCCCAAAACCGTTGGCCGCAAAGCTTGTCATAATCGCCCTTGTCCTCCGTTTTCCTGGTTTGTTTGCCGTAACAACAGCCGTTGATGCACCGCACCGGAAGTGCGTCTGGATTCTGGCGATAGACTTTAGCGGCAGCCTTGAAATCCAATCGCATTTTTTCGATTTGGCTGCTGTTTCCCCAGCTTGGGCCGGATTTGACCGCCACGAAATAACGGGTTCCGTTCTTGTCCAGTTCGATGTCGATTCCCTTTGTTGAGGACTTGCCGTGCGCTCCGTGGACCTTTTCCGCCACGAACACAGCCAATCCTTCCAGGAATCCTCCCAGCATGGTTTCCTCCTGAGACGAGAGAAAGGCGTCCAAAATCGCCTTAACCAGGTCACGGGGAGTCGTCAGCCCTTTGGCCTTAAAGAGATAGGGATTCTTGCCTGAAAGCAGTGCGAGCAGCTTCTGCTTCTTGATCTTCTCCAACTTCGCCCGGTGAAAGTCTGGAATGTGGCTCGTGACGTATTCCGTTATTTCCACTTGGGTTATGATCGGCATGGCGCGCTCCGTTCTTTTCATGCAAGTACTGTCTCGCCAGCGTGACATATTCCTCTGCGCTGTCAATGCCAACCGAATTGCGCCCCAGATCACGAGCAACCAAGTTCGTTGTCCCTGACCCGGTAAACGGGTCAAGAACCCAGTCCCCCGGAGCCGTAAACAGTTTGATGAACCATTCGGGCAGCGCCCTTGGAAAAGTGGCGGAATGGTGCTTATTGCCACATTCCGTGGCAAAGTGGAGCACATTGGAGGGGTAAGCCATGTCCCGGCCAATCCAATTGGCAATCCTTTTTCCAAATCCGCTTTCAACGTGCGAGTTGTCCCTTCGCTTATCCGTCTCGCTTAAACTCTTGAGGCGGGCATGGCGCCAATCCCCCATCGGCACCATGACGGCTTCTTGGTACATTTTGAACTGTGGGGACTTGTTGAACTGCAAACACCTCTCCCAGGCATCGCGGAAACGATTTGGCCATTTGCCGGGATGGCAGTTGCGCTTGTGCCAAATGTACTCTTCGGTCCACAGCCAACCTTGTTTCCGCAGCGCCAATATCAGCTCCAGTACGTAAATGTGCCGTTCGCCGTTTTCAGCTTTTTCCTTGATGTTAAGCACGAAACTTCCAGTCGGTTTGAGCACCCTCAGGAACTGCTCGCTCCGCGCTAAAAACCACTCGACATATTTGTCCGCCTTGATGCCCCCATACGTCTTGCTGCGCTGATCGGCATAAGGGGGAGAGGTAACAATCAGGTCGAAAGTGTCGGCTTTGAAAGCCTTCAACGCCTCGCGGCAATCGCCAAGGACGATTTCCGTTTGGCCCAGCGGGCTTTGAACCACATCAGTTTTCATTGCGTCGTTTCTCTTTATCCGGGTTTTTCTTGTCGGCCACAAATCAGTTCCGCAACGGTCCATTGGCTGGATTCCTCCCCAGCCTCCATTGCCGGAGTGCATCGAACCGCGCCATGAACCTTGCAAAAGTTGTAATACGCGAAGCGCATCGCCATTGCAGCTTTAAAATCTGCCAATTTTTGCTGAAAGCGTTCGTCAACCGCGTGGTCCGGCGGCAGTGCATTCGGACGGTGTGATTCTGCTTCTCGACATGCGACGTGGTAATCAGACACCCCCGCCAATCAAAATACGCCTCTGGCAAAAAACAGCCAACTGAACAATTGACAAACTGGACCGAAAGGGGTGTGCCGCACCCCTATGAACTGCATTATCCTAGGCTGCGCCAATCCCGCTTACAACAACATCGGGGTGCGCGTCCGGCGCCCCAGCACAAAAGCCGTTTGGGCACCCAATACGGACGCCGGCCTTTGCGCGGTCCACTCCACACAGGGGGTTCTCGTGACGGTGTTTATCGAGGAAACGAACGACCACCACGTCGAAACGCGAATGTGTGGTGCTGCCAAAGGCGCCGTATTAGCTACCAGTTCAATCACTAGAAGGATGCTCATCACAAAGGAAGCCTAGTCGAACCTCAAATTAAGACACTACCCGCCGCACAGGGAAGAGGTCCTCGTAGTTGACCATCTGGGGCGGGGCTGGCATTCTCCGGCCATTATCGCGTTGCCAAGCAAGAGCACAACTGCTGAGGAAAAAGGAATCGCGCCCATCCCGGAGGCTTCACCGCCGGCGGAGCGCGTGGCGGTGGTTTTGCCTGTTTTCAACCAGGTGGATTACACGCGCGGCTGCCTGGAGAGCCTGGCCGCGGACATCGCCGGCGGCGTGGAACTGATTGTCATCGACAATGGTTCGACGGATGGAACGGACGCCTGGCTGTCATCTCTCGACCACGCGAAGATCGCGCGCAATGAGACCAACCTCGGCTGCGCCAAGGCGTGGAATCAGGGCGTGCGCCTGTCCACCCGTGAATGGACGGTCATCATGAACAACGACGTCATTGTGGCGCCCGGATGGCTGGAGGGCCTTCTGGCCTTCGCAAGGCAGACGGGCGCTGAGATCGTCTCGCCCGCCATTCGTGAAGGGCCGTTGAACTATCCGTTCCGGGAATACGCGGCGGACTTCATGCGGCGGATGGGAGGCGTTCACCGCTGGGGGCTGGCGAACGGGATATGCTTCATGGTGCGCCGGAGGGTGTTCGAGGCGGTGGGAAGCTTCGACGAGAATTTTCGGGTTGGGCAGTTTGAAGACGCGGATTTTTTCCTGCGCGCCAAGTTGGCCGGGGTCAAGATGGCGACGACGGGCGGCGCGTTTTTGCATCATTTCGGTTCCGTGACCCAAAAGGCGATCCGGCAGACGCCGCCGTCGGGGGGCGGCCGGGCGTATGACGCGGAGAACCGCGCCTACTACCGGCGCAAGTGGGGATTGAACCGTCTGCGGCGCCTGGGGCAACGATGGCGGCAAAAAACGCGGAACTGGCGCCAGCGCACGACCGAGCGCCTGCGGCACGGCCACTCTCTGTACGAGAAATGGATCGGCGGCCGGTTGAGGTATTTTTGATGAAACCGGAGATAACGGACATGAAATCGCCGGGGGAATTCTTGAAATTCGACGTCTTCGGTTCTTCTGGCGCGCTGCGGCCGGACCCGGTGTTCATCATCGGCATGCATCGCAGCGGCACTTCCGCGTTGGGGGGCGCCTTGGAAGCGCTCGGCTTGACGGTGGGAAAAGCAGCGATGCCGCCCGATGCCGAAGGCGGGAATCCCAAGGGTTTCTACGAAAACCTCGCCCTGATGCAGTTTCACGACCGCTTCCTGAAATTCATCCACTCCGAATGGCAGCACCCTGAACCCGTTGGCAGGAAAAGATTTCGAGGTTTCAAGGCCTGCTTGTTCCGACGGGAATTGCTGAAATTGCTGAAGGACGAATTCGGGCAAGACCGCCCCCTGATCAAAGACCCGCGCATGTGCCGCCTGATGCCTCTCTGGATTCCCCTCATCCGAAAGCATTTTCCGCGGGCTTCCTTCATCCTGCCTGTTCGCCATCCTGTCGAGGTCGCCTCTTCTCTCCGCAAACGCGACGGCTTCACGCTGGACCATGGCCTCAAGCTCTGGGTTGTCCATGTGCTTGAAAGCGAAAGAACAACGCGCGGCCTTTCCCGGCAGTTTACCACGTACAATCAACTGATGCGGTCTCCCATTGAAACTGTCCGCCAGTTAGCCAATAACCTGGGCCTCCCAACGGACGCCATCGCCGCCGCCGTTGCCAGGCAGATCGACACAAAGTTGCGGCATCACTCCGAACTCCCCTGGCCGGCCGGCCAACCACACGAGGAGTTGACCCTTTCGATCCACCAGACACTCGCTTCCGGGGCGGCGCCAAACCAGGAGATGTTGGACCGGCTGCGGCAGGAGTATTACAGCCGGATGGGCTGGGACTGCTGACCTGGATTCAGGCAAGGGTCAACTTGGTCTCGCTGGCGGAGAGGCGTTCCTGGGCCACTCCATCCGCTGGGGCGCACTGGGGAACAGTCGCCGCAGCCGTTTCCTAATTGACCCATATAGCCTGCCGCACAGGCCAACCACTTCGCCCGTTATCCAATAAACAGGCCGCAACAGCGGGGCGACGGATTGACGAAAGCGCATTTCAAGAGGAGCTTTTTCTTGCAGCCGCGCGCGCCGCGCGGACCGGCGCAAAAAGTGCGCGATGCGAAACCGCTGCCAGGCCGAACTTTCCTCCCACAGCCAGGGATTGTCGAGTTTCATCAACAACCGCCCAAACTCCTTTTCTCCAGTTTGGTGCGCGGCATTGGCCTTTGTTTGCTGGCGGGAATGCACTCGAAAACAACACAGCGCCTCGGGCGTGTAGGCCAAATCCCCCTGTTCCAGCAGCCGAAACCACATCTCCAAATCCACCAATTGTTGGAACTCCGCGTCAAACCCCCGCCCCGCCTTGTCGCGGCGGAAGAGCACGGCGGAAGGTTCGCCAATCATGTTTTCAGCCCGCGAAAGGCAGCGCAAGATGGTACTCCTTCCCGGATAACGGCCCGCCGCCGCCAAAGGCCCCCATTGGTCGATCCGATACGACCCTTCGTCAATGATCGCCCGCGCGCTGGCCGCCAGCACGATCCCCTCATCGGCGTCCAGCATCGACACCAGGGCGCCGAGGGCTGTCGGGCCGGCCAATTTGTCGTCGCCGAAAAGGAATTTGACATAGTCGCCGCGAGCGGCGGCCAAACAGCGGTTCCAATTGGCAACCATTCCGAGGTTGGAGGAATTGACTTCAAAGCGCAGCAGTGGATGCCGTCCGGCAAAGCGCGCGGCCACCTCCCGGGTGTCATCGGCGGAGCAATCGTCAATAATAATAAGCTCAAAATCCTGGAAGTCCTGCGCCAGGACCGATTCGACGGCTTCGCCCAGGAACCGGCCGTAGTTGAACGTCGGCACCAGCACGCTGACCTTGGGCGTTTTCACTGTTGTCCTGGCCGCTTGAGGACGGCTCCTTCGCGCCATTGCCGCATCCATTGGCGCTGTTCCTCAATTGTTTGCATCCCCGCAATCTACTTCGTTTTTGCCGGCAAGTCAGGCGGAAAATCCCGCCCGGAGAGCAATTCGCCCGCGGCTTGGATGGCCGGCGCGACGTGCGCCTCGTTCCCCAACACCATGCACCGCACGTGCGGCTCATGGTGGTAATGAACCGGGCTGGCGCCCCGGAATACCGCCAGGGTGGGGACGCCCAGCGCCACCGCGATATGGTAAGGACCGCTGTCCGTGGAGATGAATAGATCGCAAGCCCGGATCAGCCCCGCCAACTCCAGCAGGTTGGTTTGTCCGGCCAAATCCAACAGCTTGGGCTTCTGCTCCGCCGGCCATAGGGCGATGAATTCCTGGTTGATGTCACGCTCAAATTTCGCGCCTGTCAGCACCACCACCGCGTTGCCCGCCTTCCGCGCTCCTTCCACCAAACCGAACAAATCCTTCAGCCTCGGCCGCTTGCCGACGGCGTCGGGAGTGCCGCAGCCGATGTTCAGTCCGATGATCCGCGCCTGAGCCGGGATGTGAAATCGTTCCCGGAAGTTTTCCCGAAATTTCCTACCTTCCTCCGTTTCCTCCAGTTCAATGGGAAGTCCGTTGCGCTCGATCCCCAGGGCCGACAGGCAGACAAAATCCCGGCAGGTGTATTCCATGGGGAACCCCAGCCCGCGCCGGCGGGCAAACTCGCGCGTCGAAACGGAGACGATGTCATAGAACGCCCCGCGCAAAGGGAATTCGCCAACGCCGGCCGTCACGGCTCCGCAAGCGTGTCCCAGCCGCCAGGCGGCGAAGGAGGAATACAACCCCGCGGGTTCGAAATCGATGACCAGGCCCGGCTGGAGCGTCCGGGCCGTGCGGTCCGCCCAGGCGGAGAGGGCGGGCCACCCCCGCAAGCGCGCCATTTTCTTGTCCACGGCAACAAACCCATGCAGCAGATGGTGCCGGGCGATGAAAGCCTCGGAAGCGTAGCCCGGCTCCCAGGTAAAGAGCGCCAGATGCAATTGGGCTTTGGGAAAGGCGTTCCGGAGCGCCCGCCACGCGGCGGAGCCGCGCAGGACATCCCCGATGCCGGCGCTGTGGCCTTTGAGCATGAGAATGCGTTCGGGGAGCTGCCCGAATTGGTCCAGGAATGTTTGCGCGGGCGACATGATTGCAGCCATCCACCGTCGTGGCGCGGCGCAACGTGCCAGCGGCCATCCGCGCCGTCAATTCAAATCCCGGCCCGGTCAATGGCGACTCAATCCGCTTTCAGTTCTGCGCCCTTTCGATTCCGTCTTCCCCAGCCGCCAACCCCGAAGGCCCGCCTGCGTCTTCCCAATAAAATGTGTTGCGTTACGCAATTTTCATTGTATGTTGGCGACGTGGCCGGATAAGGGCGGATGTTCATTGACATAGGCCGGTTTGCGGGAAAGCTGGAGCGGCGCACCCGTTCCAGCGAGAGCCACACCGCAAAAATGGCCGTTTATGCAGGCTTGTGCAGGCTTGTGCAGGCTTGTGCAGGAAAAAGGGCGGCTTCCGCGCCGGGACCTGGATAAAAAAGGGACTTAACCACGGGTTTCCAGACCGGCGCAAGCCGGCAGCCGATCTGTTGTCCCATTTGATGTCACGGTTGGGAATACTTTATCCGTGTCCATCCGTGGTNNATTACGGTAAATTACGGTTAAAAGTGTGGTTTTTGTAATGGCGCCTGGCGGATTCTGGCGCCGGTTCCGCGAGGGGAGTGGCAGGCTCTGGCACCCTCTGGCAAGTTATCAAATCCGGGGTTTTGACCTGCGGTCAGGCGCCGTTCGCGCTTATCTGCGCCTATTTGCGGCTTGAATTGAGTGGGCCATCCGCCATGTCCGCGGTTTCTGGCGGTTTTACCTTCGATGGCAACCATTGTCTCGGGCGGGGGGGGCTGGCCACCCGGCGGGACCGGCTTGACCCGGCGGCGCCAAGACGCTATCCATTGACCATGAATACATCCACATACGCAGTTGCAATCGCCGCCGGCGCTCTGGCTGGCTCATTGGTTGGCGCGTCCGCGCAGGACGCGTCGGCGCAGAGCGTGATAGCGCCGGGTGCCAAGCTCGAACGGCTGTCGAGCGGTTTCTCGTTCACCGAAGGCCCGACCTGCGACGCCAGCGGCAATATCTTCTTCACCGACCAGCCCAATGACCGGATCATGGAATGGAGCGTGGCCGGCGTGCTTACCACTTTCATGCAGCCCGCGGGCCGCGCCAACGGGATGTACATGGACGCCAAGGGCAACCTGATCGCATGCGCGGACGAAAAGAACGCGCTATGGTCCATCACGCCCGACAAAAAGGTGACGGTGCTGATCAAGGATTACCAGGGCAAATACCTCAACGGCCCCAATGACGTGTGGGTGGCCCCCAACGGCCAGATGTGGATCACGGACCCATTTTACAAGCGCACCTGGTGGGACCATCAGACGATGGCGCTGGAGAGCGAGCAGGTGTTTTATCTATCGGCGGACGGAAAGACCCTGACGCAAGTCACCAGTGACTTGAAGAAGCCCAACGGGATCACCGGCACGCCGGACGGCAAGACGCTTTTCGTGGCGGACATCGGGGCCGACCGGACCTACCGCTACGCGATCCAGGCGGACGGCTCGCTGGCGGACAAGACGCTGTTTTGCGCGAAGGGATCGGACGGGATGACGATTGACGAGCAGGGGAACATCTACCTGTGCGGCCGCGGCGTGACTGTATTTGACAAGACGGGGAAGCAGACCGAGCACATTGACGTGGCGGAGCCGTGGACGGCCAACGTAAGCTTTGGCGGCAGGGACCACAAGACGCTGTTCATCACGGCCAGCAAGCGCCTCTATTCGATCCGGTTGAATTTCAAGGGGGCGAACCCGGGGAAATGAACCAATGGCTCCAGACCAGCCATTACCGGCTCCAAGACCGATTTGCCGTTGCCATTTGCGCTGAGAAGCGAAAGAGTAATGAAAGTGATGGTTAGCAATCCTATGCCACGGTTGGATCAAAGGCCCGATGTTCGGGCCTTGGTGCTTCCATATTGCCGCCTCAAGCCAGGTGAGGTCTGGAATGACCCTGTTTCAGGACACAAGGTCGGATGTCTGGATGCCACTCATCCTGGCGACATCGCGCTTTTGATGGATGGAAACAAAGCGAACCTGGCGATCCACGACCCGCCCTACAACTTGGTCGCATTCGAGGAACGGAGCGCCGGCCAGTACATCGGGTGGTGCAAACAATGGGTCCAATGCACACTCGACTGGATGGCCTCGAATGCCTCCCTTTACGTCTGGCTGGGCGCTGATCAAAAGGACGGTTTCCAGCCGCTACCCGACTTCATGATAATGATGCGCGCGCTGCCGCTGGCGACCCGCAGTTTTGTTACGATGCGCAATCAGCGCGGGTACGGAACGCAGAAGAACTGGATGGCTGTTCGACAGGAGCTGCTCTACTACACAAAAGGCGACCCGGTTTTCAACATCGAAGCGGAATACACCGATATTCCAAAGATACTTCGAGGTTATTACAAGGAGGTCAATGGCGAGCTTACCGAGAACATGGAGAGAAGCAGGTCTGAGAATATCCGTGCTGGGAATGTCTGGGTGGATATTCAACAGGTCTTCTATCGCATGGAAGAGAATGTGAACGGATGCTTCGCTCAGAAGCCGCTCAAGTGCATCGACCGGATTATCAGGGCTTCGTCCGCCTCGAATCATCTGGTGGTTGACTTTTTCGCACACTCGGGCACGACCCTTCTTGCCAGCGAAATCCTCAAGCGACGCTGTTACACAATCGACACGGACCCTGTTTTCTGCGAAATCAGCATCCGCCGCCTCGAGAACTACCGCAAGACAGGACGGCTCGGCTGGCAAAACAGCCACGCATTTGAGAACGACATCCAGGTCCAATTCGAGACTGCGCAAGATGGGCCTGCCGCCGTGGAGTCACAGCCGCTCCCGCCGGCAGAACGCGCAACGCCCGAACACAACCGACGTTGCGGACGCCTTCCAAAGCACGACGCCGAACACCCAGAGCAAGTCACCCTTTTTTGATCACGGAAAAGCTCAAAGAAGAACTTGACCGACTCGTTGCCACCCTGCCGAACCAATTGGATCTCCAGCATAAGTTGGAAACTCTTGTCTCCGTCTATCCTTTCAACGAGTTCGAGTATATCATTTCGGCCCTCCTTGGGGCTGATAAGTTGACCTTTGATGAGTACATTGAGCTTCGCGACGGTTACATCAGCAGAAATAAGTTTCTCTACATATTCGAAATCAGCGCGCCCAGAGGATTTGGGGAGGCGTGGGCACAAGGACATCTTTCCGAGCTTATTCCGGACATGGTGTGTCCCAGCAAGAAGCTGGATCGCGAGTACTCCGGCGAATATGACTTTTTTCTCGATGCCGAAATAAAGATAGAAGTGAAGGCTTCCCGCGCCGTTGATTTTGACAGCGCCGAACCACTTTACGTCAAGGCGCTCGCATCTTCCTCATCGAAGGATTTCGACATGAACTTCCAGCAAGTCAAACCCGGCTGCTGTGACGTTTTTATCTGGCTCGGGGTTTGGCGGGACAGAATCCGCTACTGGGTTCTGGCATCGAAGGAGGTGGCCAATAACAAGTACTACTCCGCCGGCCAACACCGCGGCAACGCGGGCGAAGGCCAACTCCACATCAGGCGGGACAATATGCGGGAGTTCGAGAAATTCGAGGCGCGGTCAAATGACTTGCTCCGGGCCGTTCGCGAAGCATACAAGCGCCAACAGGCTTAACCCATTGTCGGCTTTCCCGCTACGGCCGGCTCTGTTATGCTCAGCGCTCTTGAATGGCTGATGAGCGGATTGAAGAACTGAAGACGCTGCTGCCGCAGTGCCTGCTGCCCGACTGGGTGAGGCTGGGGCGGCGGCTGGCCCGGCTTTTGCGCGATCATCATCACCCGGTGCAACGGGATGCCTTGCTGGAGCGGCTGCGGCAACAAGTGGACGCCTCCATCGTGCTGCGCCGGGAGCGCCGGCTCAACGTTCCCGCCGCGACCTACCCGCCGGACCTGCCGATCACCGCGCGCAAGGACGAGATCGTCGCCGCCATTGGCGCCCATCAGGTGGTCGTCATCGCGGGAGAGACCGGATCGGGCAAGACGACGCAGATTCCCAAAATGTGTCTGGAAGCCGGCCTGGGGATCGAGGCCAAGATCGGCTGCACGCAACCCCGGCGCGTGGCGGCGCTGTCGATCTCGCGCCGCATCGCGGAGGAATTGGGGGTGGCGTGGGGCCGGGAGGTGGGTTGTAAAATTCGTTTTGACGATCGCTCCAGCGAGCGGACCTACATCAAAATGATGACCGACGGCATCCTGCTGGCGGAAACTCAGGGCGACCCCACGCTCTCGGAATACAACGCGATCATCCTCGACGAGGCGCATGAGCGCAGCCTGAACATTGATTTTCTGCTCGGCCACCTGAAGGGCTTGCTGGTCCGGCGTCAGGACCTCAAACTCATCATCACCTCCGCCACGATCGACACCGGGGCCTTCTCGCGCCATTTCGACAACGCGCCGATCATCGAAGTCTCCGGCCGGCTTTATCCGGTGGAAGTCCAGTATCAGCCGCTGGACGCGGAATCGGAGGAGCGGGGCGAGGTCAGTTATGTGGATGCGGCGGCGCAGGCGACGGAGCGAATACTTTGCGAGACCGACCGCGGCGACGTGTTGATCTTCATGCCCGGCGAGCGCGATATTCGAGAGACGGGCGACCAGCTCGATGGGCGTTTCAAGGGCGAAGCTGAAATCATCCCGCTGTTCGGCCGGCTCAGCGCAGGGGATCAGCAAAGGGTCTTCGCGCCCTCCGCCCGCCGCAAGATCGTCATCGCGACGAATATCGCCGAAACGTCGCTGACCATTCCCGGCATCCGTTATGTGATTGATTCCGGCCTGGCCCGCCTGAGCCGTTACAATCCGCGCACGCGGACCAAACGGCTGCCGGTTGAGCCGGTGTCGCAGAGCAGCGCCAACCAGCGCAAGGGCCGGGCGGGACGCGTGGAGGCGGGGGTGTGCGTCCGGCTCTACGCCAGGGAGGATTTCGAGGGGCGGCCGGCGTTCACGCAGCCGGAAATCCAGCGGGCCAATCTGGCGGAAGTCATTCTGCGCATGAAGGCTTTTCACCTTGGAGACATTGAAACATTTCCGTTTGTTCAGCCGCCCGCGCCCGCCGCCATCGCCGGCGGCTACGCCCTGCTGCAGGAGCTGGGGGCGCTGGACGAACAACGCGCCCTGACGCGCCTGGGCGAAGACCTCGCCCGGCTGCCGATTGATCCCACCCTCGGACGCATGCTGCTCCAGTCCCAGCACGAACATGCGACGGCTGAATTGTTGATCATAGCCGCCGGCCTGAGCATTCAAGACCCGCGCGAACGGCCGCTGGAGCAAAAGGACGCGGCCGCCGCCGCCCACAGGCAGTTCTCCGATCCACGATCGGATTTTCTCTCACTGCTCAACATCTGGAACGCCGTTCACGACGAATGGGACCGGCTCCGCACCCAGGGACAGCGGCGGAAGTTCTGCCGGCAACGTTTTCTCTCTTATGTGCGGATGCGCGAATGGCAGGATGTCTATGCCCAGTTGCACGACGCGCTGGAGGACCTCGGCACGCTCCGGCTCAACGAGAGCAACGCCGCTTACGACGCGATCCATCGCTCCGTTCTCGCCGGGTTGATCGGCCATGTGGCGCGTTTCGAGGAAAGAAACTCCTACAAGGCGGCGGGCAACCGGCTGGTTTGCGTCTTCCCCGGCTCGGCGCTGCACGCCTCCGGCGCCGCCCGGCAGGGCCGGGCTGTGACGGACAAGCTCAGGCCCAAGTCGAACCAGCCGCAATGGATTGTCGCGGGTGAAATCGTCGAAACGTCGCAGCTCTTTGCGCGCACGCTGGCCGGCATCGAGCCGGAATGGATTTTTCAACTCGCGCCCCATTGCTGCAAGGTCACGCGCCAGAATCCGCGTTGGAGCGCCGCCGGCGGCAATGTGCTGGTGGAAGAGATCGTCACCTTGCACGGTTTGGAAGTGCTGCGCCGCGACGTTGCCTACGGCAATATCAACCCGCGCGATGCCACGACAATCTTCATCCGCTCGGCTTTGGTGGAAGAGAGTCTGTTTCCCTCCCGCGACCGCGGCGGCGACGAGGAGGCCGATCACGATGATGTCCGCGTTCTCACGCCGGAGGCGGTGGCAAAGCCGGAGTTGCCGGCATCCTGCCGGTTCCTGACGCACAACCGGAGCGTCCGGGAAAAGATCGAGAACTGGCACACGCGGGTCCGAGATCGCGCCCTGGCCGATCTGGATGAGGCGCTGGCGGCATTCTATGCGCGGCACATCACCGATGTCTGGTCTGTGCATCAGTTGAACCGCCTCTTGCGCGACGCCGCGATGACGGAACGTCTTTGTGTCTCAGAGACCGAGCTGGCTGGGGGCCAATTGCCGGGCTATGACTTGGAGGCGTTTCCCGACGCGGTGCCGGTCAGCGGCCAGACGGTGGAGCTGGCCTACGCGTACGCCCCCGGCGAGGAACATGACGGCGTGACAATTAAACTGCCGTTCACTCTGGCGCAAACCGCATCATCGGCGTTGTTGGAATGGGCGGTGCCGGGGTTGCGCGAGGAGAGGATCGCCGGGTTGCTCCGCGCGCTGCCGAAATCGATCCGCCGCGAGCTGATGCCCTTTCCGCCCAAAGTCGCGGAGATTGTGCGCGAGTTTCAGCCGGCGGGGGCGTCGTTTCTGCAAGACTTCGCCCGCCATCTTCACCGCCGCTACGGCGTGGAGGTAAAGGCGGCTGACTGGCCGGCCAACGCGTTGCCGGCGCATTTGCGTCCGCGTATTGATATTATTGACGGCAAAAGGAAATCGCTCGGCGCCGGACGCGACCTGGCGCAGCTCCAGCAACGCTTGAAGAAAATGACCACGGAGATCGCCGCGGAAGCCGACTCCGCCGAGTGGACTCGAGCGGCCGAAAGGCGGGAGCGCTTTGGCCTGGAAGATTGGACCTGCGGCGATCTGCCGGAACGCCTCACGGTGAGCGAAGGAAGCGGGCTGCCGGTGTATGCGTGGCCCGGGCTTGAGTTTGTCGAAGGCAGCGTGAACGCGCGCCTCTTTCGCAACCGCGATCTGGCGCGCGCCGCCGCGCTGCCCGGCGCTCAACGCCTGGTGGAACTCGCCATCCAAAAGGACCTTGGCTGGCTGGAAAAGGATTTGCGCGCTTTGAGCCGCCACGACGCGCTCTATGCGCCGCTGGGGGACAGCGCCGAGTTGCGGGAAACGGCGCTGGAACATCTCAAGCGCCATCTTCTCCCGGCGGAACCGTGGCCGGAGTTGACGCGGAGCAATTTTGAAGCGGCCGTGGCGGAGGCGCGCCGGCGCCTTCCCGGGCTGGCGACGCAATTCATGGATCGCCTCGCTCTGATACTGCAGTTGCGGCAGCAGGTCCAGCAACGCCTCGGCGCCATCGCCGCTCCAGCGCCTCCGCGCCCGCGCGCGCTGACGTCGTTCAGCCAGCTCGGAACACCCGCCGTGGTTCGCGCCGCCAACCCATTGGCGGACGAACTGGCCGGGCTGGTGTCGTCGCGTTTTCTGGAGCGCATCGAGTATGAACGGCTGGAGCATCTGCCGCGGTATCTCAAGGGGCTGCTCATCCGCGCGGAGCGGGCGGCGTTGAATCCGGCCAAGAGCCAGGAACGCCAGCGCCAGCTCGCACCCTACCAGGACGCATTGCGGAAGCTGCAAGGGGAAAAGAGATCGCCGGAAGCGCGGCGCCAAATCGAAGCGTTCCGGTGGATGGTGGAAGAGTTCAAGATTTCGCTCTTTGCGCAGGAACTTGGCACCGCCGCGCCGGTTTCCCCCAAGCGGCTGGATCAACAACTGGAGCTTATCCGGAATACGGCGTAACCCCGCTCCGGACTTTCAGAGCGTGCGAATGCGGTAGTATCGGCCAGGGAAATTCGTCCACTGCGGATCGCTGAAGTTGAACGAACCGCCGGTCAGCGCGTTGGTCTGGAGCGCAGTCCAAACAGGGTTGGCCAGGTTGGTGCAAGCTTCCACCACGACGGAGACGTTGGTCGCCCAGGAGATGGTGAAAGCAAACCCGTTGCTTTGCACACCGAGGCTTGAGCCGTTATTTAGAATCAGCGGGTTTGGAAGCAACCAGAACGCCGTTGGAAGGCCGCTATTCGTGGAGAAGGCGCCCCAACCGGTGGTGCCTGGCAGATAATAGGCCGTCGCATTGGTGTCATTAAAGAAACTCCATCCGCCAACGGCAGGAGCGTTGCCTCGGAAATAGACACTGTGCAGGTTGAAGCAGAATTGGAACGCCTGGCCTACGATATTGGTGACACTGCTGGGAATTATGATGCTGGTCAGACCGGACCAATAGAACCCATAATACGGGATACTGGTAATGCTGTTGGGAATCGTGGCGTTGGTCAGGCTTGCGCAGAAACCAAACGCATAATCTCCGAGGTTGGTAACGCTGCCGGGTATCGTGACACTGGTCAGGTTGGGGCAGTCAAAGAACGCATATTCTCCGGTGCTGGTGACGCTGCCGGGTATGGCATAACCGCCGCTTCGACCGCCAGGATATTCGAGGAGCGTGCTTTGGTCCGAGTCGAACAACACTCCATCGACACTGCTGTAAAACAAATTTGTTGGATCCACGTTTATCGCTTGCATGTTGGTGCAATCCACGAATGGAATGAGTCCGATGTTGGTAACGCCGGCGGGTATCGTGACGCCGGCAAGGCTGGGACAGTAAGAGAACGCTCCTTCGCCGATGCTGGTGAGGTTGGCCGGCAGCGTGACGCCGGCCAGGCTGGAGCATTGAGAGAACGCATCAGCCCCGATGCTGAGAACGCCGTAGGCCATCGTAACGTTGGTCAGAGAGGGGCAGTAAAGGAACGCCGAAGCCCCGATGTTGGTGACGCTGCCGGGGATGGTGGCGCTGGTCGGGTAATAATCCGGCCCGGGCGGATCTAAAAGACCCGGCGGGGGGAGGTTCGCGAACGCGCCATCCCCTATGCTGACGACCGTCAGACCGTTCGTCTCGGATGGGATGTTCACTGGGCCGACAGAACCAGGCCCGTAAGCGTAACCGGTTATGGTGGCGGTGACGCCATCGGCGTTGGGCGTGTAACTGAATTGGGCTTGCACCGCTGCCGGCGCGGCCAACAACAAAAAGCCCAAAAAGATGCGCGCTGCTTTCTTGGCTTTTGTTTTGGAGTTCATGCTGTCGCTTTTACTCCTTGTCATTGTCGTTGTCAACTGAAATATCATGAATCTAACGCGCTGTTCAGCTTACTGGCGGGCGGCCCATTTCAGGTCCAGATGCGGCTGTGGATGGCTTCGACCAACCGGTCCACGTCGGTCTGATCCAGGCGGCGAAGGACGTTTTCCCATCGGAAACCGAAGCTGCCGCCGGTGTCGTATTTGCAATGTTTGAAGAGGGTGTCGAACGCGCGGCGGCGTTTGCGGTAGTCATCCTGGATGTGAGCAAAGCGCTGGTGAAGACCGCTCAGGTAGGCGCGGGCAAAGGCGTGGCCGTTGGTGAGGAGTTTGGCCCGCGTGTTGACGGGACGGGCGTAATGTTCGACGAAGGCGTCCATGGGAAGTTGGTACTCGCCGAATGCGCCACTGTGGTCGCCGACGAGTATCTCGGTGGGCAGCCCATCCTCGCCTTCGCGGACAACTTCGTCGCCGTCGTCGAAAACCGGCCGACCGGAGAGGGCGCGTCCGACAATCATGCTGGAAGCGGCGGCCCTGCCGAGCAAACCGGCCAGCTTGAGCGCGTATTCGGGCCGGACCAGCTTTTCCATGGGCACTTTGTCGGTGGCGACGCCTTCGAGATAGTCGCGCTCGAAGTAGGTGGTGCGAATGGTGCGACCGCAGAAACCCGCCGCGCGTCCGCGGTAAGTTTCGGTGAGGCGGCGCATGACGACGCGGGAGAGGAGGTTCATGCCCAATTGGAGGCAGCCCAGCCTTCGATCCAGCCAGTAATCGGTGTAATCATCGCTTTCCTCGATGGAGGCGAGAAGGTCCTTGCCTTCGTCCAGATGCTCCCAAACGTCCCACTTGAGCAGGCGCATGAAGCGTTTGATCGGGGTGCGCTCGCCGCGCGAGCGAAGTTCGGCGAGGTAAACGCCGCGGCGGCCGACGTTTTGCGGGCGGTTTTTGGAGAGGGATTCAGGGAGGCGTCCCAGGTTGATGTATTCGAGGTCGCCGTATTCCCGGATGAGGTTGAAAATGATGCCTTTGGCGCGGGGATCGAAGAGTTTCTGCAAGGCCTGATCTTCCGGGTGAAGAGCCGCTTCTTCGAAGAGCGGATCCAGGAGAAACTCCCCCTCCTCGAACCGCCCGCCTGGCAGCCACTCGACGCGCAGATAGAATTCGGGGCTGAGTCCGCTGAGTATGTGGTCAGTCTGGGTTTCATTGCCATCCAGGAACAGGGTCGCGATCATCCGATTGCACCAGGACTCATTGGCGCCATCGTCCCGCCGGAAGGCCTCATGCACGGCGGAAATGAAATGAGTTTTGATCCCGTCGTATTTCGCGCGCAACTCGGCTGCGGGCAGCTTCCCGAAGTCAATTCCGGCAAAGAGAGCCGGCCCGCAATGCCGCAAATCGACGGCGAAGAAATCCAGTTCCGGCCGCCCCGCCTGCGTGCGCCTGATGGAGTAATTGCCAATTTCCTGAAGTTGCGCGGCCAGCGCCGCGTCGTCCAGTCCGCCCAGATTGGCGAACTCCTGGCATGTCAGCCAGCGCGTGCCTGTAAGCCGGTTGTAGTAATAAATGGGAAGCTCCGCAATGGCCACTTTGGAACTCAAGATCAGCCTGGCTTTCTCCTCCTTGGTCGTCGGGATGGCGCTCAGCCGCCAGCACTCGCCCCGCCGCTTGATCGCCTCGCGGACGCGCCGGTCCGAAACCGAGAGGAAAATAATGCGCCGTTTGGAAATCAATTGCTGCAACAGTTCATCGGCGGCGAACGCCAGGTCCATGCGGGCGGGGTTGGGGCGGATGAGGACCTGGCCGGGATCGAAAATGAGATCGACCGAATCCCTGCAAACCTTCTCCTCCTCTTCCAGGCTCAACGGGCCGGCGCCGGCTTTGGCGCGCTTGCTGTTGAGAGACTCTATGAAAGCCGATCGTTGCCAGGCATGAACACCCGGCGGCAGCGTGTAGAGCACCTTGTGTCCCAAGAATAAAGTCCCGACCCGCACTTGCTGCCGGCCCTGTTTGTCCTGATCGAACGGATGGGGACCAATAAGTTCCAAGTCCATATTCACGTATCAGTTTATCCTGATTAACAGACACTTGCCAGAACGGATGCGAGGATTCCCGCCGCCCTGGCGCCTTGATTTATGGCGGACATGCCGTAACCTCTCCACCGACCTTGTTGTATGCAACTTAACAATGACGAAATCCGCCGCTACTCGCGCCATCTGATCCTGCCGGAAGTCGGCCTGGCCGGGCAGAAAAAAATCTGTTCCACCAGCGTCGTCTGCATCGGCGCGGGCGGCCTGGGGTCGCCCATCGCCATGTATCTCGCCGCGGCGGGCATCGGCAAGATCGGCATCGTCGATTTTGACGCGGTCGATTTCTCCAATCTCCAGCGCCAGATCCTTCACAGCACCGCCGACGTCGGCCGCTCCAAAGCCGAGTCGGCCCGCGAAACCATCCTGGGCCTCAACCCCAACGTCGAAGTCGTCCTCCACAACACCCGCATCACCAGCGACAATGCCCTGGACATCCTCGCCCAATACGACATCGTCGTCGATGGCACGGACAATTTTCCCACCCGCTACCTGACCAACGACGCCTGCGTGCTGCTCAAGAAACCCAACGTCTATGGCTCCATCTTCCGCTTCGAGGGCCAGGCCAGCGTCTTCGCGCCGCATCTCAACGGGCCTTGTTACCGCTGCCTTTATCCCGAGCCGCCTCCTCCCGGCATGGTGCCCAGTTGCGCCGAAGGCGGCGTGCTGGGTGTTCTGCCCGGCATCATCGGCACGATCCAGGCCACCGAGATTCTCAAGCTCGCGCTGGGCAAAGGCAGTTCGCTCATTGGCCGCCTGCTCCTTTTCAACGCTCTGGAGATGAAGTTCCGCGAAGTCCGCCTCCGCCCCGACCCCATGTGCCCCCTCTGCGGACGGAACCCAACCATCACCAAACTTGTCGATTACGAATTCTTCTGCGGCATCACCCCTCCATCCGCGATTCCCGCTTCCAATCCCGATGAAGTCACCGTCCAGGACATGAAGCAGGCTCTCGACAACCCGGCCCTGGGCATCAAAGTCATCGACGTTCGCGAGCCTGACGAATACCAGATCGCCCACATCGACGGCGTCCCGCTCATCCCCGTCGGCTCGCTGCCCCAACGCTTCACCGAACTGGACCCCAACGGCCAGATTTACATCCATTGCAAAAGCGGCGCGCGCTCCCTTCGCGCTCTGCAATTCCTTCGCGAGCATGGATTCAAGCATGTCAAAAGCGTCAAAGGCGGCATCAACGCCTGGGCGGACGAAATTGATCACACCGTCGCCAAATACTGAACCCGCGCCCCACCGGCGCCGCCCGCGGTACTCCGGCTCGCATCCGCGCCGCTTCGACCAGAAATACAAGGAGCGCGACCCCGCCCGTTACCCGGAGACGGTGCGCAAAGTCCTGGCTTCCGGCAAAACGCCCGCCGGCATGCACCGCCCGGTCATGGCCGCGGAAATCCTCTCGCTCCTCGCTCCCCGGCCGGGCCAGATCGCCGTCGATTGCACCCTCGGCTTTGGCGGCCACGCCGCGGAAATCCTGCCCCGGCTCCAACCCGGCGGCCGTTTGCTCGGCATGGACGTCGATCCGCTCGAACTGCCAAAAACCGAAGCCCGCCTCCGCGCCCTGGGCTTCGGGCCGGACGCCTTCACCGCCTATCACAGCAACTTCGCCGGGCTGCCGCGGATACTGGCGCAAGCCGGCCTTTCCGGCGCGGACATCATCCTGGCGGACTTGGGCGTTTCCTCCATGCAACTCGACGACCCGGCCCGCGGATTCTCCGCCAAATTCGACGGCCCGCTGGACATGCGCATGAATCCGGGGCGGGGCCAGCCCGCCTCGGCCCTGCTCCAACGCATCCGACCCGGCCCGCTCCAGGAATTGCTGGAGAACCACGCCGACGAACCCCACGCCTCGGCGCTGGCCCCGGCTCTGGCCGGCGGCTCCTTTGCCACCACCGCCAGCCTTGCCGTTGCCATTCGCGCCGCCCTGCCGCGCTTGGACAAGGAGGCCTGCGCGCTTTCCACCCGCCGTGTCTTCCAGGCCCTGCGCATCGCCGTCAACGACGAGTTTTCCGCGCTGGAAATGCTTCTCCGCCAGCTCCCCGCCTGCCTGCGTCCGGGCGGGACAGTGGCAATCCTGACGTTTCATTCCGGCGAAGACCGCCGCGTCAAGAGGGCATTCGAGGCAGGCATTCGCGCCGGGCAATATGGGGAAATTGCTGGCGAGGTCACGCGTCCCGCGCCCGAAGAGCGCCGCGCCAACCCGCGCTCCGCCTCCGCCAAACTGCGCTGGGCGCGCATGCGCTAAGGATTCCTGCCAAGCGCCGCGTTGTATGTCCTTGATTATCAATGCTCACCAACCCGCCCGGCCTGCGGGAGAACTCCAGGCCACGCGTTTTTTATGGTGCACAAGGGTGCACAAGCCTGCATAA
>PLGF01000092.1 GCA_003138485.1 Verrucomicrobiales bacterium | reverse complement strand
ATAGCCGCGAAAAAGCGCAAAAGGCGCATAAACAGAAGACTTTTTGCGCTTCTTGCGCCTTTTCGCGGCAAGCTCAATGTATTCCATCCTGCGGACTCCTCTGAAAGTTGACGGCGGGGCGGGTTTTGGAGGGGGGATCGGCGCGGAGATTTCGGCGGTTTATGCAGGCTTATGCACCCTTGTGCATGATAAATAGCGCGGGTGCTGGAATTCTCCCGCGGCGGGTTCAGGCGGGTTTCTCGGTCTCCAAAAAGCCGGAGAGCTGGCGGATGCGGGTGGGATGGCGCATTTTGCGGAGCGCTTTGGCTTCGATCTGCCGGATGCGCTCGCGGGTGACGCGGAATTGATTGCCGACTTCCTCCAAGGTCCGCGAATAGCCGTCGCCCAAGCCAAATCGGAGTTCGAGGACTTTGCGCTCGCGCTCGGTGAGGCTGGACAGGACGTCGCCCAGCTTGTCTTTGAGGAGGCTGTAGCTGGTCATGTCCGAAGGGTTCTCGGCGGTCTTGTCTTCGATGAAGTCGCCGAAGTTGGTGTCTTCGCTGTCGCCGACGGGGGATTGGAGGGAGATGGGCTGCTGGGCCATTTTGAGGACGGCGCGGACGCGGTCCACGGGGATTTGCATTTCGTCGGCGAGTTCCTCCGGGGAGGGTTCGCGTCCGAAGTCCTGGATCAATTGTTTCTGGACGCGCATCAGTTTGTTGATCGTTTCGATCATGTGGACGGGGATGCGGATGGTGCGGGCCTGGTCGGCAATGGAACGGGTGATGGCCTGGCGGATCCACCAGGTGGCGTAGGTGGAGAATTTGTAGCCGCGGCGGTATTCGAATTTTTCGACGGCTTTCATGAGGCCCATGTTGCCTTCCTGGATGAGGTCCAGGAAGGAAAGGCCGCGGTTGGTGTATTTTTTGGCGATGGAGATGACCAGGCGGAGGTTGGCTTCGACCATTTCCGTTTTGGCCTGGATGGCTTTGCGGGCGAAGTGCTGGAGTTGGAGGTAGGAGCGGAGGTATTCGGCGCAGGGCATGCGGACGAATTCCTCCAGAGCCTTGATCTTGCGCTGCTCGGAGAGGATGATGGGCTGCTGCTGGGCCGCCTGGCCGAGGACCTCCAATTCCTTGATCGTGCGGAGGCTCAACTGAACTTTGTCGTGGATGTTGTCGGCGACCAAAGCCATCTCCTCGATGACCTTCTGTTTGTAGAAGAACTGGTTGAAGGTGCGCTGGAGGCGTTCGTCGAGGCGTTTGAACTCGCGGGCCATTTTCTCGCGGCTTTTGATCTCCGGCGGGGCGTCTTGCAACTGGGAGTATTTGTCATCAACCTGCTGGTCCAGGAGGCGGACGTTCTTGACGAGCCGGCGCAGCTCGCGCAAATGGTTGTCGCGGCCCTCGATCTTCTTGTCCACGATGACGCGGTCGAAGCGTTCTTTGGGCGGCTGGGAGATGAGTTTCTCGGCCAGGGCGATGTGTTCTTTGCCGGCGAAGCCGAAGCTGAAAATGATGCGTTTGACTTCGTTTTCCGCGTCCTCGATTCGCTTGGAAATCTCGACTTCCTGTTCGCGGGTGAGCAGAGGGACCTGGCCCATTTGCTTGAGGTACATGCGGACGGGNNGCCTGGTCCACGATCTCGACTTCGAGGTTGCGAAGTTTGCCATAGAGATCATCCAGTTGGTCGGGTGAAACGACGCCGTCGGGCAGGGCGTCGTTGATGTCGCTGTAGGTGAGGTAACCCTGTTCTTGGGCAAGGCGGACGAGTTCCTTGACCTTTTCGGTCAGGTCCAGCGAACCGGAAATAATGGCGCCGGCGGCGACTGAGAGCACGGCTTGAATCTTTAGTCTGGCTTGAGGAAGTGGTGTCATGGCTGAGGCGGCGACCGTTCCGCGGCGTTGCTCGGCGCGCGTGGAAACAGACTCCTGCGCGCTCCGCCGGGAGAGGTCGCTTGAGCGGCTGGCGGGCGGGGCGCGACGTTTCTGTTCAGTTTTTTTCTTCGAGCTACTCAAAATCCAAAAATGGCAGACAAGATGGCCACGTTGCGGCGGACTCGTCAAGGAGCAACGGCCTTTTTTTGTGAGATAATTTGAATCCTCCAAGGCCGCTTGGCACAGGGAATGCGTGCCATTTTCACAGTGCCAACACCAGTCTCTTGATCTCATTGAGCCGGGCGGCGGGCGCGGTTCTTTTCAGGCGCGGGAATTTCCCTCCCGCCATCACGTAATCGTTGTTCCGCGTCAGCATCAATTTGCCGTCCTGCGTTTCAATCATCGTCACGCCCCGCCCGGCCGCGGCCAGCTTCAAATCCGCCGCCTGCAAGGCCAGTTCGACCGTCGCAGGAAGCGGCCCGAACCGGTCGCGCAACTCAACTTTCAACGCGCGCAAGGCTCCCGCGTCGGTTGCCTGGGCCAGCTTGCGGGAGATTTCGATGCGCTGTTGGGCTTCGCCAATGTAGCTGGGCGGAATGGCCGCCACGGCTTTGCGACGCGTCCGCTCCGGCTTGGGCGCGGCGGCCGTCGCCGGCGCTGATACGTGCGTCGCCACCTCGCGCGGAACTTGGATTTGGAGAGTCGGCGCAGCGGCCTTGGCCGCCGGGCGCGGCGCGGCGGGCGCGGCTTCTTCGGCTGTCATGGCAAGGAAGTCCAGCCGCAGTTGAACGTCCGGCCGGGGCCGGGGCTTCTCGCCTTTGAGGGAGCTGACGCTTTGCTTGAGCAACTGGCAATAAAGCTCGAAGCCGACGGCGGTGATGTGGCCGCTTTGCTCGGCGCCAAGGAGGTTGCCCGCCCCGCGAATTTCCAGGTCGCGCATGGCGATTTTGAAGCCGCTGCCCAGACTCGAATACTGCTTGATGGCGCTCAGGCGTTTGCGGGCGTCGGCCAGCAGGCCCGCGTGCCTGGGCAGGAGCAAATAGGCGTAGGCCTGATGCTTGTAGCGGCCGACGCGCCCGCGCAACTGGTAGAGATCGCTCAATCCGAAACGGTCCGCGCGGTCGATGATGATGGTGTTGGCATTGGGTATGTCCAGGCCGCTCTCGATGATCGTCGTCGAGAGCAGCACGTCGCTCTGGCCGTTGACGAACGTCGTCATCACCTCTTCCAATTGGTCGCTGTGCATCTGGCCGTGTCCGACGGCGATGCGCGCCGCAGGCGCCAGCTCTCGCAATCGTTGCGCCACCGTTTCGATGTCGAACACCCGATTGTGCAAAAAGAACACCTGCCCGCCCCGGTTGATTTCGCGCTGGATGGCGTCGCGAATGACGCGTTCGTCGTAAGGGATGACGATGGTTTCGACGGGCAGCCGGTCTTGGGGCGGCGTTTCAATCGTGCTCATGTCCCGCGCGCCGGCCAGCGCCAGGTAGAGCGTCCGCGGAATGGGCGTGGCCGTCAGCGTCAGGACATCGACCAAGGTGCGCAGTTTCTTGAATCGCTCCTTGTGGAAGACGCCGAAGCGCTGTTCTTCGTCAATGACCACCAGGCCCAAATCCTTGAACACGATGTCGCTTTGCAGGAGGCGATGAGTGCCAATGACAAGATCGACGGAGCCTGCGGCCAGATCGCGCACCACGCGCGCCTGCTCGCCGCGGCTGCGAAATCGCGACAGCAACTCAATCCGCACCGGGTACTCGGCCATCCGTTCAGTGAAGGTGTTGAAATGTTGCTGGGCCAGCACGGTCGTCGGGACCAGCACGGCCACTTGCTTGCCGGCCAGCGCCGCTTTGAAGGCGGCGCGAATGGCCACCTCCGTCTTGCCGTAGCCGACGTCTCCGCAAATCAAACGGTCCATGGGCCGCGCCGCCTCCATGTCCTTCTTGGAGGCTGCAATCGCGCGGGCCTGGTCGGGCGTCTCCTCGAAGAGGAAGCTGTGCTCGAATTCCAACTGCCAGCCGGTGTCGGCCGGGAACGCGTGGCCTTCCTGCGTCGCGCGCGCGGCCTGGATGGAGAGCATGTCCGCCGCCATGTCGCGCACGGCCGCTTCAGCCTGGGCCTTGGCCCTGGCCCAGCGCGCGCCGCCAAGGGTGTTGAGGGGCGGACGCGCCTTGCCCGCGCCGACGTATTTCCCGACCAGGTGGGCCTCGCTGATCGGCACGTAAAGCTTCGGCGCCGCGTCGGTCCCGCTGGCCGGGGCAAATTCAATGACAAGGCATTCCTCGCCGGAGGAAACGACTTGCGCCCGCCCGTCGTCCGGGCTGCGGCCCGGCGCGTCGGGCATGGCTTGCAATCCCAGGTAGCGCCCGATGCCGTGTTGCAGATGCACCACGTAATCGCCCGCTTCCAATTCCGAGAAATTGATGTCCAGAAGCGAACGGCTCGATGGAGCGTGCGGCGATTTGAGCCGGCGCGGACGTTGCACTTTGTAACGTCCGAAAATCTCCGCGTCCGTTACCACTGCCAGTTTGGCCGGCTCGAAGAGAAAGCCGCGGGACAGCGCCCCCAGCCGGATGCGCAGCGCCCCCGGATGGCCCAGGCCGTATTCCCACCAAATCTCCTCGAACCGCTGCCGCTCGCCATCGTTGTTGCAAAACAGATGCACCCCGTAGCCCTGGCGCGTCCACCGGTGCAATTGCTGGAAGAATTCCCGCCGCTGTGCCGAGACGATCGCCGGCTCGGGCCGCTGCCCGCCGATGGGCCGGAAAATCTCCAAACTCTGGAACGGCAGCGCCTCCTGGTTCTCCAGGCGCCTCCCATCCACAACCACGTCCTCGATTTGAAAGGTCTCCAGTGAATTGACCGCCACTCGCGCCATTCCGTGCCGCGCCAGGCCTTCCTGAAATTGCCCCCACGTTATCAGGAACCTGTCCCCTGCCGGGACCTGCCCCTGGTAAAGCTTCGCCTGTTCCGCAAGCCTCTCCGGCTCGCACAACAGGAAAATCGAGCCGTCCGGCAGGTATTCCAGAACACTGGCGGTTGCCGCGGCCTGCTCCTTCTTCAGCAGCCCCAATTCGCCCCCGGGCGGGATCGTGACGGCCCCGATTTCCTCCCGCGACACTTGCGTGATCGGATCGAAGAACCGAAGCGACTCCAATTGGTTCCCGAAAAACTCCAGCCGCACCGGCCACGGGCTGGTCAGTGGCCAAAAATCCACAATGCCGCCGCGCATGGAAACGTGCCCCTTCTCCGCCACCTGGACTTCCGCCTCGTAGGCTTGTTCCTCCAGCCATTCGATCAGGTCGAGCGGGTCCCACGCCTCCCCGCGCCGCACCACGCGCAGGCGCCCCTTAAGGTCCTCGCGCCGCATCGTCTTTTGCAACAGCGCCGTCACGCCGCACACCACCAGCGGACGCGCTCCCTCCCGGCCCGGCTCCGCCAGCGCCACCAGCGCCGCCAGCCTTTCGCTGACGACATCCGCGTGCGGCAACCGCTCCTCGTGCGGCAACACTTCCCATGCCGGATAAAACAGCGGCGCGGGGCGCGCTTCCATCCCGGCTCCCGCCGCCGCCCATGTTTCGGCGTCCTGCTGGAAAACTTCCTGCGTCCGCAGCCCCTCCGTCACAACCACGACGGTCCGATCTGGAAAAAGCCGCGAAAGTAAAACAGCAAGGAACGGTTGCGCCCCCAGGCTCACGCCGTCGAACGACAACACTTCCCCCGCCTCCACGCGCCGGCGCAAGGCTTGCGCGGCGGGAGTCGTCATCACGACCGAAAAAGGGTCTTCGGCCGTCATTGCTGAAGGCCCTTGGCCCATCGCATCAAGAGTCGCCCGTGCGCCCCGCCCCGTCAAGCCGCGCCGGGGGAGGGCAGGCGCATCTCGGTCTTGGGGAAGATTTCAGCGACTGAAAACCGCGGCCATGACCGGAGTTGCCGTTTTCCTTTTTTTGGCACATCACAGGACAAAAACCGTGGATTGACGGAAATCCGTTGATGTAGTGAGATTCATGGCTGGGCTGGAAGCTGAAATTCCCGCCCCCAAAAATCTATGAGATCGCTTCTTTTCAGCAATCAATCCTCAGCGTCGCGGTGGCGGGCGGTCGCAGCCTTGTTGTGGGCGCTCGCCGGCGTCCCGGTTTGGGCCGGCAGTTATTCTTTTACCAGCGTTATTGACAACACCGGGCCATTCAGCGACTTCGGGGCGGCCGCCATCAATAATTCGGGAGTGG